>NZ_JBYTEN010000009.1:0-145789 GCF_058790595.1 Sphingomonas sp. EU05-FHT14C10 | reverse complement strand
GCCTCCCACAGAGTGTATCCTGGATGGGAGGCCGGGTGGGGGAGCGGGCCGGTGCAGCCTCAACATCAACACCCAAAACCAAATCTTGATTTGGCCGCCACAGGCGTCATTGCTGGCGCGATGACGCTTACCGGCCTGCTCGGCGGCTCCTTCAATCCTGCGCATCGCGGCCACCGCGCGATCAGCCTCCATGCGATCGACGCGCTCGGGCTCGACGAGCTGTGGTGGATGGTCTCGCCCGGCAATCCGCTCAAGGCGGGCGCGACCGACATGGCGCCCCTTGCCGCGCGCCTTGCCTCGGCGCGTGCGATGGCGCGGCGCTCGCGGATCCGCGCCACCGATATCGAGGCGCGGCTGGGCACGCGCTACACCGCCGATACGCTGCGCAAGCTCATCCGCCGCTATCCCAAGCGCCGCTTCGTCTGGCTGATGGGCGCCGACAATCTCGACCAGTTCCACCTGTGGCGCGATTGGCGGAAGATCGCCCGCATGGTGCCGATTGCCGTAATCGCGCGTCCGGGTTATGATGCACATGCTCACGCGGTGCCCGCGATGGGCTGGCTGCGTCGCTCCGTCCGGCCCGCAGCCGAGGTAAAGAGATGGACGAAGTGGAGAACGCCGGCGCTCGTGCTGTTGCGCTTTCGCCCCGATCCGACTTCAGCCACCCTGTTGCGGCGGCAGAATCCCGATTGGTCTTCACGTTTCCGGCCGGGCGCGCGGCGCCGGCTTCACCCCCCTGTTTGAGGAACCCCATTGGCTTCACAGTCCCCGGTCCCGAAATCGCCCGACCCTGATTCGGTCGCGGCTCTGCATCAGCTCGTCCTTGCCTCGCTCGACGACGATCAGGCGGTGGACACGATCTCGATCCCGCTCGAGGGCAAGAGCAGCATCGCCGATCATATGGTGATCGCCAGCGGCCGTTCGACCCGGCAGGTCGCTTCGATGGCGCACAAGCTCGCCGATCGGATCAAGTCCGAGTTCGGCCGCAACGCGCGGATCGAAGGGCTGCCGACCGCCGACTGGGTGCTGATCGATGCCGGCGACGTGATCGTCCACCTCTTCCGCCCCGAAGTGCGCAGCTTCTACAATCTCGAGCGCATGTGGGCGTTCGGCGAAGCGCCGGCTGCCGCGCCACCCGCCGCGAACGCCTGATCCGGGCTTGCTGCTGCACATCATCGCGCGCGGCAAGATCGGGCGTGGCCCTGAGGCCGATCTGGTCGATCGCTATATGAAGCGCGTCGCCTGGCCCTGGCGGATCACCGAGCTTCCCGATCAGGGCGGCAGGCTTCCGGCGCGCGAGCCCGCCACCGCGCTTGTCGTCCTCGACGAAAAGGGGCGCGATCTGCCCTCGACCGAATTTGCCCGTATCCTCGAGCGCTGGCGCGACGACGGCCGGCGCGAGGCGCGCTTCATGATCGGCGCGGCCGACGGGCATGACGAGACGCTGCGCGACGAGGCCGACCTTCTCCTCGCCTTCGGCCGCGCGACCTGGCCGCACATGATGGCGCGCGCGATGCTGGCCGAGCAGATCTGGCGCGCGACGAGCATCGTCGCCGGCCACCCCTATCACCGCGAGGGATGATGAAGCGCGCGCCCGCTCCCGCCCTGTCCGCGCTCGCGCTTGCCGCCACGCTCACCGCCTTTTCGGCGGCCGCCGCGCAAAGCATCGCCGATGCAAGGCGCGAGCTTGATCGCGCGCGCGCCGAATCGGCCGATGCGGCGGCGCGATCGCAGGCGATGGTCGCCGAGGCCGGCCGCCAGCTCGATGCCGCCGCCAGGGCGCGCGCCGAGGAAGCAGCGATCGCCGCGCGCATCCAGGCATCCGAAGCCGATATCGCCGCCGCCGAGGCCCAGGTCGCGATCGTCGAGCGGCTCCGCGCCGTCCAGCGCGAGCGCCTTGCCGCGCGGCAGGGGCCGATCGTCCGCCTCGTCGCCGCGCTCCAGATGATGACGCGCCGCCCCGCCGCGCTCGCCGTCGTCCAGCCGGGGACGATCACCGATCTCGTCCATGTCCGCGCGGTGCTGGCGACGATGCTCCCGGTCATCGAGCAGCGCACAGCGGGGCTCCGCGCCGAGCTCGATCATGCCGCCCGCCTGCGCCGCCTTGCCGACCAGTCGGTCGCCGAGCTCCGCGCCGGCCAGCAGCGGCTGGTGGCCGAGCGCCAGCAGCTCGCCACCGCCGCCGTCGAGCATCGCCGCCGCTCGCAGACGCTGCGCAACGATGCCGCTTTCGAGGCCGACCGCGCCGTCGCGCTTGGCGAGCAGGCGCGCGACCTCGCCGATCTGATGGACGAGCTGGGCGCGCAGGCGTCGCGGCGCGATGCGCTAGCGGCGCTTCCCGGCCCCCTGCTTCGCCCACCGCGCCCGGGCGAAGCACCAATGCCCGTCGCCGCCGCCACAGCTGCTGCCGCCGAAGCGAAGGCGCCACCCTATCGCCTTCCCGTCAACGGCCGTGTCCTCACCGGGCTCGGCGAGGTCTCGCGCACCGGCGTGCGCTCGCGCGGGCTGACGATCGCGACGGCGCCCGGCGCGCTGGTTATCGCCCCCGCCGGCGGGCGCATCGTCTATTCGGGCGCCTATCGCGGCTATGGCCAGATCGTCATCATCGATCATGGCGGCGGCTGGACCTCGTTGCTCACCGGGCTCGACAGCCTGGCGGTCGCGGTCGGCGACACGGTGGTTCAGGGCAGCCCGCTCGGCCGCACCGGCACCGAGCAGCGCGCGCTCACCGTCGAGCTTCGCCGCGGCAGCGATCCCGTCGACATCGCACGGATGGCCGGATGACCCCCTGAAAATCCCCAACTCCCGTTTGGGAATCGCGCGGAAACGCTGTAACGTCGCTTCAAGTTCGCCCAAGGACCGTCCATCAATGCCCAAGTCGTTGTTCCGTAGCCCCCTCTTCCGTGCCACCGCGCTTGTCTCCGCGATCGCCATGATCCCCGCAGCCACGGCCGGCTTCGCCGCGGTGGACAGCCAGACCTTCCGCGAGCTCGACGTGTTCATGGACGTCTTCCAGCGCGTGCGCGTCGATTATGTCGACAAGGTCGACGACAAGAAGCTGATCAAGGGCGCGATCGACGGGATGCTTGCCAGCCTCGATCCGCACAGCTCCTATCTGGACGCGTCGGATTTCGACAATATGCGCACCCAGACCGACGGCAATTACGGCGGCCTCGGCCTCACCGTCTCGATGGAGGACGGCGCGGTGAAGGTGATCGCCCCGTCGGAGGACACCCCGGCCTATCGCGCGGGCATCAAGGCTGGCGACTATATCACGCATCTCAACGGCACGCTGCTCTATGGCGGCACGCTTGACGAGGCGGTCGGCCAGATGCGCGGCAAGCCCGGCACCACGGTCAAGCTCACCATCGTCCGCCCCGGCCGCGACAAGCCCTTCGACGTCACGCTGACCCGCGAAGTCATCGAGCTCAAGCCGGTGAAGTGGGAAGTGAAGGACGGCGTCGGCTACATCAACATCAACAGCTTCTCCAAGAATACCGGCGCCGACGTGCGCGCCGCGCTGATGGGGATCGACAAGGCGCTCGGCCATCGCCCGATCGGCTATGTCGTCGATCTGCGCTCCAACCCCGGCGGCCTGCTCGATCAGGCGGTCGAGGTGTCGGACGCCTTCCTCGATCATGGCGAGATCGTCTCGCAGCGCGGCCGCGAGAAGGGCGACATCGAGCGTTATTATGCCAAGCCCGGCGACGATTCGCATGGCCTGCCGATTGTCGTCCTCGTCGATGCCGGCTCGGCCTCGGCGGCAGAGATCGTCGCGGGCGCGCTGCAGGACCAGCACCGCGCGCTCGTCATGGGCGAACGCAGCTTTGGCAAGGGATCGGTGCAGACGCTGCTGCCGCTCTCCCAGAACACCGCGCTGCGCCTCACCACGGCGCGCTACTACACCCCCTCGGGCCGCTCGGTTCAGGAAGGCGGGATCGAGCCCGACATCAAGGTGCCGCAGCTTTCGGATCCCGATTACAAGACGCGCCCGCGCTTCCGCGAGGATGATCTGCGCCGCCACCTGATCAACGAGGCGAAGGTCGACAACAGCGTGCTGGAAGACGACACCAAGCCCGATCCGCGCTTCACCGCCACGGCGGAGGATCTGAAGAAAGCTAAGATCGACGACTTCCAGCTCGACTATGCGTTGAAGACGGTCCGCCGCATCGGCGCGCTGCCGCCGGCGCAGACGCGCACCGCAAGCGCCGGCAAGCGCTGAACACCACGCCCGCCTGGCGCACCCGCCGGGCGGCGAAGACAGGCAGGCCGATGAGATCTCCTTCCCTTTCGACCGCGCGGCTGATCGCGTTCGTCATGCCTGTGCTGCTGCTCGGCGGCGCCTATGTTTCGCAATATGGCTTCGGCCTTTATCCGTGCGAGATGTGCTGGTGGCAGCGCTGGCCGCACATGGCGGCGATCGCGCTGGCGCTGCTCGCCATCCTGTTCCGCAAGGGGCCGGTCAGCCGCCCGCTCGTCCTGCTCGCTGGAATCGCGATCCTGATCAGCGGCGCGATCGGCGTCTTCCACGCCGGCGTCGAATATCATTGGTGGGAAGGCGTCACGCGCTGCTCGATCGCGCCTGAGGCAGGCAGGAGCTCGGCCGACATCCTCGCTAACATCATGGCGACGCCGCTGATCCGCTGCGATCAGGCGCAATGGACGCTGTTCGGCATTTCGCTTGCCGGGTTCAACGCCATCTTTTCGCTTGCCTCTGCCGTCGCCATCTTCATCCTGCTGGGCAGGAGGAGCAGGCGCTGATGACCAGACCGGGCGAGCGCGGGGCCGACAGTGCATCGATGCTGCGCGTCGATCAGGCAGGCGAATTTGGCGCGACGCGCATCTATGCGGGGCAGCTCGCGGTTATGGGCGATCGTCATCCCATGGCCCGGTCGATCGCGCGCATGGCCGCGCAGGAGGAGCGCCACCGCGCCCATTTCGACGCGATGATCGCCGAGCGCGGCGTGCGCCCTACCCTGCTCCAGCCTTTCTGGGACGTGGCAGGCTTCGCGCTTGGTGCGGTGACGGCGGCGATGGGGCCGGAAGCCGCGATGGCCTGCACCGCCGCGATCGAGACCGAGATCGACAATCATTATGGCGAGCAGCTTGAGCGGCTCGGCGACAGCGATCCCGCGCTGTCGGAGGCGATCGCCGACTTCCGCGCCGAGGAAGTCGAGCATCGCGACGCGGCCCTTGCCGCGGGCGCCGAGCGCGCGCCGGCCTATCCGCTGCTCAGCGGCGCGATCCGGCTCGGCTGCCGCGCGGCCATCGCTCTTTCCAAACGGATATGAACTGCACCCCGCGCGTTGGCGCCAGAGACTGGATGGAACCCGCCTTATGAAACTGCTCCTCGTCGCCGCCGCGCTTTCGATCGGCCTCACCGTGCTTCCGATCATGCCGGTTCAGGCACAGTCGACCGATCGCGTCCTCACCATCTTCGGCAACGATCCCTGCCCGCGCGATACGATCTGCGTCCGCGCGCCGGAGAGCGAGCGTTACCGCATCCCCAAGGAATTCCGCGGCAATCCACTGCCGCCCGCCGATCAGCCCTGGGCAAACCGCGTCCAGAGCATGGAATATTCGGGATCCACGGGCACGGGCAGCTGCTCGCCGGTCGGAGCCGGCGGCTGGACGGGCTGCTACCAGAAAATGCTCCGCCAGGCGCAGCAGGAGCGCAAGCAGCAGCAACAGCAGCAGACCCCCGAAGTCGACGCTCCGCGCTGATCCTCAGCCGCGTCTGCGCGCGGCGATGGCTTTGACCTTCGCCGCGCGGTCGGGCGCATGTTTCGCGACCATCGCCTGATAACGCTCCATCGTCGCTGCGTCGGCGCGGTCGGGCGATCCGCTGTCGAAGGGCGGAGCGGGATCATATTCGAGGCTGAGCTGCACGAAACGCGCATGCGCCTCGCCGCGGATCGCCGCGGTCAGCGCCAGCGCGAAATCGATGCCCGCCGTCACCCCGCCGCCCGTCACGCGATTGCGATCGAACACCACGCGCTCGGCCACCGGCTCCGCCCCGAACCAGCCAAGCTGCTCGCGCGACGCCCAGTGGCAGGCGGCGCGATAGCCGTCGAGCAAACCGGCGGCGGCGAGCACCAGCGACCCCGTGCACACGCTCGTCACCCACTCCGCGCTTGCGGCCACCGCGCGCAGCCAGTCGAGCACCGCCCCGTCCTCCATGACCGCGACGGTGCCGAAGCCGCCGGGCACGCAGATGATGTCCGCCGTCTTGACGTCATCCAGCGTCGCGGTCGGCAGCAGGTCGAAACCCGCGTCGGTCGGCACGGGATCGCGCGTCTTCCACACCAGATCGATCTTCGCCGCGCCCAGCCGCGACAGCACCTGCGCCGGCCCGGTCAGGTCGAGCTGCGTCACGCTCGGAAACAGCAGGAAGACGACATGAACAGGCTTCATCCGAACAGCTCCGCATAGAAGAGCCAGATATTGGCCGCGACGATCGCCGCGAACAACAGCCAGGCGATCGCCGCCACCAGCCAGGGCGTCACGAACACACCCATCACCCGCCGGTCGCTGGTCACGCGGATCAGCGGCCAGATGGCGAAGGGCAGCTGGATCGACAGCACCACCTGCGACAGCACGAGCAGACGGCCGACCGATCCCTCGCCGAGCAGCCAGATGCCGGCAAGCGCGGGCAGGATCGCCAGCACGCGCGTGATCACGCGCCGCTGCCAGCAGGGAATGCTGAGGTCGAGAAAACCCTCGAGCACCACTTGCCCGGCGATCGTCCCGGTGAAGGTCGAGCTTTGCCCCGACGCAAGCAGCGCGAAGGCGAAAAGCAGCCCGGCCGCCGCCGCGCCGGTCAGCGGTTCGAGCAGCCGATGCGCCTCGGCGATGTCGGCGACGCCCTGATTGCCGCTGTCGTGGAACAGCGCCGCCGCCAGCACCATGATCGCGCCGTTGACCAGCGCGGCGAGCAATAGCGACACCGTCGTATCGGTCGTCGCCAGCCCGATCGCCTTGCGCTTCGCCGCATCGTTTGGCCCGATCGTGCGCGTGCGGACGATCGACGAGTGGAGGTAGAGATTGTGCGGCATCACCGTCGCGCCGACCACGCCGATCGCAAGATAGAGCGCGGATGGATCGGCCAGCCGCCGGAAATCGGGCACCAGCCCGGCCGCGATCGCCGCGCCGTCGGGGCGCGCGATCACCAGCTCGACGAGGAAGCACAGCCCGATGATCGCGACGAGCGCGCCGATGATCGCCTCGATCCGCCGGAAGCCCGCCCCCTGCAGGCCGAGCACGAGCAGCAGGTCGAGCGCGGTCAGGCAGATGCCCCACATCATCGGCAACCCGAAGAGCAGCTTGATCGCCAGCGCCGCGCCCAGCACCTCCGCGACGTCGGTCGCGATGATCGCCAGTTCGGCCGCCGCCCACAGCGCGATCCGCGTGCGATGCCCGTAACGGTCGCGGCATGCCTGTGCGAGATCGCGATCGGCCGCGAGCCCCAGCCGCAGCGCCAGCGTCTGGAGCAGGATCGCGGCCAGGCTCGACAGCATCACGACGAAGAGCAATGCATAGCCGAAGGCCGCACCCGCCGCGATGTCGGTCGCCCAGTTGCCCGGGTCCATATAGCCGACCGCGACGAGCAGCCCCGGCCCGGCGAACAGCGCCGCCCGCTTCAGCGCCGACGCGCCCCTGGGCACATTGATCGATCCCTGCACCTCGGCGGGGCAGAAGGGTGCCGTCGCGATCTTGGGCAGCGGCCAGAACTGTGCCTTCATTCGGCCGCCAGCAGCCGTTCGGCCCCGCCCAGATCGACCGAGACGAGCCGGCTCACCCCCTGCTCGACCATGGTCACGCCGAACAGCCGGTGCATCCGGCTCATCGTCACCGCATTGTGCGTGACGATCAGGTAACGCGTCTCGGTTTCGCCGACCATGGCTTCGAGCAGATCGCAGAAACGCTCGATATTGGCGTCGTCGAGCGGCGCATCGACTTCGTCGAGCACGCAGATCGGCGCGGGATTGGTGAGGAACAGGCCGAAGATCAGCGCGACCGCGGTCAGCGCCTGCTCGCCACCCGAAAGCAGCGTCAGCGTCGCCAGCTTCTTGCCCGGCGGCTGCGCCATGATCTCCAGCCCCGCTTCCAGCGGATCGTCCGAATCGACAAGCTGCAGATACGCTTCGCCGCCGTTGAACAGCGTGGAGAAGAGGCGGCGGAAATGCCCGTTCACCGCCTCGAACGCGGCCAGCAGCCGCTGCCGCCCCTCGCGGTTGAGGCTGCCGATCGATCCGCGCAGCCGGTGCACCGCCTGCATCAGCTCGTCGCGCTCGGAAACATTGGTCGCGTGCGTCTCCTCAAGCTCCTTCAGCTCCCGCTCGGCGACCAGATTGACCGGGCCGATCCGCTCGCGGTCGAGCATCAGCCGCTCGTGCCGCGCCGATTCCGTCGCCGCATCGCTCACGTCGGCACTCGCAAAGCCGATCCGCTCGGGCAGCAGCACCGGCGGGCATTCGAAGCGCTCGCCCGATACGCGCCCCGCCTCGATGCGCCGCTGCTCCTGATTCTCCGCGCGCGCCGCCGCCCCGGCACGCGCCTCGCGCGCCTGCGCCAGCAATTCGCCCGCCGCCGCCGCCGTCGCCTCGGCCTCGCGCAGCTTCGCTTCGGCCTCGCGCTCGGCGACGGCCAGCGCCTCGGCGGCCTCCGCGCTTGTCGCGCGTTCGGTGGTCGCTGCCTCGATCCGCGCATCGAGCCGTGCCGGCGCATCGACCAGCGTCAGCGCCTCCGCCTCGGCCGCGCGGGCACGCGCGGTCATGTCCTCGATCCGCTTCGCCGCCTCGCCCGCGCGCGCGCGCCAGCTCTTGATCTCGGCCGCCGCCGCCGCGCGCCGCTCGCGGTCGGAGGCGATCGCGCGATCGATCGTCGCCGTCTCGGCCTTCAGTTGCGACACGCGTTCGCGCGCGCCTTCGCTCACCGCGCGCAGCGTCTCGACCAGCTTCGCCGTAGCGCTGCCGTCGGGAAGCGCCGCAACCGCCGTCTCGGCCGCCGCCAGTTCGCGCGCGCCCTCCTCGCGTTCGCCGTCCGCGCGCGCAATGCGCTGGGCGATCTCGGCGCGGCGCGAAGCCAGCCGCTCGATCGCCGCGTTCGCCTGATCCTCGTCGCGCTGCGCCTGCCGCGCGCGGCTTTCCGCCTCGCCCCGCGCCTGCCGCGCCGCCTCGATCGCGCCCGTCGCCTCGGCCAGCGTCGCGCGCGCCGCCCCCAGCCGCGCCTCGGCCGCATCGACCGCGCCGCGCGCCTCGGGCAAAGCCGCCTCGATCGCCGCCAGCCGGTTGGCGCGCACCAGCCGTTCGGCCGTCGCCGCGCCTTCGCCGCTTGTCACGAAGCCGTCCCAGCGCCGCAGCGCGCCGCCGCGCGTCACGATCCGCTGCCCGACTGCCAGTGGCCGTCCGTCATCGGCATCGACCACGCCGATCTGCGCCAGCCGCCGCGCGAGCGCAGCCGGCGCCTGCACATGATCGCCGAGCCGCTCGACACCCTCGGGCAGGGCCGGATCGCCGTCCTGCCGCTCGGCTCCCGCCCAGCGGCGGTCGCCCTCCAGTCCGGCTTCCAGATCGTCGCCCAGTGCCGCCGCCAGCGCATGTTCATAACCCGGCGCGGCGCGCATCGCGGCCAGCACCGACGCCACCTTGCCGCCACCGCCCGCCGCCAGCGCACGCTCGAGCGCCCTGGTCTCGCCTTCGAGCGCCGCCAGCGCCGATCGCGCGGCCGCGCCCTCGCCCTCGGCCTCGCTGCGCGCTTCGGCGGCTGCGGCGCGCGCCGCCTCGCCTGCCTCGATCCGCGCCGCCGCGCCCTGCGCCTCGCCTTCGGCCGCCGTGCGCGTGCCCGCCGCGCTGTCGCGCGCCGCGATCAGCGGCGCTTCCTCGCCCAGCCCCGCCGCTTCCTGCGTCAGTCTTTCGCATTCGCGCGCCGCGCGTTCGGCCAGGCTCCGCGCGGCGGCCAGCGCCGCCTGCGCCACGCGCGCGTCGGCCTGCTCCGCCGCTTGTGCCGACAAGGCGCGCGCCAGCTCGACCTCGGCATCGCGCGCCGCCAGCTCGGCTGCCGCCACGCCGCTCGCCAGATCGGGCTTGCCCTTCTCGGCCGCCGCGATCCGCGCATCGAGCAGCGCGCTTTCCTCCGCTATCCCCCTGATCGCCTCGGCGGCATCGTTGGCGAGCGCCCCTTCGCGCTCGCGGTCGGCCGCCAGCCGGCGCGTCTGTTCGGCAAGCTCGGCGATCCGTCGGTCGAGCGCGGCGCGTTCGGCCTGCAGCGTAGCCAGCGCGTGCCCCGCCTCGCTCGCCCGTTCGCGCGCCGCCATTGCGGCACTGCGCGCGCCGGCGACCTTCGCGACCGCCTCCGCGCTCCACGCCGCCGCCGCGCGCTGCGCTTCGGCGGCCTGGTGGACCTTCTCCTCGGCCGCCGCCGCCTCGGCCTTGGCCGCGTCGGCCGCCGCCGCCGCCTCGCGCCAGCGCGCGAAGAGCAGCCGCGCCTCTGCGATCCTGATCTCGCCCGAAAGCTGGCGGTAGCGCTCGGCCTGCCGCGCCTGCCGCTTCAGCTGCCCGGCGCGCGTCTCCATGTCGGCGATCAGTTCGTCGAGGCGCGTCAGATTGGCCTCGGTCGCGCGCAGCTTCTGCTCGGCGTCCTTGCGGCGGACATGGAGCCCGGCGATCCCCGCCGCTTCCTCCAGCATCGCGCGCCGCTCGGTCGGCTTGGCGGCGATGACGGCGCCGATCCGCCCCTGGCTGACCAGCGCGGGCGAATGCGCGCCGGTCGCCGCATCGGCGAAGATCAGCGCGACATCCTTGGCGCGCACGTCGCGGCCGTTGACGCGATAGGCCGATCCCGCCCCGCGCTCGATCCGGCGGACGACCTCCACTTCGTCTCCCGCTGCGATCCCAGCCGGCCCCACTGCCTCGTCGGGGCTGCGCTCGGCGAGCAGCTGGACTTCGGCAAAGCTCCGCGCCGGTCGCGTCGCGGTGCCGGCGAAGATCACGTCCTCCATCCCGCCGCCGCGCATCGATCGGGCGCTCGATTCGCCCATAACCCAGCGCAATGCCTCAAGCAGGTTCGATTTTCCGCAGCCATTGGGGCCGACGATACCCGTCAGCCCCGGCTCGATCCTCAGCTCCGCCGGATCGACGAAGCTCTTGAACCCGCTCAGTTTGAGGCGGCGGAACCTCATGCGCCCCCCTGACGCAAGTGGATCAGGCCCCCGCGGCGATGAGCTGCGGCTCGAGCAGCTCCCAGGTCGCGGTGGCGTCGAGCAGCTTGCCGTTGATCAGGAAGCTGGGCGTGCCCTGGATCTTGATCTGGTCGTTGGCGACCTTCTGCATCGAGACGAGCTGGTCGAGCTCGGCCTTGTCGGCAAGGCAGGTCTTCAGCTTGGCGTCGGCGATGCCGTGCTGGCGCGCGAACTCGTCGAGGCCGACGAGGGTCGCGATCGCGCCATATTGCTGGTTGGGCGGCAGCGCGCCGATGCGCTGCTGGTCGGCCGGGGTCAGCTTCTGCGCCTTCTCGAACAGCGCTTCCTGATTCTCGAACATCTGCTCGGTCAGCGGCAGGAAGGGCGCCGCGCCGTTGCAGCGCGTGATGAGCGATGCGGTCACGTCGATCGGGTCGCGCACATAGTTGCGCACTTCGAGGCTGACGGTGCCCTTCTCGATATATTTGTCGCGCAGCTGCGGGAAGGCGGTCTTGGCGAACTCGCCGCAGTGCGGGCAGGTGAGCGAGAGATATTCGACCAGCTTCACCGGCGCATTGGGATTGCCGATCACGAAGCCGCCGTCGGCGGTCTTGCTGACAGTGGTCAGCCAGTCGCTGCCCGCCGGCGCCTTGATCGCCGCTGCGGTCGAGGCCGACGCGCTGGCATTGCCCGTGGCGTTGCCCGCCGCCGCGGTCTCGTCGCTCTTGCCCGAGCAGCCGGACAGGATCAGCGCGATCGCGGCAAGGCTGAGGCCGATGGTCGATTTCATTGGTCGAATGACTCCCGTGGTGAAAATGCGTTGGCTTACTTCTGCGCCGCGACCAGCGCCGGTTTCAAGGCCGCCCAGCTTGCGGCGTCGGGAACGATCGTCCCGTTGATCGCGAAGGCCGGGGTGCCGGGGATGCGGACGCCGTTCCACGCCTGATCGGTCATGTCGCCGATCAGCTTCTGCTGCGCCGCGTCGGTCAGGCATTTGTCGATCTGCGCAGGCGTCACGCCGCGCGCCTCGACGATCGCCGCCAGCCCCGATGCCCGCGCCTCCAGCTTCAGCCCCTCGTCGCGCGGCATGGCGGTGAGCTTCTCGCCATTGGCCTGCTCATAGCTCGCGCCCTTGTCGATCCAGTCATTCTGTGCCGCGAAGATCGCCTCGCTGGTGCCGAAGAAGCGCGCCGCGCCGCCGCAGCGCGCCAGCAGCGTCGCGATGAAGTCCAGCCGGTCGCGCACCGCGTGGCGCAGCTCGATCGATGTGCTGCCATTGGCGATGTACTGCTGGCGCAGCGCGTCCTTGGATTCGGCGACATAATGCGCGCAGTGCGGGCAGGTGTAGCTGACATATTCGACCAGCTTCACCTTGGCGGCGGGATTGCCCATCACGAAGGCGCCCGTCGGCGTCATCGTCACCTTGCGCGTCCAGTCGATCTTGGGCGGGGCGGCTGCGGAGAGCGCGACGAAACAGACAATCAACGCCAGCAATCTCGACATTCAGTCCTGTCCCTTCTCGACCTGCGGCACGCCGCTCGTCCGCGCCACGCCTTGCGCCAGCGCCTCGAGCACCGCCTTCAATTCCGGATCGACGATCGCGCGCAGGCTGTCGCCCAGCTCGACGGGCACGGGCTTGAGCGAGGGTGGCGGCTTGCGCGGCGCGCGCGGCGCGATCTGCCCCTGCTTCATCGTCACCCGCGAAACCGCCGGATAGCCGAAGAAGCGATTGACCCGCTCGACGATCTCGGGCGCGACATGCTGCATCATCGGCGCGTGCGCGGAGGATACGGTCAGCGTCAGCACGCCGTTGGATCGCTCGCCCTGCGGGAAGCGGATCGATTCGGGCGCGGACACGCCGGCATAGCGGCTGCCGACGATCTCGCCCCAGCGGCCGACGATCGATGCCTGCACGAAACCGAATCGGCGGAAGGCCGCGCGCCCGACATCGGGCAGCATCTCCGCAACCGCGCGCGCGGGGCCGCCGCGCGGGCGTTCCTCCGCGACCGGCGCCGGTGATTTGGGGGTGCGGCGTTCCTTCATCCGCCGCGTCATGCCATAGCCGCCCCATGTGCGTCGATACGGAACCCGCGCGTCTGCTGCTCGGCTGGTATGACCGCGCGGCGCGCGTCCTGCCCTGGCGCAGCCCGCCCGGCGCGCCGCCGCCCGATCCCTATCGCGTCTGGCTGTCGGAGATCATGCTCCAGCAGACGACCGTCGCAGCGGTGAAGCCCTATTTCGAGCGCTTCACGACGCGCTGGCCCGACGTCGCGGCGCTCGCAGCCGCCGCCGATGCCGATGTGATGAGCGCATGGGCGGGGCTCGGCTATTATGCCCGCGCGCGCAACCTGCTCGCCTGCGCGCGCGCCGTCGCCGCGCGCGGCGGCTTTCCCGACGACGAGGCAGGCCTGCGCGCGCTTCCCGGCATCGGCGCCTATACCGCCGCCGCCGTCGCCGCGATCGCCTTCGGCCGCCGCGCCGTGGTGGTCGACGGCAATGTCGAGCGCGTGACCGCAAGGCTCTTCGCCGTCGCCGATCCGATGCCCGGCGCGAAGCCCCGGCTCCGCGCGCTCGCCGACACGATCGCGCCCGCCGATCGCGCCGGCGATTTCGCGCAGGCGATGATGGATCTGGGCGCGACGATCTGCACCCCGCGCAACCCCGCCTGCGCGATCTGCCCTCTCGCCGCGCACTGCGCGGGCCGCACCGATGCCGCCGCCTATCCGGTCAAGCCGCCCAAAGCAGATCGCCCGCACCGCCACGGCATTGCCTGGTTCGCCGTCCGCGACGATGCCGTCCGCCTCGTCCGCCGCCCGACCAGGGGCCTGCTCGGCGGGATGCGCGCCCTGCCTTCGACCGGGTGGAGCAAGGGCTCCGACAGCGCGGCGCCGGCCGACGGAGACTGGGTCGCCGCCGGCTTCGTCACGCATGTCTTCACCCATTTCGCGCTCGATCTCGAGGTGCGCGTCGGCCGCATCGAAAGCGATTGCGATCCCTGGCCGGAAGGAGAATGGTGGCCGCTCGACAGGATCGGCGAGGCGGGGCTGCCGAGTCTGTTCGCCAAAGCGGCCGAACTGGCGATGAGGGAGGATATGGATGTTCGATCAGCAGCTTGATCGCAGGCTTTTTCTGGGCGGCCTGTTCGGCGCCGCCGCGCTTTCCGCCACTCCCGCCTTCGCGCGCGACACGAAACTGGCCAGCGTCCAGGCGCTGCTCGACAGCTATGCGCCGGTCAAATTGCCGGGCGTCGGCGGCGCGGTCGGCTTCGGCAGCGCTGCGCCCACCTTCCTCGCCGCCGGCACAATCGCGCGCGACAGCAAGACCCCGGTCGATGCCGACACGCTGTGGCGCGTCTATTCGATGACCAAGCCGATCACCGGCATGGCGGCGATGATCCTCGTCGAGGAAGGCAAGCTGTCGCTCGATCAGGACATTGCCGATTTCATCCCGGGCTTCAAAAATCCGCGTGTCCTCGTCGATCCGATGAAGGATCTGACCAGCCGGCCCGCCACGCGTCCGATCACGGTGCGCAACCTGCTCACCCATACGGCGGGGCTCGGCTACACGATCGTCACCAAGGGGCCGTTGCTGGCCGAATATCAGCGCCTCGGCCTCAATCCCGCCGCCGCCAGCCGCAAGAAGCTGCCCGGCTTCCCCGACGTGCCGACCGCGCCCAGCCTCGAGGAATTCGCCAATCGCCTCGCCACGCTGCCGCTGATCGCCGATCCGGGCGCGAAATGGAGCTATTCGGTCGGGCTCGACCTGCTCGGGCGCGTGATCGAGGTCGCGTCGGCCATGCCCTTCGATCGCTTCCTCCAGACGCGCATCTTCGATCCGCTGGGGATGACGAGCACCTGGTTCCAGGTGCCGACGAGCGCGCTGCCGCGCCTCACCACCAATTATTTCTACCTGCCCTCGGGGCCCTTCCCGCTCGATCCGGGGCTGTACAGCGTGTTTCAGGACAAGCCGGCCTTCCCCTTCGGCGGCGCCGGCCTCGTCATGTCGATGCGCGACTATGACCGCTTCCTGCTGATGCTGATGGGCGAAGGCGCGATCGGCGGCACGCGGATCATGAAGGCAGAGACGGCGCGCCTCGGCATGTCCAACCTGCTGCCCGCCGGCGCCGACACCGCGGGAACGCTGATCGACGGCGCGGGCTTCGGCGCCGGCGGACGCGTGACGCTGAAGGCGACGCCGGGCGGATCGGGGGTCGGCACCTTCGGCTGGGGCGGCGCGGCGGCGACGATCGCCTTCGTCGATCGCGTCAATCAGGTGCGTGCCGGCGGCTATGCCCAGTTCATGCCCGACCAGACGATGCCCTTCACCAAGGAATTCGCCGTTTCGGTCTATCGCAGCCTGTGAGCCATTTTCCCGGATTCACCGGATCGACGCTCGACCGCGCCGATCATCTGCGCACCGACATGGAAGCGCTGGCCGCCGCCATGTCGGACTGGCGCGCCCGCCTGCTGCGCCTCGACGGCATCGATCCGATCCTCGACGATCTCGGCCGCCTCGCCTGGGCAAGCCTTGCCGAGGCGCGCGACACGTCGGAGCTGCTGCTGCTCGGGCTCGACGAAGGCCGCCCGCGCTTCGTCGAGTTCCACCGCGACATTCCCGAAGGCGCGGCGCGCTCCTACGCCATCTTCCGCCTGCTCGACATCCTCCCGCGCGAGGAAGCAGCGACCTATGCCGCAGCGCGCAGCCTGATCGACTGGCATGTGCGCCTGCGCTTCTGCCCGGTCTGCGGGTCGCAGGACCTGCGCCTCCACCGCGCCGGCTGGGGCCGCCGCTGCGCCAATTGCGGGACCGAGCATTTCCCGCGCGTCGATCCCGTCGTCATCATGCTCGCCGAGCATGAGGGGCGTGTGCTCGTCGGCCGCCAGCCGCGCTATCCCGAAGGCCGCTATTCGGCGCTCGCCGGCTTCGTCGAACCCGGCGAATCGATCGAGGAAGCGGTGACGCGCGAACTGTATGAGGAAGCCGGCATCCGCGTCCGCGACGTGCGCTACATCGTCAGCCAGCCCTGGCCCTTCCCCTCGTCGCTGATGATGGCCTGCGTCGCGACGACCGACGATCCGGCGCTTACCATCGACACGACCGAGCTTGAGGACGCCTTCTGGGTCGACCGCGAAGGTGTGCGCGCCGCGATGGACGGCGAACCCGGCGCGCCGTTCCTGCCCCCTCCGCCCTATGCCATCGCCCACACGCTGTTCCGCTGGTGGCTGGGGGAGGAGTGATCGTTCTCCCGCCGCTAATCGGACATCCGCCCCTCTGGCCGACCCGCACTCAATGACGAGATAAACAGCCCTCACACCACCGTGCGCGGGCGCTCCTGCGGATAGACGCCCAGGATGCGCACCCACTTGCTGTGGAAGCGCAGTTCCTCCAGCGCGCGGTCGACCGCCGGGTCGCCCGGCGCGCCTTCGATGTCGGCGAAGAATTCGGTGGCCGCGAAGCTCGCCCCGCGCTGGTAGCTTTCCAGCTTGGTCATGTTGACGCCGTTGGTCGCGAAGCCGCCCATCGCCTTGTAGAGCGCGGCGGGGATGTTCTTCACCTCGAACAGGAAAGTGGTCATCAGCGGCTGGTCGCGCGCCGGATCGCGCGCGTCGCGCGCCAGGATGGTGAAGCGCGTGGTGTTGTCGTCGCCGTCCTCGATGCTCTCGGCGATCAGGTCGAGCGCATAGAGCTGCGCCGCCAGCGCGGGCGCGATCGCCGCGACGCCGGGCTCGGCTTCCTCGGCGACGAGGGCCGCGGCCGCAGCCGTGTCGGCATAGGCGACGGGAGTGATTCCCCGCGCGCGCAACCAGTTGCGGCACTGGCCCAGCGCCTGCGGATGGCTCATCGCCTGCACCACCGATTCGCCCGCCCGCCCGATCAGGCAGTGGCGGACGCGCAAAAAATGCTCCGCGACGATCGACAGGCCGGATTCGGGCAGCAGGAAATGCATGTCGGCGACGCGGCCGTGGAGCGAATTCTCGATCGGGATTATGGCGTGGCCGGCCGCGCCGGACCGCACTGCATCGATGGCATCCTCGAAGGAAAAGCAGGGCAACGGCAGGCCGTCGGGGAAATGCTCGATCGCCGCGAGGTGCGAATTTGCGCCGGGCGCGCCCTGAAAGGCGACCGCGCGCGCAGGGTCGGCGGCGGCGGCGGCGGCCATTTCATCGACGAGGCGGCGGGCGGGTGCGGCGTAGCTTTCCATGTTGTCGGCGGCGCTTAAGGCCAGCGACGCCCCTCGGCAAGCGCCGCTTGCGGAGGCGCAATTGCGATTCTATGGAAATCAGGTTGTTCGAATGCGGGCGGCATGTCCCGCAACGATTGGCCGGTTTGGAGAGGCCGCAAGGGGAGGCGTCAGGGGCTCATGGATAATCGCACGAACACGATAGCCGGTTGGGTACTGGGTGCGGCCATCGTCGCGCTCGGCGTCGGAATCGTGAGCGGAGAATATTTTCACGGCGGGCGGCCCGAAAAGATGGGCTATCCGATCGAAGGCGTCGAGGAAGAAGGCGGCGCCGGCGCTGCCGCCGAGGTTCCCATCGAAACGCTGCTCGCCAAGGCCGATCCTGCGGCGGGCGAGAAGGTCTTTGCCAAGTGCGCGGCCTGCCATACCGCGACCAAGGGCGGCGCGAACGGCATCGGCCCCAATCTGTGGAACGTCGTGGGTGAGGGCATCGGCCAGGGCGCCGGCGGCTTCCCCTTCTCCGATGCCCTGAAGAGCAAGGGCGGCACCTGGAATTTCGATCTGCTCAACCAGTGGCTGAGCAGCCCGCGCAAGTTCGCCGAAGGCACCAAGATGACCTTCGCCGGCCTGTCGAAGGGCGAGGATCGCGCGAACGTCATCGCCTGGCTCAACCAGCAGAGCGATCATCCGCAGCCGTTGCCGACTGCGGCTGCGGCACCCGCAGCCGACGCCGCTGCCAAGACCGACGAGGCCGCCAATGCGTCGGCGCCCGCCGGCAACGCGGTCGAGCCGGCCAATGCGGCTGCACCGGCTGCGGCTCCCGCAACGCACAAGTGATCGCGCGCGCCTCGGCGGCCGGAGGCGCCTGACATGTCGTTCAACAGTTTCGGCCGCGTTTTCCGTTTCACAACCTGGGGCGAAAGCCACGGGCCGGCGCTCGGCGCGGTCGTCGATGGCTGCCCGCCCGGCCTGTCGCTTGGCGAAGCCGATATCCAGCCCTGGCTCGACCGGCGTCGCCCCGGCACATCGCGCTTCACCACCCAGCGGCAGGAACCCGATCGGGTCCGCATCCTTTCCGGGGTGTTCGAGGGGCTGACGACGGGCACCCCGATCAGCCTGATGATCGAGAATGTCGACCAGCGCTCGAAGGATTATTCGGACGTCGCCAGGGCCTATCGCCCCGGCCATGCCGATTATGCCTATGACGCGAAATACGGCTTTCGCGACTATCGCGGCGGCGGCCGCTCCTCGGCGCGCGAGACGGCGGCGCGTGTCGCGGCCGGCGCGGTCGCGCGCGCGGTGATCGCCGAGGTGCGGATTCGCGCCTGGGTCTCCGAGGTCGGCGGCGACGCGATCGATCCGTCGGCGTTCGACGATGCGCAGATCGACGCCAATCCCTTCTTCTGCCCCGATGCCGCCGCCGCCGATCGCTGGGCCGACGCGATCGATGCCGCGCGCAAGGCGGGCTCCTCGCTCGGCGCGATCGTCGAGTGCGAGGCGACGGGCGTGCCGGCGGGCTGGGGTGCGCCGCTCTATGCCAAGCTCGACAGCGAGCTTGCCGCCGCCGCCATGTCGATCAACGCGGTCAAGGGCGTCGAGATCGGCGACGGCTTCGCCGCCGCGCGCCTGACCGGCGAGCAGAATGCCGATCCGATGCGCCCGGGCAATGACGGGCCGATCTTCGAGGCCAATCATGCAGGCGGGATCGCCGGCGGCATCTCGACCGGCCAGCCCGTCCGCCTGCGCGTCGCCTTCAAGCCGACCAGCTCGATCCTCACTCCGGTGCCGACGATCACGCGCGACGGCGAGGCGACCGAGATCATGACCAGGGGCCGCCACGATCCCTGCGTCGGCATTCGCGGCGTGCCGGTGGTCGAAGCGATGATGGCGCTGGTCCTCGCCGACCAGAAACTGCTCCACCGGGCCCAGACGGGCCGCTGACCCTAACGGCCGACGACGAGCCGAGCCGCGCGCGCGGCGGAGTCATCGACCGTTCGACGATCCGCCGCAATCCCCGGTCAAACGGCGGAAAGCATTTCAAAGCCCGCGCGTTTTCTTTCCCGCAATAGGAGAGAGCATATGCGCAAGACCTTCCTGATCGCCGCGGCCGCCGCGACGCTCGCCATCCCCGCCATCGCGCAGACGACCAGTCCCCCCGATCCCGCCCAGCCCGCGCCGATGCCGGGCCAGAGCACCGCGCCGGAACAGGACCCTTCCGCGCTCCCCAGGCCGGGCTCGACCCCGCAGCCCGCACCCACGCTCGATCCATCGGTCGACAAGAACAATAATGGCGTTCCCGACGACAAGGAAACGCCCAAGCCTCACCACACGCCGCGCGCGTAGTTGATCGAGGCGCCTGACAGCTCCGGGGCAGCCCCGCCCCGGAGCGCTTGTTATTGATGACGTGCTTTCAGCACGAGCTTGGCGGCGCCGGCCCGCTCCCCCACCCGGCCTCCCAACGACAGTATCGTGAATGGGAGGCCGGGTGGGGGAGCGGGCCGGTGCCGCGAAATGCGCCGTCAGCGCATTTCACGACCCAAACTCAATCCGCAAACGGATCGCGGACGAGGATCGTGTCCTCGCGTTCGGGGCTGGTCGAAACCAGCGCCACCGGGCAGCGGATCAGCTCTTCGACGCGCTTGATATATTTGATCGCCTGCGCGGGAAGCTGCGCCCAGCTCCGCGCGCCCGCCGTCGATTCCTGCCAGCCTTCGATTTCCTCGTAGACCGGCTCGGCCAGCGCCTGATCGGCGGCGTGCGCGGGGAAATAATCGAGCAGCTCGCCCCGCACCCGGTATCCGGTGCAGATCTTCAGCGTCTCGAACCCGTCGAGCACGTCGAGCTTGGTGAGCGCGATGCCGGTGATCCCCGAAACCGCGGCCGACTGGCGCACCAGCACCGCGTCGAACCAGCCGCAGCGCCGCTTGCGCCCGGTGACGGTGCCGAACTCGTGCCCGCGCGTGCCCAGCCGCTCGCCCGTCTCGTCGGTCAGCTCGGTCGGGAACGGCCCCGATCCGACGCGCGTCGTATAGGCCTTCACGATGCCGAGTACATAGCCGACCGCCGCCGGCCCCAGCCCCGATCCGCCCGCCGCGGTCCCCGCGATCGTGTTGGACGAGGTGACGAAGGGATAGGTGCCGTGATCGACGTCGAGCAGCACGCCCTGCGCGCCTTCGAAGAGGATGCGGTCGCCGCGCCGCCGCGCCTCGTCGAGCATCCGCCACACCGGGCACGCGAACTGGAGCACGAAATCGGCGATCCCGCGCAGCTCGGCGAGCAGCGCGTCGCGATCGATCGGCGGCTCGCCGAAGCCCGCGCGCAGCGCGTCATGATGCGCGGTCAGGCGGTCGAGCTGGGGCGCCAGATCGTCGAGATGCGCAAGGTCGCACACGCGGATCGCTCGGCGGCCGACCTTGTCCTCATAGGCCGGGCCGATGCCGCGCCGCGTCGTGCCGATCTTGCCGGCGCCGCTCGCATCCTCGCGCAGCGCGTCGAGGTCGCGGTGGAAAGGCAGGATCAGCGGACAGTTGTCGGCGATATGCAGCGTCTCGGGGCTCACCTTCACGCCCTGCGCGCTCAGCTTCTCGACCTCGGCCTTCAGCGCCCAGGGATCGAGCACCACGCCGTTGCCGATGACCGAGGGCGTGCCGCGCACGATGCCCGAGGGCAGCAGCGACAATTTATAGGTCTGGTTGCCCACCACCAGCGTATGCCCGGCATTGTGGCCGCCCTGGAAGCGGACGACCATACCCGCCCGCGACGCCAGCCAGTCGACGATCTTGCCCTTGCCCTCGTCGCCCCACTGGGCGCCGATCACGGTTACATTTGCCACGCAGATTGTCCCGAAAGTTGCGGCGACCGCCTATCGGACGGGGGCCGCCACGTCCACCCCACATTGGCGCCCGATATCGGCATATCCTCCGGCCACCCGTCATTGCGAGCATCGCGAAGCAATCCAGACGAAGCCCGTCGCCCCGCCGGATAGCAGCGCTGCGCTCACAATGACGATGCCCCCTTCCCCCCTGCGCACGCCTATGGTCTGATCGCGCGCATGAAGCTCCGGCTCCTCGCCTTCGCGCTGATCGCCTGCCTTTTCGCCTTCGCGACGCCGGTGGTGCTGGCGCAGCGGACGAGCACGGGTACGCTCATCCAGCGCACCGATCTCAAATATGATCTCGATCCCCGCCAGCGGCTGATCGTCTGGACGACGCGCCACAAGGGGCGCTGGCCGCTGATGATCTATCTCCATGGCGGCGGCTGGAGCGCTGGCGATCCCCGTGCGGGCGGGGGGGAGAAGCCGCGCCACTTCCTCGACCAGCATTTCGTCTACAGCTCGGTCACCTACCGCTTCGTGCCGCAGGTGACGGTGGAACAGCAGATAGGCGACGTCGCCCGCGCGATCGCCTGGCTGCGCAGCAATGCCGGCAACATCGGGGCCGATCCCAACCGCATCGTCCTCGTCGGCCACAGCTCGGGCGCGCATCTGGCCGCGATGATCGCCAGCGATCCGCAGTGGCTGGCGGTAGCCAAGGTCCCCTTCGACACAATCCGCGCCGTGGTGCTGATCGACGGCGCCGCGTTCGACGTGCCGACGATGATGTCGGGCTCGCCGGGCACGTCCATGCCTTATTATGGCCCCGCCTTCGGCGCCGATCCCGCGCGCCGCCTCCGCCTCTCGCCGATCGCGCATCTCGATCCGCCCAATGCTCCCGCCTGGCTCTTCCTGCAGGATGCCCGCCGCCTCGAAGGCTATGCCCAGGCCGAGGCCCTCGCCGCCCCCCTGCGCAAGGGCGGCGCGGTGACCGAGATCGTTCCGGTCCCCGACAGCAACCATATGCAGCTCAACAACAATCTCGGCATCGAAGGCGATTTCGCGACGATGAAGATGGACGCGTTTCTGAAAGCCCAGGGCTTCTAGCTCAGCCTATCGTCACACCCACCACGCGCCAGTCGCCATCGACGCGCTCGAGCGCCACCGTCTCCACCGTCTCGCCCTTGCTCGCGAAGCGGGTGCGGAACTTGACCACTTCATAGCCGGCCGGCGGGGCAGGCAGATTTTCCTGGCTGAGGAAGCTGCGCGAGATCGCCGCGCCAAGCGGCTTGCGCACCTTTTCGGAAACCGAGGCCCAGACTTCGGCCGTATTCTGCTTCTGGAACGCGGTGCCCGTCGCCCGATAGCTTTCGTCCCAGCGCCCCTGATCGAGCAGCGCCAGCCATTGGCGCGCGAAAGTCACCGCTTCGGCATTGGCCGTGGCCTCGGCGGCGGAAGCGGGCGAGGTAGAATCGGCTTGGGGCGACGCGGCAAGCGCCAGCAGTCCGAGCAGAAGAGTCATGAGAAGCGCTCCGATGATGATCCGGGGCCGGCGCAGCGCCCGCCCCACGCCGCTGACCGGCGCGCTTCCCTGATCCACCCCCGGGGCCGCCGCGTCCTCCCCGATTCCCCTGTCCCCCAATAAATAGGGGTCCCCCGGCAAATCGGGGTCCGCCAGCGCTGCGCCGCCTTCCGCCGCCAGCAGCAGGCGCGCCGCCTCGCGGCTGCTCGACACCGCCATCTTGCGCCGCGCATCGCGCAGCCGCTCGTTGATCGTGTGGACCGAAAGCCCAAGGCTGCGCGCGGTCGACTTGGCATCGTGGCCGCGGACGATCAGGCGAAGCGTCGGCTTCTCCTTCTCGGTCAGCGCCCGAAGCCCGTCTCTCGCCGGCATGTCCATATCATCGGGGACTAGGTCAGCCACCCGGCCGCAGCTACCCCCAAAAATTCGTATCCCGGCAAAGCCGCGACGGCCGGAGCGCCCGCGTCGCCAAATGCTGTCCTACAGCCCCGGCGCAATGTTATGCGGAATGCAGGCGCATGACGCCCCGCTCTTTGACATCGCCCGAGCTCCGAAGTTGAGAAGACCGCTCCAGCCTCTCAACTTTGTCAACTTCCAGCGACGGAAATCCCGCTTTTCCGCCATTCCCTACAACGACCATCGTCACGCTGCCCCCCGTCATTGCGAGCGCAGCGAAGCAATCCAGACGATGCCTGACACCCCACTGGATTGCTTCGCTGCGCTCGCAATGACGACAAGGATCGAGGCGCAGGCTCAACCCTCACCCGCCCCACATCCGTGCCGCGATCCCCGCGCCCAGCCCTTCGCGCACGAACAGGCAATCGACGATCCGCGGTGCCTCCGCCGCGCCGATGACGCGCTTGTAGCCGCTGTCGCCCGCCCCCCAGTCGACCCGCGCGATCCCGCGCGCCATGCCATGCTCGAGGTTGCGATACTGGAGCAGCTTGCCGGGGCTGTGCCGCGCGAAGGCCGGATCATAGCTGTTGGCGATCGCATATCTGGTCGCCCCCACATCGAGGTCGAAGGAGAAAGCTGCCGGCCGTCCGCCGACGCGAAGCAGCGCGACATGCATCATCGCCGCGATCGCGGGGTCGCCCGCCACCTCGCGCCAGAACGGTTCGTGCGCGCTGTCGTGGAATTTGGCGTCCTCGCCCTCGGTGCGCGTCGCGATCCAGCTCTTGGCCTCGATCGCGCCGAGATCGTCGATCAGCCGCGCCGTCCAGTCCGCGCCGCTGTGGAAGGACCAGCCGGGCGCGCCATGCGCCGCCAGATGCTTTTCGTGGAAGCGGTTCTTCCGCAGCGTCGATCCGCGCGGCCATGCGCCTTCCGCCTGCAACGCCGCGATGTCGAGGACGAAGCGCCGCGCGACGGTCCGCTCGATCAGCCGCCACCCCGCTGCCGGCGCCTCGGTGCGCAACCTGGCAAGCAGCGGATCGTCTCCATTGACCGGCCCCATCCGCCACGCCCGCACCCGCCCCGCGACCAGGCGCAGCAGCGCGCGGAGCAGCTCTGCAGGCGCGTCGTCGGCGATCGGAAAGGTGCGGAAGGGCCAGTAACATCCCGGCACCGCCGCCAGCCCAAGCGCCGCCGGGCCGACACCGGCCAGCGGCAGCGCGATCGCCGCCCTGCCCGCGGCGTCATAGGCGACGAAACTGCGCGGATCGCGCCCGCCATAGGCGCTCAGCGCGGCGCGATACCAGCTCGCGCGCAGGAACCCCGCCGGGGTGCAGCGCGCCGCCACGTCGTCGATCGCATTCGCCACGCCCGCGACCGCCAGCACCGGCGGCCCGGCGGGCGGAATGAAATGCGAAGCGGAATGCGGCTTGTTCACCCCGCCAGCCTAGCCGCGCCTCCGTTACCAAGGCGTGTTCGCGCTTGACCGGATGGGCTGGTGCGCGCCATCCCTGCGCCATGCCCGAACTGCCCGCCATTTCCAGCATCGCGCAGACGATCCAGCTCGCGATCGCGCCCGTCTTCCTCCTCGCGGGGCTGGGCGCGATCCTCAACGTCATCGCCGGCCGCCTCGCGCGCGTCGTCGATCGCTCGCGCTGGCTGGCCGAGCGCCACGCCACCTCGACGGGCGAGGAGCATGAGCGGATCGTGTGGGAGCTGCGCATCCTCGACAGGCGGATGGATCTCGCCAATCTCGCCATCTGGCTGTGCGTGTCGAGCGCGATCGCGGTCTGTACGCTCGTCGCGCTGCTCTTCGTCACCCAGCTCGCGCATCTCGCCTTCCGTCAGGCGGTGGCGGCGGCCTTCATCGTCGCGATGCTGCTGCTGATCGCCGCGCTGGTGACCTTCCTGCTCGAAATCAGGGTGGCGCGGATCAGTTTCCGCATCCGCGAAGAACTGCTCGAGCTCGACGAAGCCCGCCGCCTGCGCCGCGCAAGGCGCTGAGACTATCCCCATCTCCCGTCATTGCGAGAAGGCGAAGCCGACGAAGCAATCCAGCCGATGCCCGGAAATCTCGCCTGGATTGCCGCGCTGCGCTCACGATGACGGACGCCCGAAACTGAAAAAGGGCTGCCGGGCCTCGAAGACCCGGCAACCCCTTAACATGGTCAGCGGCCGGAAGTGCCGCCTCCGGGAAACTTAGGCGCAGCGCTTCAGGCGCGCATTTCCCGAACGGACTTGACCGACCTCTCTGCTGAACCATGAGACATCGGATCACCTCCTTTCGCTGGTTGAAGCCATTGTGCCCTGCGGCACGATCGGAAAGTGAATCATCATGATTCGACGATCAAGACTTGAAATGAAAATTTTTTCGGACAATTGTCAGGTTTCGCGCCGCGTTCCCGGTGCCCCCTTTACCGACAGGCTGAAACAACCTCGGCAATCGCCGGATCGATGGGCAGCGCCAGCGGCTCGCCGTCGTCGATCCGCACCCCGATCGCGCCGTCCGCCTTTGCCAGCACATCCCTGAACCACGGATATTTGGCCGAAAAGCTGGCGACCGTTTTCGCGCCGTCGCCCTGCGCGTCGAAACGCGTCGCGCCGCGATCGGTGATGATCTGTAGGTTGCCGCCGCTGATCGCGCCGCGCGTCATCACGATCATGTGGAGCTGATTGTCGCAGCGGATCGAAAAGCTCGGCTCGCCCGCCAGCCCGAAGCGCGCCTCGGGCCCGTCGACAAGCGTCCAGCGCCCCTCGGCCAGCGGGATGCCGTCAAGCTCGGGAATGTCGGTGCGCTCGGTGCTGATCCCGTCCCGGCCGGGCCGATCCTGTTCGTCGGCGGGCGTCGGCGCCTCGCTCTCCGAATGAACGATCGTCGCGTTGGAAGGCTGCGGCGGCCGGTCGCACGCAGCGAGCACAAGCGGAAGCAGCAGCCAGCCGCGCCGCATCAACGGCAATCCTCGGTCACGCGCAGCACTTCGGGCCATGCCGGCGCGATCAGGCGGGGAACGCCCGCGATCGTGACCATGAACCGCCCACGGCTATAGCCCATCTGGTCGAACAGCGGGCTCGATGCCGGCAGCGTCGCGCTGCCCGCCTTGATCGGCACGGCGCTCGCGCCGCTGCTCGTCTGGATCGTCATCGCGCCGGTGACCGCGGCGGCGGCGGGGCGAACGATCATGATCTCGCGCGTCTGGCGTGCGCAGATCAGGATCAGTTCGGCCGCCGGCGCCCCCGGCGCGGCGAAGCGTGCATTGCCCCCCGTCGCCGTCGCGCGATAGCTCCACGTGCCCGGCGTGATCGGCCAGTCGCGCCAATCGTCGCCCTCGGGCTTGACCGGTGCGGGCGGCGGCGCGGGTGGCGGCGGCGCCGGGGTGGGCGCAGGCGTCGGCGGCGCTTGCCGGGGCGCAACGCATGAGCAGGTCAGCAGGAAAAGACCGATCGCCGCACGCTGTTTCTTCAAGGACGCACTCCAGCACTCACCCAACGATCAGCGCAGGCATGGCCGGGCGAGCCGCGATTTGCAACCGCCCGCCGTCCTGGCCTAGCCTCCGCATGCGCCGAACCGGGCGCGAAGGGCGGGGAGCGATCATGGAAGCGCGGCGGCTGAAGTCGATCATCGGCGGATCGGCGGGCAATCTCGTCGAATGGTATGATTTCTATGCCTATGCGGCGCTCGCCATCTATTTCGCGCCGGCCTTCTTTCCCCAGGGCGATCGCACCGCGCAACTGCTCTCCACCGCCGCGATCTTCGGCGTCGGCTTCCTGATGCGCCCGATCGGGGCGTGGATCATGGGGATCTATGGTGACAGCCGGGGGCGCAAGGCCGGCCTCGCGCTGTCGGTCGGGCTGATGTTCGGCGGCTCGCTGCTCATCGCCGTCGCGCCCACCCATGCGCAGGCGGGGCTGCTCTCGCCGCTGTGGCTGCTCGTCGCGCGCATGCTGCAGGGGCTGTCGGTCGGCGGCGAATATGGGACGAGCGCCACCTATCTCTCCGAAATGGCCCCGCGCGCGCGGCGCGGCTTCTGGTCCAGCTTCCAATATGTCACCCTCGTCGGCGGCCAGCTTTCGGCGCTCGCCATCGTGCTGCTGCTCCAGGCCCTGCTCAGCGAGGCCCAGCTTGAAGCATGGGGCTGGCGCATCCCCTTCGCGCTCGGCGCTCTCCTCGCGCTCCTCGTCTATGTGCTGCGCCGCCGGCTCGCCGAAACCGCGTCGTTCGAGGCGATGGCGAAGGCCGATCGCCCCCGGTCGACGATCGGCAATCTGTGGCGCGCCCATCCCCGCGCCTTCCTGCTCGTCGTCGCGATCACCGCCGGGGGCAGCCTCGCCTTCTATGCCTACACCACCTACATGCAGAAATTCCTCGTCAACACGGCCGGTTTCGATCGCCAGACCGCGACCGGGGTGATGACCGGCGCGCTCGTCGTCTACATGTGCGCCCAGCCGCTTTTCGGGCATCTCGCCGATCGCTTCGGGCGCAAGCCGATGCTGCTGCTGTTCGGGATCGGCGCGATGATCGCGACGGTGCCGGCTTACAGCCTGCTCGCCGCCGGCCCCGCGCCCGCGCTCGCCTTCGCCGTCATCTGCGGGCTGCTCCTCCTGCTCTCGGGCTACACGGCGATCAGCGCGCTGGTGAAGGCGGAACTCTTCCCCGCCCATGTCCGCACGCTGGGCGTCGCGCTTCCCTATGCGATCGGCAACGCACTGTTCGGCGGCAGCGCCGAATATGTCGCGCTGTGGCTCAAGCAGGCAGGGGTCGAGGCCGGATTCTACTGGTATGTCGCGGCGATGGCGGGCGTCGCCACGATCGGTTTCCTGATGCTTCCGGAAACCCGACGCGACAGCCAGATCGCCGAAGATTGAGCGCCGCCGGGATCGGCGTCGGGCGAAGGCGCGTTATTGGATAAAAGCGACACGCCGTCTCATGCGCACAAAAAGTAAGCCCCGTCGCTTTCGCGGCGGGGCTCCCTTGCGGTCCGATCGGTGAGGATCGGGACCATCAATGCTCTTTCTCTCGATCAAGCAGAACAAGAACGGGCGACCGCCGCCCGGGTTCCACATGGGCTGAAATAATTTTTACCGACCGCCGAATTTCTTCACCGACTTGCCGTAGCGCGTCTTGCGCGTGCCGGGCTTGCCCTCGTTGCTCCGTCCCATCGGCGGCGGGATGACGCGCTGTTCGGCGGGAAGGCCCAGTTCTTCGGCCTCCAGCGCCCTGATCTCGTCGCGCAGGCGCCCGGCTTCCTCGAACTCGAGGTCGGCGGCGGCGGTGCGCATCTTCTTCTCCAGCTCCTCGATATAGGCGCGCAGATTATGGCCCACCATGTGCGGGCGGTCCTCGTCGATCGGGACGGTGACCTGGTCCTTCGACGCGACGTGCGCGATGATGTCGCCGATATTCTTCTTCACCGTCTGCGGCGTGATGCCGTGCTCGGCATTGTAGGCGACCTGCTTCTCGCGCCGGCGATCGGTTTCGCGCATTGCGCGTTCCATCGATCCGGTGATGCTGTCGGCATAAAGGATCACGCGGCCCTCCACGTTGCGCGCGGCGCGGCCGATCGTCTGGATCAGCGACGTCTCCGATCGCAGGAAGCCTTCCTTGTCGGCATCGAGGATCGCGACCAGACCGCATTCGGGGATATCCAGCCCCTCGCGCAGCAGGTTGATGCCGACGAGGATGTCGTAGACGCCAAGCCGCAGGTCGCGGATCAGCTCGATACGCTCCAGCGTCTCGGTATCCGAATGCATGTAGCGGACCTTGAGCCCCGCTTCGTGCAGATATTCGGTCAGATCCTCGGCCATGCGCTTGGTGAGCGTGGTGACGAGCGTGCGATAGCCGCGCTCGGTGGTCTTGCGGCATTCGTTGACGAGGTCGTCGACCTGATCCTCGACCGGGCGCACCTCGACCGGCGGGTCGATCAGTCCGGTGGGGCGGATGACCTGCTCGGCGAAGACGCCGCCGGTCTGCTCCATCTCCCACGATCCCGGCGTCGCCGAGACATAGACGGTCTCGGGGCGCATCGCTTCCCATTCGTTGAAGCGCAGCGGCCGGTTGTCGATCGCCGAGGGCAGGCGGAAGCCATATTCGGCCAGCGTCAGCTTGCGCCGGTGGTCGCCGCGCGACATGCCGTTGATCTGCCCGATCGTCACATGGCTTTCGTCGACGAAGAGCAGCGCATTGTCGGGCAGATATTCGAACAGCGTCGGCGGCGGCTCGCCGGGCAGCCGCCCGGTCAGGAAGCGCGAATAATTCTCGATCCCCGCGCACGATCCCGTCGCCGCGATCATCTCGAGGTCGAAATTAGTGCGCTGCTCCAGCCGCTGCGCCTCCAGCAGCCGCCCCTCGGTCTGCAATTCCTTCAGCCGCTCGGCCAGCTCGAACTTGATCGCCTCCATCGCCTGCTTCAGCGTCGGGCCCGGCGTCACATAGTGCGAATTGGCGTAGACGCGCACCGCGTTGAGGCTCGCCACCTTCTTGCCGGTCAGCGGATCGAACTCGACGATCTCCTCCACCTCGTCGCCGAAGAAGGATACGCGCCAGGCGGTATCCTCATAGTGCGAGGGGAAGATTTCCAGATTGTCGCCGCGCACCCGGAAATTGCCGCGCGCGAAGGCCGCGTCGTTGCGCTTGTACTGGAGCGCGACGAGCTTCCTGACGATCTCCGACTGGTCGACCGTCTGGCCCTTCTTCAGGTCGAAGATCATCGCCGAATAGGTCTCGACCGATCCGATGCCGTAGAGGCAGGAGACCGAAGCGACGATCAGCACGTCGTCGCGCTCCAGCAGCGCGCGCGTCGCCGAATGGCGCATCCGGTCGATCGCCTCGTTCACCGAGCTTTCCTTCTCGATGTAGGTATCCGACCGGGGCACATAGGCCTCGGGCTGGTAATAATCGTAATAGCTGACGAAATATTCGACCGCATTCTCGGGGAAGAAGTTCTTGAACTCCCCGTAGAGCTGCGCGGCGAGGATCTTGTTGGGCGCGAGGACGAGCGCGGGGCGCTGCAGCGTCTCGACGATCTTCGCCATGGTGAAGGTCTTGCCCGATCCGGTGACGCCCAGCAGCACCTGGTCGCGCTCATGCCCGTGCAGCCCTTCGACCAGCTCGGCGATCGCGCCCGGCTGGTCGCCCGCCGGCTGATAGTCGGATACGAGCTTGAACGGTTTGCCGCCTTCCGACTTCTCCGGGCGCACGGGCTTGTGCGGGACGAATGTCTGTCCGGTCTCGGGCTCGTCGAGCGTGGTTCTGATTTGAATCGCCATCGCCCATGGATATGGTGCCTCCGCACAAGGGCCGCAACGACTGCTTCTCTCGACCGGAAGGATGCCGAATGACCCGTAGTTTGATTATCCTTGCGCCCGCGCTCGTCCTCGCGGGATGCAACAGCTCGCCCAGCGTCGAGGTGAAGAACGCCTCGGTCAGCGAAGTCGCGCAAAAGGTTCAGGAAGCGCGCCAGCAAGGCAGCTTCGTCAGCCCCGGCAAATGGCGCGTGACGACCACGATCAAGGAAATGAACATCCCCGGCATGCCGCCGCAGGCGCTCGCCGAGATGCAGGCGCGGACGAACAAGCCGACCGTGAGCGAGACGTGCATCACCAAGGAACAGGCGGAAAAGCCATCGGCCGAAATGCTCGCCGGGCAGGATAACGGCCAGTGCCGGTTCGAGAAGTTCACGATGGACAGTGGCAAGATCGACGCCGTGATGCACTGCCAGCCGCAGCAGGGCGGCGGCGCCGTCACCATGACGATGGACGGCGTCTATGCGCCCGACACCTACACGATGAAGGCGGCGATGGAGCGCCCCGGCCCCGACGGCACGAAAATGTCGATGAAGATCGAAAATGCCGCACAGCGCATCGGCGAATGCGGCGGCGACAAAAAAGGAGAGTAATGATGATCGGCTATATCACGCTGGGCACCAACGACCTTGAAAAGGCCCGGGCCTTCTACGATTCGCTCGTCGGCAGCATCGGCGGCAAGCGGCTGTTCCAGCTCGACCATGGCTTCACGCTCTACGGCATGGGCATGGGCCAGCCGGGCATCGCGGTGACCCCGCCTTATAATGGCGAGGCGGCGACGCCGGGCAACGGCAACATGGTCGCGATCGTGATGGACGATCGCGCCAAGGTCGACGCTTTTCACGCCAAGGCGCTCGAGCTCGGCGGCAGCTCCGAAGGCGCGCCCGGCCTGCGCGGGCCGGAAGGCCCGCAGGCCTTCTACGGCGCCTATGTCCGCGATCCCGAGGGCAACAAGCTCTGCGCCTTCCGCATGGGCCCGGCCTAGAGCCCGCTCGAGATCGGCGCCGGCCCACTCCCCCACCCGGCCTCCCTCCAAGGATACACTGAGTGGGAGGCCGGGTGGGGGAGTGGGCCGGCGCCGCAAAACGCAAAACGCGCCTCCCGCGCATTTTCAAACGGGCTCTTAACGCTTGCGTCAGCCCGACCGGCAATGCTTGGATGGCCCCCGAACTAGAATCAGGGGGTTATCCATGAAACTTGCCCGTCTCCTCCTTGCCGCCTCGGCGCTGCTCGCCGCGCCCGCCGTCGCCGCGCCTGACTATCAGGCCGCGATCAAGGCCGATTACGACAAGGATCTGGGCCAGCTCTTCATCTGGTTCCACCAGAATCCCGAACTGTCGTTCAAGGAAGTGAACACCTCGGCACGCATGGCGAAGGAACTGCGCGCCATCCCCGGTATCGTCGTGACCGAGAAGGTCGGGGGCACCGGCGTCGTCGGCGTATTCAGGAATGGCGACGGCCCCGTCGTCCTCGTCCGCGCCGACATGGACGGGCTGCCGATCCTCGAAAATTCGGGCGTCCCCTATCCGTCCAAGGCGAAGCAGGTCGGCATCGACGGGGTCGAGGCGCCGGTGATGCACGCCTGCGGGCACGACACGCACATCACTGCGATGGTCGCGACCGCGCGCCGCCTCGCCGCGATGAAGGATCGCTGGCACGGCACCGTCCTCTTCGTCGTCCAGCCCGCCGAGGAACGGGTGGGTGGGGCCGACGCGATGGTCAAGGACGGGCTCTACACCCGCTTCCCCAAGCCCGAATATGCGCTGGCCTTCCACGTCGCATCGGGCATGCCCGACGGCACGGTCAGCGCATCCGAAGGCATCCAGTACAGCTCGTCGGACAGCGTCGACATCGTCATCCCCGGCATCGGCGCGCATGGCGCCACGCCCAATCAGGGCAAGGATCCCGTCTATATGGGATCGCAGATCGTGATAGCGCTGCAGGGGATCATCAGCCGCGAGCGCGCGCCGCTCAGCCCGGCGGTGATCACGGTCGGCTCCTTCCACGCCGGCAACAAGCACAACATCATCTCCGACGAGGCGAAGCTGCAGGTCACCGTCCGCGCCAATGACGAGAAGACGCGCGCGCAGATGATCGCCGCGATCCGCCGCGTCTCCGAAGGCGTCGGCCGGCTGAACGGCATGCCCGAGGACAAGCTGCCCAGGGTCACGGTGATCGAAGGCACGCCGACGACGATCAACGACGCTGCGCTGGCGAAGCGCCTCAACGCCACGCTGACGCGCGAGCTGGGCGCCAAGGCGGTGCTGCCGTGGCAGCAGCTCGGCATGGGCGCGGAGGATTTCGCCTATTTCGTCCAGCCCGAACTGGGCGTGAAGGGCTATTATTTCGCGGTCGGCGGCACCTCGCCGGCGATCGTCGACGCGGCGGCCAAGGGCGGCCCGGCCGCGCCGCCGCACCACTCGCCCTTCTTCCGCGTCGATCCCGAACCCGCGATCGTCACCGGCGCGACCGCGATGACCGCGGCGGTGCTTGACCTGCTCGGGCCGACGACCGGCAGCGACTGATCCGGCATTCCAAGCTCCGTTCGTGTCGAGCGAAGTCGAGACGCGCCTCGCCATCTCATCGGCACGAACGGTTCACGCGCATCGGAACAACGGCTAGGATCGCGCCATGTTCGATCCCGGCGCCTATCTCGATCGCATCGGCCTCGCCGAACCGCCCGCGCCCGATGCCGAGGGGCTGGCGCTGCTCCAGGCCGCGCATCGCCACGCCATTCCTTTCGAGAATCTCGACATCCCCCTGGGCCGCGGCGTCAGCCTCGATCCCGCGCATGTGTTCGACAAGCTCGTCACCGCGCGGCGCGGCGGCTACTGCTTCGAACAGAACAGCCTTTATCTCACGGCGCTCCACGCGCTGGGCTTCGAGGCGCGACCGCTGCTCGCGCGCGTCTGGCTCGGCGCGATCGGCGTCCCGCCGCGCACGCATACGCTCAACCTCGTCACCATCGACGGTGAGGACTGGATCAGCGACGTCGGCTTCGGGGGCAGCGACGTGCCCCCGCTGCGCCTGATGGGCGGCGCCGAGGCCGAAACCGCCGACGGCGCGCGCCACCGCCTCCATTTCGACCCCGATCATGGCTGGATGCTCGAACGGCGCGGCCCGCGCGTCGCCGCCGACGATCGCGCGCCGCCCAGCGACGACTGGTATCGCCAATATAGTTTTTCGACCGAGGAGGTCGCGCCCGCCGATCTCGAAATGGCCAATCACTGGACGGCGACGCGCCCCGGCACGCGCTTCACCACGCGCGCGATCGTCAGCCTCGTGCCCGCCGGCGGCTTCCTCTCGCTGGTCGACCGCATCCTCTCGGTTTCCGGCCCGACGAACGAGAAGATCGTGATCGAGACCCCCGGCCAGTATCGCGCCCTGCTCGAAAGCGCGTTCGGCATCGCGCTGACGGCCGAGGAGATCGAGCAGCTGGAGTTGTTCTAGCAGTTGGGCACAGCAAATGGCTTGTTGGCTTCCGACCATTTGTGGAAGTTGATAGGCCTACTCCGTGCTCGGAAAAAGCGGACCAAACTAAGGGATCGCAGAGGGATCTATCCGAAGGCTTTCAACCCAACGGCTTGGCCGTCCAGCATAATGATCCCGCAATCGGTCCTCAATATGCTCAGGTTCCCACACCGCAGCACATTCCAAAGCCGCGCATTCTGCCAGAGTTGCAGGCCGCTCCCAATTCGTTTGGGCAAAGGAGGAATGATAAAGGGCGAGCTTTCCAGTAATTGCATCCTGCTTGTAAAAGAAGGGTTCCTCTTGGCTCTCCGGCGGGACCGTACCTCGGCCAACAACTGCCCATCGCCCACGCGTGATTGCATGATTTTGTACCCATAAGCGAAACAGGATAGGGAGATTTTTTATCTCACTTGCCTGCAGATCATTCGCAAAGCGGCCGTCAAAGAATACGATCAATGGTTCAGCCGCGACCTGAGCATATGAGCTTTTGCCATCGCCAAGGTCGATCACGATATAATCGCCTTCGCGCCGGCGGACATTTTTCCTAGGCATCGCCATTAATTAAACTATCCGCGAACATACTGGAAAAGCAACGTCTACGGTCTGCTCTCCGGGACCTAAAAGCAGACCGTCCGCAACCCACCCTTCCCGCCCATCCCGCTTTAAGCGTTCACGGCTTCAGATAGCGCCCCAGGAAATCGATCGACGCCTCGTCGGCGCGCTTCCAGCTGTCGTAGCGCAGGAAGCCGTGGATCTCGTTCGGGATCACCAGGCTCTCGAACGGCGTGCCCTGCGCGCGCAGGCGGCGCGCCAGATCGACGGTCTGGTCGAAGCGCACGTTGCGGTCGTCGTCGCCCGCGATCAGCAATACGGGTGAGCGCCAGCCCTTGAGCGCGCTTTCGGGCGAGCTTTCGAACGCCGATTTCATCGCCGCCTCATAGTCGCCCTGCTCGTAGCGCTCGGGGCGTTCGATCAGCCTGGGGTAAAGCGACCAGTCGTGCACGCCGTGGAAGTCGACGCCGGCCTTGAAGATCGCGCTGTCGTGCGCCAGCGCGTGCCCGGTCAGCAGCCCGCCATAGCTTCCGCCCCAGATCCCGATCCGCGCGGGATCGACCTGCGGCTGCGCCATCAGGAAGCGCGCGCCCGCCGTCACGTCCTGATATTCGGCATTGCCCGCGATCCCGCCGCGCGCCGGATGCTGGAAGGCGCGGCCATAGCCGATCCCCAGCCGGTAGTTGACCGACAGCACGACATAGCCGTGCGCGGCATAATATTGGTTCATCGCATAGCTGTGGGCGTAATAGTCCATGTAGGACCAGCCGAGCAGCATCTGCCGCGGCGGCCCGCCATGGACGAAGATCAGCCCCGCCTTGCGCGCCGAACCGCCGGCGGCGAAGAGCTGGCCGTGGATCAGCGTCCCGTCCGCCGCGGTGAAGGTGACGCTCTTCGGCACCACCATCCCCGCCGGCGCATAAGGCGCGCCTGCATCGCCCAGCTGGCGCGGCGCGGCCTTGCCCTCGGCGATCAGCACCTGCATCGGCCCGGTCGGCGATGCGCCGACATAGGCGATGCGATCGTTGCCGACCGCCGCCGCCGTAAACTCGACGCCCAGCCCCTTGGTCAACGCGACGGGCGCGCCGCCGTCGATCGCGACGCGGAACAGGTGGCGGCGATCGATGTCGTCGGTGGCCGGCCCGCTGTTCGCGTCATAGATCAGCGTGCGGCGGTCGGGCGTGATCGTCACATGCTCGACCATGAAATTGCCCGGCGTCAGCAGCCTGGGCGCGCCGCCGCTCGCCGCCAGCGCATAAAGGTGCGGCCAGCCGTCCATCTCGGCGCGGAAGACGATCCTGTCGCCCGCCGCCCAGCGGACGAACATGCCGTCGGGCACCATCGGATAGGATCCCTCGAGCGTCGCGGGGCTCGCCCACAACTGGCGCCCCGTTCCATCGGCGACATTGCCGACCCAGATCGAGAAGGGATTGGGCGTCTCGACCAGCGGCGAGGCGAGCAGATCGGCCTCGCCCTCGCGGCGGACGAAGGCGATGCGCGTGCCGTCGGGCGACCAGGCGATGTCGCCGTCGAAGGCGGTCGATGGCGCGATCCAGCTGATCGGCTTGTCGGGCCCCGCATAGATGCCGACGAAGCTGTGATCGCCGCGCCGCGAGACGAAGGCCAGCCTGGTCCCGTCGGGCGACCAGTTGAGATCGGCGACCTTGCCGCGATCGTAGAACAGCTTCTCGGGCTTGGCGCCTGCGGTCAGCGCCACCGTCCACGCCTGCCCGTCCTTCAGATAGGCGAGCCGCCCGGTCGACGAGAGCGTCGGCTCCTCGCCGTCGGCGACCTGGATCGGCGCGGCGCCGTCGATCGACACCCAGATGCTCTGCGTCGGCTGCACGACGGCCGAGGCCGGATTGGGCGGCGGCAGGTTGGCCGCCCAGCCATTATGCTCGCCGCCGCCGCGCACCCAGGCAAGGATGCGTCCATCGGGCGAGAAGGTCGCCTCGGCCAGCTCCATGCCGTCGTCGATGCCGGTGCCCGCGATCTTCGTCGCGACCAGATCGCCGCCCTTCGCCAGCCACAGGCTGCGCCGGCCCTGGCGCACCTCGATCCACGCCAGCCGGCCACCGGAATCGGGCGCTATGAGATTGGTCTTGAACGGATAGTCGAGAAAGGCCTCGAGATCGGGGGCGGGCGCGGCATGGGCCGCGGAGAAAGCGAGGCCAAGATAGAAGCCGATCGCCGCTCGTCCCAATCGCATGCCGCACTCCCCGATTGACTGCCCGGGGCGAGACTAGGCAGCCGGCACGCGCGATGCCAGCCCTTATTGCGGCGCGATAATGGCTTGCGCGCACGTTTAGTGAATCTGCATCACCCCTCATCGAGCAGGCGGTGGAGCTCCGCCGAAACGGGCCGCTCGCCGTCCCGCTCCAGTCGCTCAAGCGTCGCACGCGCCATCGCGCGATAGGCGGGCAGCACATCGGGGCGATGCGCCGCCAGCGCGTCGAGATGCCCCGCCACCGTCTCGGCATCGCCGCGCAGCACAGGGCCGGTCAGCGCCGCAAAGCCCTGATCGAGGCTGTTCTCCAGCGCCGCCCGCACCAGCGGCGCGAGCAGCGCGCCCGGTTCCGCCACCCCCGCCGCCGCCAGCGCATCGAACGCCCCGGCCATCAGCGTCACCAGATGGTTGGCCGCGTGGCAGAGGGCCGCGTGATAAAGCGGGCGCAGCGCATCGGGGATGTCGATCGCGACTCCGCCGAGCAGCGCGACGACGCCCCGCGCTTCCCCGGCCGCATCGGGCGTCGATCCGCTGACCGCGAAGCGCGCGCCGGCCATGCGCCGCACCTCGGCTGCGGGATCGCCGGCAAAGGTCATCGCCGGATGAATCGCCGCCGTTCGCGCCCCCGCCCGCCGCAGTGGATCGAGGATCGCCGCCCCGCTCCGCCCGCTCGGATGAAAGACGAAAGGCGCCCGCGCTTCCGGCAGCTCCCGCGCCAGATCGGCGGCGACCTCCGCGATCGCGTCGTCGGAAACGGCGATGACGATCAGGTCGCAAGCCGCCGCCAGCGCCGACGCGCCCTCCGCCGCCTCGGCACGCCCGATCCGCGCCACCGCCTCGGCCGAAGCCTCGGGCCGCCGTGCCCGGACCAGCACCGGGCTCACCGAATGCGGCGCGAGCCCGAGCCCGATCGCCAGCGCTACCCGCCCCGCGCCGATGATCCCCACCCGCCGATATCGATGATGCTCCGTCACGCCCCGCTTCTAGCGCGCCGTCCTGCACTTCTCCAATCTCCGGCATGACGGAAACATCTCGTTCTGGTTCGGCAAAGAGCCGACCGATCTTCTCTATCGAATCATTACCTGCATTCCGCGCAATTCCTATGCCATCCAAGGGGTTGCCCGGGGGCAGCACGACCTATTCTCGACGACGAGCGAGCGCGGCAGCCAGCACCGCAAGCAGAATGGGGGCCGCCACCACATGGCCTAGAGGCGGAGGCCCAGAAAGGATGCGCCGGGGACCGGATTGAAGGACACCGGCTCGGCCGCGACGAAATTGAAATCCGCGTAGAGCTTCCGCGCGGCGATGAACTTCTCCTGCACGTCGAGCCTCATCTCGCTGTAGCCCATGGCCCGCGCTTCCGCGATCGACCGCTCGACCAGCGCACGCCCAACCGCGCCGCCGCGCGCATGCGGGCGAACATAGAGCCGCTTCATCTCGCATATGGCACTGCTGACTTTGCGCAGGGCGATGCAGCCTTCGATATCGCCGCCGCGATCGGCCAGCAGCACGCATCCCCCTGGCGCCGCATATTTGCCGGGCAGGCTCGCAAACTCGGTGTCATTGCCCTGATAGTCGAGGTTGACCGGCGAAGCGGCGATGAACTCGCGCCAGATGCCCAGCACCGAAGCGAGGTCATCGGGGAAGATCGCGTGCCTGATGATCGTCATGGCATCACTGGCTGGTCGAAGATCGTGGCGGCAATGGGGACCGCTTCGGGCAATGTCGTGGCCGCAACGGCCGCGAGCCGGCCGCACTGTGCCGGCAGAGCCCTAGCGTAGCGCCTCCAGCTCCGCCGCGCTCGGGCATTGGCGCGTCACCCGTCTGGGCGGCGCATAGGGCGGCACCTCCACCTGCGCGCCGATCGGCACCGCGCGATAGGCGGCGGGGTCGATCCCGGCGCAGCGCATTTCCAGCGCCAGCAGCCTGGGCGGCGTGTCATAGGCTTCGTAGGACAGGTGGAACGTCCCCCAATGGATGGGGATGGCGAAGGACGCGCCCAGCCCCTCGAACACCTTCACCGCGTCGACCGGGCCGATATGGCTCCCCGCACGCATCTCGCCCGGCGCGAAGCGGAAGGCGCCGATCGGGATGAAGGCCAGGCGCACCGGGCCGTATTTCGCCGCTTCCTCGGGCCAGTGCAGGTCGCCCGGCCCGGTATCGCCCGCGAAGAAGATGTTGCCGCCGGGCAGCTTGACCACGAAGCTCGACCACAGGGCGCGGCTGCGGTCGGCGATCCAGCGCGATCCCCAATGATGGTTGCGCGTCACCACCACGGTGACGCCGGGCTTCACATTGACGCTCTGCCCCCAGTCGAGCGCGGCGACCTTCGCGCCAACCGGCTTCATCACGCTGTCATTGCCCAGGCTGGTGACGATCAGCGGATGATCGCGCGCCTCCAGCCGCTTCAGCGTCGCCAGATCCATATGATCATAATGGTCGTGGCTGACGAGGACGATGTCGATCTTAGGCAGATCGTCGAAGCGCACGCCGGGTTCGGCGACGCGCGCCGGGCCCACGCCCAGCGGCCCGGCCGTGCGCGACCAGATCGGGTCGGCAAGGATGTTCAGCCCCTGCGTCTGGATCAGCACCGTCGCATGGCCCACCCAGGTCGCGACCATGCGCTCGCCCTCGACGCGCGCGGGCGGCCTGGTCGGCGTGACGGGCACCTGCGTCGGCCATTTGGGGCGATTGTCGCGCCCCATCAGGTAGCGCATCATGAAGCGGCTCTGGCCGCCCGGCGGCCTGAACGTGTCGTCGCCGTCGGGATTGAAGAAGCGGCTGCCGTCATAATGGCCCGAGACCGGCCCGTCATAATAGCGGAAGTCGAGGAAGGGCGGGACGAGCGTCAGGATCAGGCAGATCGCGACGACAAGGAACAGCAGCACGGTTCCCATCCACCGCGCCAGCCTTCCGATTGCTCTTCCCATCGCGTCGCCTATCCTGCCTTTCCATGCAGATAAGGCTTTGGGCGATCCTCGCAAGTCTCTTGGTCGGCGGTTGCGTGAGCGCACCGCTTCCCCCGCCCACGCGCGGCGCATGGGTGCGCGTCGCCTTCGATGCGCGCGGCGTGCGCGCGGTGGAGGCGGGCGGCATCGCCGATCCCGCGACCGGCCGGCCCGTCACCGCCGACGATCCGGTGCGCGTCGCCTCGATCTCCAAACTTGCCGTGGCGATGGGCGTGATGCGGCTGGTCGAGGCGGGCACGCTCGATCTCGACAGCGACGTGTCGCGCTGGCTCGGCTGGCGGCTGCGCAATCCGGCCTTTCCCGATACGCCGATCACGCTGCGCCTGCTCCTGTCGCACCGGTCGAGTCTGATGGACGGGATCGACTATGTCCTGCCGCTGGGCGCGACGCTGCAGGGGGCGCTCGCCGATCCGCGCGCCTGGGATAGCGCGCACGCGCCGGGGGGCTGGTTCCGCTACACCAATCTCAATTTTCCGGTGATCGCCTCGGTGATGGAGAAGGCGACCGGCGAGCGCTTCGACATTCTCATGAAAAGCCTTGTATTCCAGCCACTTGACCTCGATGCCTGCATGAACTGGTCGACCTGCTCCGACAGCGCGATCGCCCACGCCGTCACCCTCACCAACGCCGAAGCTCGTGTTCTGCGTGATAACCTAGCAGGATTCCGCCCCGCCTGCCCCGTCGTCGCTTCTCCCGACGGCAGCTGCGCCCTCGCCGATTATCAGCTCGGCGCCAACGGCGCGTTGTTCAGCCCGCAGGGCGGCATGCGCATATCGGCCAAGGGGCTCGCGCGGATCGGCCGGCTCTTCCTCGATGGCGGCGAAGGCTTCCTTACCCCCGCCTCGCTCGCCACGCTCGTCGGCCCCGACTGGGTCTATGACGGCACCAACGGCGTCACCGGCGAGGATGCCGACGACGGCTTCCTCTGCACCTATGGCCTCGCGCTCCAGACGCTCGCCACCCCGCGCAAGGCGTGCCGCGACGATCCGTTCGGCGACAAGATCCGCCGGATCGGCCATGCCGGCTCGGCCTATGGCCTGCGCTCGGGCCTGTGGATCGACCGCAAGGCGAAGCGCGGCGTCGCCTATTTCGTCACCGCCGTTCCCGATGACGAAAAGGGACGCCGCTCCGCCTTCACCGCAGCCGAGGAATGGCTCGCCCGGCCCTGAGCCTCAGGCCCGTTCGAGCAGGCCTTCCTTCGCGATCTTCTCGCGCCAGACGAGCGGCGCGAGCTGGTGGACATTATTGCCCTCGCTGTCGACCGCGACGGTCACCGGGAAGTCCTTCACCTCGAACTCGTAGATCGCTTCCATGCCGAGATCCTCGAAGCCGACGACCTTCGATCCCTTGATCGCGCGCGCGACGAGATAAGCCGCACCGCCGACCGCCATCAGATAGGCGGACTTGGCCTCCTTGATCGCCTCGGTCGCCGCCGGGCCACGCTCGGCCTTGCCCACGCAGGCGAGCAGCCCCTCATCGAGCATCATGCGCATGAACTTGTCCATCCGCGTCGCGGTGGTCGGGCCGGCAGGACCAACCACTTCCTCGCCGACCGGATCGACCGGGCCGACATAGTATATCACGCGACCCTTGAATTCGACGGGCAGTTGCTCGCCGCGATCGAGCATGTCCTTGATGCGCTTGTGCGCCGCGTCGCGCCCCGTGAGCATCCTGCCGTTGAGGAGCAGCCGGTCGCCCTGCTTCCAGCTTTGCACCACCTCGGGCGTCAGCGTGTCGAGATCGACGCGCTTCGCCGCGGCATCGGGCTTCCAATCGACCTTGGGCCAGGCATCGAGATCGGGCGCGTCGAGATAGGCCGGCCCCGATCCGTCGAGCGTGAAATGCGCATGGCGCGTCGCCGCGCAATTGGGGATCATCGCCACCGGCTTGCCCGCCGCGTGGCAAGGCGCATCCATGATCTTCACGTCGAGAATGGTTGAAAGACCGCCAAGACCCTGCGCGCCGATGCCCAGCGCGTTAACCTTGTCGAAAATCTCGATGCGCAGCGCCTCGATATCATTCTGCGGCCCGCGCTCCTTGAGCACGCTCATGTCGATCTGTTCCATGAGCGCCTTCTTGGCGAGCAGCACGCAATGTTCGGCGGTGCCGCCTATGCCGATGCCTAGCATGCCGGGCGGGCACCAGCCGGCGCCCATCTGCGGCAGCATCTCGATCACCCAGTCGACGATCGAATCGCTGGGGTTCATCATCTTGAACTTGGACTTGTTCTCGCTGCCGCCGCCCTTGGCCGCGACGTCGATCGAAACCTTGCTGCCCGGCACCATCTCGACGCTCAGCACACAGGGCGTGTTGTCCCTGGTGTTGCGGCGCGTGAAGGCGGGATCGGCGAGCACCGAGGCGCGCAGCTTGTTCTCGGGATTGAGGTAGGCGCGACGCACGCCTTCGTCGACGACCTCCTGCAGCGCTTGCGACGTGTCGTCGAGGCGGCAATCCATGCCCCATTTGACGAAGACATTGACGATGCCGGTATCCTGACAGATCGGGCGATGCCCCTCTGCGCACATGCGGCTGTTGGTCAGGATCTGCGCGATCGCGTCCTTCGCGGCCGGCGATTCCTCTGCCGCATAAGCCTCGCCCAGCGCGCGGATATAATCCATCGGGTGATAGTAGCTGATATATTGGAGCGCATCGGCGACGCTTTCGATCAGGTCGGCTGCGCGGATCGTTATGGTCATCTTGCCTCGCGGAAAATGAGGATGTCGCGCGCCCTTTCGGCCTTTCCGCGCGCGAAGGAAAGGGTCTAGCGTCCGACAAAATGAGCTAAGGGGAGCGGAATGACCTCAGCGATGCCCAAGGCGCTGGCCTTCGACGTGTTCGGTACGGTGGTCGACTGGCGGACCAGCATCGCGCGGGAGGCCGCGCCTTTCCTGACGGCGATCGGGCGCGAAGACATTGATCCCGGCACATTCGCCGATGGCTGGCGCGCGCGCTACCTGCCCGCGATGGCTGCAGTGACGGCAGGCCGCTCGTTCGTCATCCTCGACACGCTTCATCGCGAAATGCTCGACAGCCTGCTTGCCGATCTCGGCATCGATGCGACGGCGATCACGGAAAGCCGGCTCGCGGATTTGAATCGGGGCTGGCACCGGCTCGATCCCTGGCCCGATTCGGTGGCCGGCCTCACGCGGCTCAAGGCGCGCTTTCCCATCGTGACGCTGTCCAACGGCAATGTCGCGCTGATGCTCGCCATGGCGAAGCGCGCCAGCCTGCCGTGGGATGCCATTCTCGGCGCCGAATATAGCCGGGCCTACAAGCCTGCGCCCGAGGCCTATCTGGCGACGGCCCGGACGCTGCAGATCGCCCCCGGCGAACTTTGCCTGGTGGCAGCACATCACAGCGATCTCGCCGCCGCGCGTGCCTGCGGGCTGATGACGGCCTATATTGATCGGCCGATGGAATATGGCGGCCGCCCCGCCCCCGATCGCGATGCGGCGCAGGATTGGGATTATCGCGCGAATAGCATCGACGAACTGGCCGATCGGCTCGGCTGCTGAGCAGCGCAAATGAAAAGGGGCGCCCGCATTGGCGGACGCCCTTTTTCATTGTGGCAAGACGATCGATCAGCCGAAGGCAATCGTCGCCCGGCGGCGGCGCACCGCAGCGCCGACCATGCCGAAGCCGGCGATCAGCATTGCCCAGGTCGCGGGCTCCGGCACGCTCGCCGCAAAACGGCGATAAATGTCGGCCGAGGTGATCTTGTAGTCGGAATTGGCGAGAACGTCGAAGGAGAGGTTCCAGCCCAGTGCATCGAAGGCCGCGAGGTCCAGCGCGGTGATCTCACCCATCTGCGCGTAGCAGAAGTTGGGATCCATGATGCCTTCCTGTCCGGTGCAGCCGCCCAGATCCTTCCAGTGCGAGGCCTGCTGGCCATCGCCCTGATTGCGACCGGTGGAGAAGAGCGAGCCGCCGAACAGCTGATTCTGACCGCCGTCGATCGAGAAATAGGCATTCGCGCCGACCGACAGGTCGAGCGCCGGCCCGGCTCCCGGAGCGACGTTGTTCGGATCGCTGCTGTAACGGAACAGGTCGAGCGTGGTCCAGATATTGCTCGATCCGTTGGCGTTGGCATTGGCGTTGGCAGGATTGTCGTAGATGTCGACACCGCTGGTGAAGCCCAGCGCGTGGCCGATCTCGTGGATCGCAACGCCGATGAAGTCCATCGTGCCCGGCGTGATGCCGTCGGTCGGGTCGAAGTCGAAGGCGAAGTTGGTGCTGAAATTCACCTGCGCATCGCGTTGAGTCGGACTGAACCCGGTATAACCGAGCGCCTTCAATGCCGCGCCGTTGACGCCCAGCGTCATGTTGTTGGCGCTGTTGTCATTGTCGAACACCTGCTTCGAAACGTCGATGCCGATCTTGGTCGCATCGTTGCGATAGCCGCTGGTGATCATCTGCAGGCCGCCGGCCGCGGTCAGCGGCGTCAGGTTGGCAACGGCGGTGGTGTCGAGCGCGCTGTTCCCGGTCGCGGCAAGCTGCTGATAGACGCTCGTCGTCGTCACGCTGTAGCGCGTGCTGCCAGTCGAACCGATCACGTTGGTAGCAAGCGGAATGTAGCCGATCTCGAGGCGGACGACGGCGTCGCTGGTCAGCACCGACGACCAGTAAGCGGCAGCCATCTTGAAACCGCGCTCGGCGACGGTGCCGGCGACCGATCCGTTATAGTCGACGAGCTGGAAGGTGAGCGCCTGAGCCGGCTGGGCGACAAGCGCGGCGCCCATCGCGGCACCGAACAGCACCGAACGCGAAAACTTGGACATTTTGAACCCCCATGAATGCAGCAGTTGACCCCAGAGCCCATTCGAGTGCGGTTTCCCCGACCGCCGAATGATTAACGTCAGATTAACTTCATTTAATGCCGGGTCAACGCGCAAAGCATTGCGCAGCAAGGGAAGGCCGGCATCAACCGTACCAAAACGGGATGGTCTGCAGCTGCCTTGCAAGCACGAGCGCCACCGATCGCGACAGGCGCGATCCGCCCGTGCTCCCGGAGCCGGAATGGCGCCCGACATTTCCGAATTTGGTGAGTTGGTGCGGTCGAGAAGACTCGAACTTCCACGGCCTTTCGGCCACAACGACCTCAACGTTGCGCGTCTACCAGTTCCGCCACGACCGCACTCAAGAACATCCGCCGGAGGACCCGGCGTCTGGCAGGCGCGTGCCTCTAGCAAAGCGGATCGGGCTCCGCAATGGCATAAGTGACTCTTTCGCGAGGGGGTGCGCAGAGCCGCCGGGCGGGCTAGTCGCATGCGATGCAGGCATCGCCCTCCCCGACGCACGATACGCTTTCCACGGAAGTGCGGCGCGTGCTGGCGCTCGCCTGGCCGGTGACGCTGACCAGCCTCAACTGGACGTTGCTGCACCTCACCGACGTGGCAGTGGTCGGGTTCGCCGGGACGGGCGAGGTCGCCGCGCTGGGGGCAAGCCGCGCGCTGACCTATGTCACGATCGTCGCGGGCATTGCCTGGCTGTCGGGCGTGCTCGTCTTCGTCTCGCGCGCGGATGGCGCGAGCGACGCATGTGAAGCCGGGCTGCGGCTGCGTGCCGGGCTGTGTTTCGGCTTCCTGCTGGGATCGGCGATGGCGGCGATCCTCTTCGTCTTCGCCGCGCCGCTCCTGACCTTCATCGGGGTCGAGGCGCATGTCGCGCCGCGCGCCGCGCAAGTCGTGCGCGCCATCGCCCTCGCCTACCCCTGTACCTTCCTGACGATGGCGGCGAGCTATTATCTCGAAGGCGTCAGCCGCCCGCGCCGCGTGCTCGCCGTCAATCTCGCCATGCTGCCCGCCAATGCGCTGCTCGCCTGGGCGCTTGCGGTCGGCGCGCTGGGGCTGCCCAGGCTTGGCGCGGTGGGCGCGGCGCTGGCGACGACGATCGTCTCGCTGTTCGGCGCAGCGCTGATGGTCGCTTCCGCGTTGAGCCTGTCACGCACCCGCGAGCGCGCCGCGCACCTCGCCCCGGAATGGAGCGCCGCCATCCGCGCCATAAACCAGCTCGTTCGCTTCGGGTTCATTCCCGCAATTGCCGCGGCCCTCGAACTTGGCGGCTTCGCGATCCTCATTGCGCTGTCGACGCAATTGGGAACGGCCGCCGCGCACGCCTTCCAGATCGTTTTTTCGGTCCATAACCTTACCTTCGCGCTGGCGCTCGGCCTGGGATCGGCGGCGGGCGTGCGCACCGGTAACGCCGTTGGCGAGGGCCGTCCCGAGGCGGCGAGGCGGCGCGCGCTGATCGCGGCGTCGATCGCCATCGGCCTGACCGCGCTGGCAGCGCTGATTGTCGGGCTGTCCGCGCGCCCGCTGGCGGGCCTTTTCCCCGCAACGGAGCAGGTCCACGTGCTGGCGGCGGCGATGCTGCCCTGGTGGGCGCCTTTCATCCTGTTCGACGGTGCGCAGGTCGTCTTCGTCTATGCGCTACGCTCGCTCGGCGATCAGGTCGCGGCGGGGATGGCCAGTATCGTCGCCTTCTTCCTGCTGACCGGGGGCGCGGGCTGGCTGCTCGTCGCGCACGGCTTCGGCCCGTTCGCGCTGGTATGGGCGTCGGGGATCGGGATGGTCGCCGCTGCCTTGCTGCAGGGCGGACGCTTCCTGTGGGTCAGCCGACCGAGCCGGCGAAACTCAGGTTGAGCGTGCGCGACGCCTTGGGAACGTTGACCTCGGCCGAATTGAATTCGGTGGTCGCCTTCGGGGCGAGGGTGCGGACCGAGGGTGTGATCGTCCAGCTATAGACCACCCGACCCTGCGCATCGCGAAGCTCGGCGCGGATATCCGGCACGCGCTGCGCCCGGTCGGTCGCGTTGATCACCCGGCCGGTCACCGCGAACAGTTCGTTGCCGCTCGCCAGCGTCCGCCGCTCGGGCTTGTTGGGCACTTCTAGGAGCAGCGCCGTCTCGCTGCTCGCGCCGGGCAGCCCCAGCCGGCCGGCGATCGTCGGGCTGCCGAAATAGCTGAGCGCGCCGATCGCTGCGAACATCAGCAATGCCGCCACCGCAGCGGCGATCGTCCAGCGGCGCGCCGGATTGCGGCGCGGGCGGAACGGCGGCTCGTGCGCGAAGGCATCATGCGTCGGGGCGGGTTCGGGAGGGGCGACGACGTCCTCGTCGACGAAGCGCTCGACGATGGGCGGCGCGGGCGGCGGTGCTGCCGGAGGCGAAGGCGCGGTAGCGACCGCGGCCGCGACTTGCGCCACCGGCTGCGGCGCATCGACCTCGATCGTCGGGCCATCCTGGAACCAGCTATGCCGGCATGCCGCGCAACGCACGGCGCGCCCCGCAGGCCCGATCGCGCTGTCTGGAACCACATAACGGGTGCGGCATTCGGGGCATTGCAGGATCATTCGCGGCCGTCGGGCTCTTTCTGGTGGTGAAATCCGTTCTAAGCATCGAACCATGGCGGCTGGCAAGCATCCATGCAGCGCATTGCGCTTGCGCAACGACGCCCGCTAAGCATTGACGGCTTTACGGCGCGCCGCCGCTCATGCGATGGCGGGCCTGCATGGGGGCGGCGTCACTCTTGAGCGGGCAGGACTGAGGGCGCGATGGCGAACATCGTGCAGTTCGAGAATGTGGGCCTGCGCTACGGCACGGGCGCCGAAACGCTGTCGGACGTCAGCTTCTCGCTCGCCTCGGGCGCCTTCTATTTCCTCACCGGCCCTTCGGGCGCGGGCAAGACCTCGCTGCTCAAGCTGCTTTATCTGGCGCAGCGGCCAAGCCGCGGGCTGATCCGCCTGTTCGGCGAGGATGCGGTGACGATGCCGCGCGATCGGCTGCCCGGCTTCCGGCGGCGGATCGGCGTCGTCTTCCAGGACTTCCGGCTGGTGCCTCATCTGTCGGCCTACGACAATGTCGCACTGCCGTTGCGCGTGGCGGGGGTCGAGGAGCGCGATCTCGAAAACCCCGTGCGCGAGATGCTGGCCTGGGTGGGGCTGGGCGAGCGGGCGAGCGCGCGTCCTGCTACCTTGTCAGGGGGAGAACAGCAGCGCGTGGCGATCGCGCGCGCGGTGATCGCGCGGCCCGAGATCCTTGTGGCCGACGAACCCACCGGCAACGTCGATCCCGAGATGGCGAACCGCCTGCTCCACCTGTTCGACGCGCTCAACAAGCTGGGCACGACGATCGTCGTCGCGACGCACGACATGCACCTGCTGGCGCGCGTGCCCAATGCGCAGATCATGCGCCTCGACAAGGGACGCGTGTCCGACCCGAGTGGGCTGCTGCGCAATCCGCCGCGCGCGCCAGGGGCCGGCGCATGAGCCTCGACTGGCGCATCTCGGCGGCAGACCGGCGGCTGCTGCCCGAGGGGCGGCTGGCCGGCCCGATGCCCTGGGTGATCGCGATCATGGTGTTCCTGACCGTGCTGGCAACCGCTGCCGGGCTTGGCCTCAACACGGCCGCAAGCTCTTTGAATGCTGAGCTTTCCGGCCGTGTCACCGTGCAGGTGATCGAGGCCAATCCCACGGTGCGCGAGCAGGCGGCGGCGCGCATCGCCGTGGCGCTCGACCGCTTGTCCAACGTCCGCGCGGTGAAGCGCGTCGACGACAAGGAAGTGATGGCGCTGCTCCGCCCCTGGCTGGGCAGCGACGCGATCGACCCCGACCTTCCCGTCCCCGCGCTGATCGACGCCGACCTGAAGCGCGTCGACGATCGCGCGCTGGCCGAGATCGATAGGACGATCCGCGCGATCAGCCCCAGTGCCCGCGCCGATGCGCATGCGCGCTGGCTGAGCCCGCTCGCGCGCCTGTTCACCGCGCTCAAATGGCTGGCGGTGGGCCTTGTCGTGCTGATGGGCATCGCGACGGCTGCGTCGGTGGTGCTCGCCGCGCGCGCGGCGCTCGACACGCACCGGCCGACGATCGACGTGCTCCACCTGCTCGGCGCGACCGACGGGCAGATCGCCCGCCTGTTCCAGCGACGCATCGCGCTCGACGCGCTGTTCAGCGGCATGCTCGGCTTCCTCGGCGGGGCGATCGTCATCCTGCTGCTCGCGATCCGCATCAATGCGGTGGGGGCCGATCTGCTGGGATCGATCCACCTGTCGCGGCTCGACTGGCTGTGGCTGCTCGCCGTACCCTGCGCCGGAACGCTCGTTGCCACCTTCTCTTCACGTCTGACGGTGATAAGGGCGTTGCGGAGGAGATTGTGATCCGGCGTTTCGTCTCGGCCCTGTTGCTTGTCTATGCGATCGGCTTCGCGCTGTTCGCGGTTCTCCTGCCGCGTCCGGCCGACGAGGAAGAGACCGACGCGATCGTCGTGCTGACCGGCGGCGCGGCGCGGATCGAGCGCGGCCTGACGCTGATCGAGGCGCGCAAGGCCAGACGCATGCTCATTTCCGGGGTCGATCGTTCGGTGCGCCCGCGCGACCTGGCGACGCGCTACAAGACGCCGATGCGCGTCTTCGACTGCTGCATCGATCTGGGGCGCGAGGCGGTGGACACGCGGTCCAACGCCGATGAAGTGGCCGAATGGGTGCGCGAGCATGGATATCGCAGCGTCCGGCTGGTGACGACCGACTGGCATATGCCGCGCGCCGCCTTCGAGATCGGACGCGCGCTGCCGCCGGGCGTCACGCTGCTGAAGGACGCGGTGCGGAGCAATCCGGGCTTCATGATGCTGCTGACCGAATATAATAAATATCTGCTGCGCCGCGCGGCGGTATTGGCGGGCCTATGATCGCCTTCATCCGATCGCTTCTGTTCGCCGTGATCTTCTACATCGGGACGGCGCTGATCGTCCTGTCCGCCTTCGCCGCCGCACTGTTCGGCCGCGCCGCGCTGCTGCGCTTCGTCCAGCTCTGGGCGCGCTATCACCGTTTCTGCGCGCGCTGGATTCTGGGCATCACCAGCCGGGTGGAAGGCGAAGTGCCCAGGGGCGCGCTGCTCGTCGTGGGCAAACATGAAGCGATGTTCGAGACGGTCGACCTGCTGCTCGTCCTCGATGCGCCCGCCATCGTGCTCAAGCGCGAGTTGATCGACATTCCGGTCTGGGGCCGGCTTGCGCGCCTCTATGGCGCGATCGTCGTAGATCGCGCGGCGGGGGCTGGCGCGATGCGCCGGATGCTGAAGGACGGGCGCGAGGCGATCGCGCAGGGTCGCGCCATCCTGCTGTTCCCCGAAGGCACGCGCGTGCGCCACGGCGCGAAGCCGCCGATGCGTTCGGGCTTCGCGGGGCTTTACAAGATGCTCGACCTGCCGGTGCTGCCGATCGCCTGCGACAGCGGACGGCTATGGCCGCGCAAGGGCTTCATCAAGCGGCCGGGCGTCATCACCTATCGCATCGGCGCGATCATGCCGCCGGGGCTCGACCGCAAGGAAGCCGAGGCACGCGTCCATGCCGCGATCAACGTGTTGAACGGTTGAGGCCTGCCCGCGCGACGATGACGACGGGCTATTCGTGCGAGCGGCCGAAATCGGGGCGGGCATCGTCCTGGCCCTGTTCGATGATGCTGCGGCGGACGGCGCGGGTGCGCGTGAACAGATCGAACAGCGCGTCGCCGTCGCCCCAGCGGATCGCGCGCTGGAGCGCGGTCAGATCCTCCGAGAAGCGTTGAAGCATCTCGAGCACCGCATCCTTGTTGGCGAGGAAGACGTCGCGCCACATCGTCGGGTCGGAAGCCGCGATGCGCGTGAAGTCACGGAAGCCGCCGGCCGAATATTTGATCACTTCGGAACGCGTCACCGCTTCGAGATCGGATGCCGTGCCGACGATCGAATAGGCGATCAGGTGCGGCAAATGGCTGGTGATGGCGAGCACGAGATCGTGGTGCGGCGCGTCCATCGTCTCGACATTGGCGCCGAGCGCCTGCCAGAAGGCCTCGACGCGCGCGACCGCTATAGGGTCCGCACCTTCGGGCGGCGTGACGATGCACCAGCGCCCGTGGAACAGGCTGGCGAAACCAGCCTCGGGCCCGCTGCGTTCGGTGCCGGCGACGGGATGCGCCGGGATGACGGTCGCGCCGGGAAGCGTCTCGCCCAATGCCGCGATCACGCTGGCCTTGGACGAGCCGACATCGCTGACGATCGCATCGGCGGGCAGATCGGCGGCGATCGCGCGTCCGACCTCGCCCATCGCGCCGACGGGCACGCACAGCACGACCAGATCGGCATCCGTGACGGCCGCGCCCGGCGTATCGGCGACGTCGTCGCACAGATCGAGCCGCCGGACGGTTTCGCGCACCTGCGGATCGGCATCATGGCCGGTCAGACGCACCGTCGGCATGCGCTGGCGGATCGCACGCGCGAGCGAGGAGCCGATCAGCCCCAGCCCGATGATCGAGACGCGCGCGAAGGGCAGCATCAGCCCTTCGCCTCGACGATGACGCGCAGCGCGGCGGCGAGCCCCTGCGTCTCTTCCTCGGTGCCGATCGAAAGGCGCAGGCCGTGGCCCAGCTTCTGCCCCGGCAGCCAGCGAACGATATAGCCGGCGTCCATCAGCCCCTTATACGCTTCCTCGGCGGTCAGCCTGCCTTCGAACAGCACGAGGAGGAAATTGGCCTTGGACGGCACGACTCGCAGGCCGTGATTGCCCAGCGCCCCGATCTCAGCCGCCAGCCAGGCGCGCCATCTGTCGTTGTGGAGACGGCTGCGCTCGATGAAGCCATCGTCGCCGAGCGCCGCGATCGCGGCCGCCTGCCCGGCGCTGGTGATGTTGAAGGGCGCGCGGATGCGGTGCATCGCGGCCACCGCCTCCGCCGAGCCATAGCCCCAGCCGATACGCTCCGCCGCCAGCCCGAAAATCTTCGAGAAGGTGCGCGTGACGATGACGTTGGGCGCGGTCTGCGCGAGCGCGAAGGCGCCATCGTCATCGGCTTCGTCGAGATATTCGGCATAGGCCTGATCGACCACGAGCATCACATGCGCAGGCAGGCCGGCGTGCAGACGCTCGATCTCGCCACGCGGCGCATAGGTGCCGGTAGGATTGTTGGGATTGGCGATGAAGACGACGCGCGTGCGCGGCGTGACGGCGGCGAGGATCGCATCGACATCGGTCGCATAATCCCTGTCGGGCGCGACGACCGGATCGGCGCCCACGCGCCGCGCCGCGATCTCATAGACCGAGAAGCCGTAGCGCACGAACACCACTTCGTCGCCCGCACCGGCATAGGCGCCGGCGGCGAGATGGAGCACTTCGTCCGAACCGGTGCCGTAGATGATGCGCGCGGGATCGAGGCCGTATTTGGCGGCGATCGCCTCGCGCAGCAGCGCAGCGCTGGCATCGGGATAGCGATCGAGATCGCCCGCGTGGCGGCCAAACGCGTCGCGCGCCGCCTGCCCGGTGCCGAGCGGATTTTCGTTCGACGACATCTTGGCGACCTTGCGCCCGTCATCGGTGGTCGAACGGCCCGGCACATAGGGCGCGATCGCCATGATCCAGTCCTTGGGAACGGGCTTGCTGAGCGTCTCTGTCATAGCCCGAGGCCCCTAGCGCCCACGCGCACCGATTGACAAGGCGGCGGCGCGCCCCCTAGCGCTGCGGCGTGCTCGACGACGCCCGCTTCGGCCTTGCCCGCCATGTTCGCCTGCCCGGCCCTTTCAGGCTGGACGGGGGGGCGAACCTCGCCGAGATCGAGATCGGATACGAGACCTATGGCGCGCTCGACGCCGAGGCGACCAACGCGATCCTCATATGCCACGCGCTGACCGGCGACCAGCATGTCGCCTCCACCCATCCGCGCACCGGCAAGCCCGGCTGGTGGCAGCGCATGGTGGGCGAAGGCAAGCCCATCGACCCGGCGCGCCACTTCATCATCTGCGCCAATGTGCTGGGCAGTTGCATGGGATCGACGGGGCCGGCGAGCATCGATCCGGCGACGGGCACGCCCTATGCGATGCGCTTTCCGGTCATCACCATCCGCGACATGGTGCGCGCGCAGAAGGCGCTGCTCGACCATCTCGGCATCGCGCGGCTGCGCGCGATCGTCGGCGGATCGATGGGCGGGATGCAGGCGCTGAGCTGGGCCGCAACCTACCCGCACCGCGCCGAGGCTTTCGTGGTGATCGCGTCGGCGGCGCGCCATTCGGCGCAGAATATCGCCTTCCACGAAGTCGGTCGGCAGGCGGTGATGGCCGATCCCCGGTGGCGGGGCGGCGATTATTATGACGGCGAGCCGCCGGCCGCAGGGCTGGCGGTCGCCCGGATGGCGGCGCACATCACCTATCTTTCCGAAGCCGGGCTGACCGAGAAGTTCGGCCGGCGCCTGCAGGCGCGCCCGGAAAAGCCATTTGGGGAAAAGAGCTTCGGCTTCGACGCCGATTTCCAGGTCGAGAGCTATTTGCGGCATCAGGGGCTGGCCTTCACCGACCGGTTCGACGCCAACAGCTATCTCTACATCACGCGCGCGATGGATTATTTCGACGTGGCGGAAGAGCATGGCGGGCGGCTGGGCGACGCCTTCCGCGGCACGCAGGCGCGCTTCTGCGTCGTCAGCTTCGACACCGACTGGCTTTACCCGACATCGGAATCGCGCGCCGTGGTCCACGCGCTCAACGCGGCGGGGGCGCCGGTGAGCTTCGTCGAGCTGAAGGCGCCCTTCGGGCATGACAGCTTCCTGCTCGACGTGCCCGAGCTTAATCGCGTGGTCGACGGCTTCCTGCGCGCGGGTGAGCGGCGATGACCGCGCTGCGCCTTTTTCCGTTCGTGTCGAGCGAAGTCGAGACATGTCGGCGCCAGCGCCCCTCGACTTCGCTCGGGACGAACGGAGGATCCGCATGACCGCGCTGCGCCCCGACCTTGCGGTGATCGCGGCCAATGTCGCCCCCGGTGCGCGCGTGCTCGACGTCGGCTGCGGCGACGGGGCGCTGATGGCGGCGCTGCGCGACACGCGCGGCGTCGATGCGCGCGGGCTGGAGATCGACGCGGAGAATGTCGCGGCGGCAGTGGCGCGCGGCCTCTCGGTCATCCAGGGCGATGCCGACGCCGATCTGGCCGACTATCCCGATGCGGCCTTCGACTATGCGATCCTCAGCCAGACGCTGCAGACGACGCAGCGGCCCGACCGCGTACTGGACCAACTGCTGAGGATCGGGACGCGCGCCTTCGTCTCCTTCCCCAATTTCGCGCACTGGCGCGTACGCGCCTCTCTGCTGTGGGGCGGGCGGATGCCGGTGACCAAGCTGTTGCCCGTCGCCTGGTATGAGACGCCCAACATCCACCATGTCACGATCGACGATTTCCGCGCCTATGTGCGCGACAATGGGATAACCGTCGAAGGGGCGTGGTTCCTCAACCGCGGGCGGCCGACCAGCGCCGCCGCCGCCAACTTCCGCGCGGAGCATGCGGTGTTCCTTTTGCGACGATAGCGACAAACGGAGTTAATTAGCGGTTCATTCGCGCATCCTTCTGTGCTTCGGTGAGTTTGCTGCGTTGCACAACCCCCTTTCCGGCCGGGTTTGAAGGAACTCATATTGCCCTTTCTCGCCAGCCCCTTGCGCTTCCTGGTCCATTATGTGGCGGCAAGGCCGATCGGATTCGCGCTGCTGACCTTGCTGGTGGTCTTCGCCTCGGCCAGCGCCGTGGGCGTCCAATATGCGATGAAGCTGCTCGTCGACGCGATGACGGGCGCGTTGCACGATCTGGGCGCCGTCCGCTTCGCGCTGTTCGCCTTTGTCGGCCTCGTTGCGATCGAGAGCGGCTTCCTGCGCGCGGGCGCCATGCAGCTGTGCCGGATGACCGTATCGACGGGCGTGCGCATCCGCCTCGACATGTTCGGCTATCTGAGCGGGCACCAGATCGCCTTCTTCCAGAATGAGCGGGCGGGATCGCTGGGGCACCGCGTCGGCGCGCTCACCGGATCGTTCAGCGCGCTGATCCACCGCATCCTGATGGAGATCACCCCGCCGCTGATCGCCTTCGCCGGCGCGCTGCTGATCTTCCTGACCATCGATGTGCGCATGGCGATCGTGCTGGCGCTGATCTTCCTTGTCGCGAGCGGCGTGCTGGTGACGCTCGGCCTGCGCGGCGACGTCTATCACAAGGCGTTCGCGCGCAAGGCGAGCAACAGCAGCGGCGAGCTGGTCGACCTCATCACCAATATCCGCGCGGTGAAGGCCTTCGCCGCGCGCGAGCGCGAGACCGACCGGCTGCGCGGCTTCTTCGAGGAGGATGCGGCGGCGCAGCGGCGCGGCTGGTTCTTCGTCGAGCGCATCCGCTGCCTGCACGACGTGGCGCTGGTCATCCTCGTCGGCGGCACCTTGCTGTGGGCGATCGGCTATTGGTCGACCGGCGCGATCACCGCCGGCGACGTGGTCGTCATCAGCGCGATGACCTTCCGCATGCTCAACGGATCGCGCGACCTGGCGATGGCGCTGATCGATACCAGCCAGCAGTTCAGCTATCTGCGCGAGACGCTGGAGATCATCGGTGCGCCGCAGACGTTGGTCGACGCACCCGACGCGCAGCCGCTGCGCCCGAGCAGCGGATCGATCCGGCTCGAGAATGTCAGCTTCGGCTACGATCCGCACCGCCCGGTGCTCCACGATCTCAGCATCGAGGTGCCGGCGGGGCAGAAAGTGGGCATCGTCGGCCCGTCGGGCGCGGGCAAATCGACCATCCTCCAGCTTGTCCAGCGCCTCTACGACGTGCAGGCGGGGCGCATCCTGATCGACGGGCAGGCGATCGACGGGGTGACGCAGGACAGCCTGCACGAAGCGGTCGCCGTGGTGCCGCAGGAAGTGCTGCTGTTTCACCGGTCGATCATGGAGAATATCCGCTTCGCGCGCGCCGATGCGACCGACGAGGAAATCCGCCGCGCGGCCGAGGCGGCGCATTGCGACGCCTTCATCCGTGCCATGCCGCAGGGCTATGACAGCATCGTGGGCGAGCGCGGCACCAACTTGTCGGGCGGCCAGCGCCAGCGCATCGGCATCGCACGTGCCTTCCTGAAGGACAGCCGTATCGTGCTGCTCGACGAGGCAACGTCGGCGCTCGACACCGGATCGGAGATCGAGGTGCAGCAGGGCCTCGACGCGCTGATGGCCAACCGCACCGTGCTGGCAGTGGCGCACCGCCTGTCGACCGTCGTCGCCTTCGACCGCATCCTCGTGGTCGAGGATGGCCGCGTGGTCGAGGACGGTCCGCCGATGCACCTGCTGCGCGAAGGCGGTGCATTCCGCCGGCTATGGGCGATGCAGGCCGAAGGGCTCGACCTGCCGCTCGCCGAAGCCGCGGAGCCGGCACGCGCGCCCACCACGACCGTCTCGCTGCCCATCGCGTTGCCGCGCCCGATGGGCGTCCGCCCCTCTGTACGGGCAGCGCGTTGGAGCGGCTTCGCCCGCCGCCGCGAATAGTATGCACGATTGACAGCCTGACCGCCGCCCCACAGGATCGGCGGCGCGGGACGGGGGGCGCTTCCGCATCGATGCCGGCTGGACCGGCGGGCGTGGCGGGGGTGGGCGATGCCGTTCAAGCGAGCGCATTATTTCGTCATATTGTTGATCGTTGCGACGGGCTTTGCCTTCTGGAGCAGCTATCTGGGCAAACTGTCGAGCGCGCCGGCCGCCTGGCACCTGCACGGCGTGAGCGCCGGGCTGTGGATGGCGCTGCTGGCGATACAAAGCTGGTCCGCGACCACAAGGCGCTTCGCGTTGCACGGCGCCGCCGGCAAGGCGAGCCTTGCACTCTTTCCCATCTTCTTCGCGGGCGGCTGGGGCGTCGTGTGGACGATGGCGAAGGCGACGCCGGGCGACATTTTCTACGAGATTTACGGCGCGCGCCTCGGCACGCTCGATATCAGCGCCAATTTTGCCGTGGGCTGGCTCTATTATGTGGCGCTGCGCGACCGGCGGAATGTCCAGCTTCATGCGCGCGCGATGCTCGCGACGCCGATCTTCCTGATTTCACCGATATTGGGGCGGCTGTTCGACCATTTCATGCCCGGCCTGATCATGGCCGGGCCGCAGGACTTCTATCTTTTCGCCTATTCGACGCACCTCGCCAATCTGGTCGCCCTGCTGCTGGCGCTATGGCTTTACCGGCAGGCCCCGCGCCACGGCAGCGCGTTTCTGTTCACCGCCATCATCATCGGGATCCAGAGCATCCTGTTCGAGACGCTGGGGCGGCGCGCCGCGTGGCGAGCGCTTTTCGTCGGGATCGGATCGCTTCCCGAACTGCCCTGGCTGCTGCTGTGGCTGGCGGTGGGCGCGGCGATCGCGTGGTTCGGCTGGACTGCGGGGCGAAAGCCGGCGCCGAAAGCAAAGACGGCCCCCGAACCCGCCTAGAGCGCCTGCCGTCAGGCCGGGGTGCGCGGCATCCACTTGCCCTTGGTGCGGCTCGTCAGGTGGAAATGCCCGCCGCGATCGCAGCGATAGGGCCTGAGCGCGAGCCCCGACTCCGCGATCGCCCGCAACGCATCGGCCTCGGTCGCGTAACGCGCCTTGCGCCGGCAGATGCTCAGCCGCGTGCGCACCAAAAGCCTATGCCTTGAGCCCGTCGCTCAGCAGGTCGCCGGCGATGCGCGCAACCTCCCCGGGCGACAGATCATCGCCCCAGACGCCGTAGCGCAGCCCCAGGAACACGTTCATGCCCATGATCGCCCAGGCATGGACCTCGCCCACGTCGGCGCGGACCTCGCCGCGCGTCGCCGCCGCCTCGAGGCGCGTGCGGATGCGGTCGACGGTGTTGCGGTAATGGCTGCGATAGCTGTCGGCATCGACGAATTCCGCCTCGTCGATGATCCGGTAAACCTCCTTATGGGCGCGCGCGAATTCGAGGAAGTGGAGCAGGCCCGCATGTTCGGCGGCAAGCTGATCGGGGGCGGCGGCGATATGGGGGGCGACATGATCGCGCACCTGCGCCGACATGTCGCTGACCAGCGCGCGGAACACCGCCTCCTTCGAATCGAAATAGGTGTAGAAGCTGCCGAGCGCGACGCCCGCCCTGTGAGTGATCTGGCTGATCGAGGCGTCGTGGAAGCCCTTTTCCGCGAACTCGCCCGCGGCCGCATCGAGAATGGCGCGCAGCGTGCGCCGACCGCGTTCGGTGCGCGGCACCTTCGCCCCTTCGACAGGCTGACGCGCTGTTGCAGCACTGCCACGCGCTTCGGACAATATCCCCTCCTTCGCGACCGAAGTTGAAACCCGGTTCAGCTTTCATTATACGGTGGATCGAAACCGGCACAACCCGCCGCATGAGCGGGGTGCCCAAAGGGAGGATGGCATGATCAGCACCACCAGCATTTCCGCGCGCGCCCTGTTCAGGCTTGGCGTCGCCGCAGCGGCCTTCGCCGCCGTTCCCGCCGTCGCGCAGGACGTCGCCCCCACCGCCTCGACCACCGACGCCAGTTCCGGCGACGTCGATTCGGGCGAGATCGTGGTCGTGGCGCGCAAGCGCGAGGAACGGCTGATCGACGTGCCGATCGCCATCACCGCGCTGACCGCCACCGATCTGGCGCGCAGCCAGGCGATCGACCTGGGCGGCATCCAGGGCACCGTACCCAACGTCAATCTGGTGCAGGGCCGCGGATCGACCTCCAACGCCAACATCTTCATTCGCGGCGTCGGCCAGCCCGACGCGCTGCAGACCTTCGACCCCGCAGTCGGCATCTATGTCGACGGCGTCTATATGAGCCGCATCCAGGGCGCGCTGTTCAGCCTGTTCGACGTCGACCATATCGAGGTGCTGCGCGGGCCGCAGGGCACGCTTTACGGCAAGAACACGATTGGCGGCGCGGTCAACATCGTCTCGAAGCGCCCCGACCTCGACACGCTGACCGCCGCCGGCAGCGTGACCTATGGCCGGTTCGACCAGTGGCTGCTCAACGGCTATGTCTCGGCCCCGATCGTCACCGACAAGGTCGCGCTGAGCCTTGCCGGCGTCTATGACAAGCGCGACGGCATCGTCACCGATCCGCTGACCGGCCGCAAATATAACGACCGCAATACCGTCGCCGGCCGGGCCATCCTGCGCGTGCAGCCGACCGAGCGTTTCGATTTCACCATTTCAGGCGACTATACGCGCCAGCGCACCGAAGCCACGCTCGGCTACGCCACCGCGCCGCTGACCCAGACCGATTTCGTGACCGGCGTGCGCATCGTGAAGCCCGCCTATCCCTATGGCGATTACGACTTCAAGGCTTCGACCAGCCTGAAGCCCGGCCAGGGCCAGCGGCTCGACCATTGGGGCGTCTCGCTCAACATGAACTATGAGCTGACCGACGCGCTGACGCTGACCTCGATCACCGCCTATCGCAAGCTGAAGCCCGAATATTATCTGGATTTCGACGCGACCGAGCTGGAAATCGCCGACGCCTTCGTGGGCTTCCGCCAGCATCAGTTCAGCCAGGAAGTCCAGCTGAAGCTCGACACCGAGCGGCTGAAGGGCGTGTTCGGCCTCTATTATCTGAACGAGAAAGTGACCTCGCATCAGGAATCCTATGACGACTCCCTGTTCACGTTGCTTGGCGGACCCATCACCTTCACGCGCTATATCGACGACGACCAGCGCACCAAGAGCTATGCCGCGTTCGGGCAGCTTACCTACGAGCTGACCGACACGCTCTCGATCACCGGCGGCCTGCGCTATACCAAGGAGAAGAAGCGCTACGACCGCATCACCACGACGGCATCTTCGCTGGCGGCGCTGAACGGCGTAACTTTCGCTTTCCCGCAGAACCTGCCCGCGCCTTACAATGCCGACGATTCGGTGAGCTTCGATGCGTGGACGCCTTCGGCCACCCTGTCCTACAAGCCCTCGCGCGACAGCCTGATCTATGTGTCGGCATCGCGCGGCTTCAAATCGGGCGGCTTCAACGGCCGCGCCAATTCGATCGCCGACGTGACCGAAGTGGTCAACGGCGTGCCGACCATCGTCCCCTATTTCAAGCCCGAGACGGTGTGGACCTATGAAGGCGGCGCGAAGGCGGCTTTCCTCGGCGGGCGGGTGCGCCTGTCGGGCGACGTCTTCTATTCGGATTACAAGGACTTCCAGGCGCGCGTCGGCGGCGGCAGCGCGGGCGCCTTCCCCGTGCTCAATGCCGGCAAGCTGCGCATCTGGGGCATTGAGAGCGAGATCGCGGTCGAGCCGGCGCGCGGGTGGAACATCCGCTCAAGCCTCGGCTATCTCGACGCCAAATATCAGCGCTTCGACGACGGCCGCCGCCCGCCGACCTTCTCGTGCAACCCGACCGGGCAGCGCGTGGTGTGCAAGCCCGCCTTCGCGCCGCCGATCAGCTTCTCGATCGGCAGCGACTATCGCATCGATCTGGGCGGCGCGGGCAGCATCACGCTGGGCGGCGATGCGCGCTTCATCGACAAGCAATATCTGTCGATCGACAACCGCCCGGGCCTGACCGAGGACGGCTACTGGGTCGCCAACGCCTATGTGCAATATGACGCGCCCAGCCAGCGCTGGTATCTGCGCGGCGGCGTGAAGAATATCGGCGATACCGTGTACAAGACCGACGGCCAGGAATTCTCGAGCGTGGGCAATATCCAGACCGCCTATTATGGCGACCCGCGCACCTGGTCGATCACCGCCGGGTTCAAATTCTGAGCGTGACGCTCATCCCGAACGCATAGGACTGGCCGGGGGCGATTTCGATCACCCCCGGCTTGTCGCGGAAATCGCGATCGAAGCCTTCGGGATCGGCGACGCCCTGCCAGGGCTCGACGCAGATGAAGGGCGCGCCGGGCTTGCTCCAGATGCCGAGCCAGGTGGCATCGGGATAAGCGATCTCGAGGCTGGGGCCGTTCCCACCGCCATAGACGAGCGAGCGGCTTTCGAGCCGTTCGAGGATCAGCGCGTCACGCGCGAAGAGGTCGTCGGTGAGGATGAGGCGCCGGCCCTCGATCGGCGTCGCCTCGGGCTCCGGCAGTTGCAGGCCGTCGGCGTCGAGGCGGCGCACGGCGTGCGGCTCGGCCTCGGCGAAATCGAGCTGGTGCTCCTGCCGCGGGGCATCGCCGAGCGGCCAGCGAAAGGCCGGATGGAAGCCGATGCTCGCGGGAAGCGCGATGGCGTCGCGGTTGATGATCGTTGCGGTGATCGCGAGCGTCGCGCCGGTCAGCCGGTAATCGAGCTCCAGCGCGAACGCGAAGGGATAGGCCGCGCGCGTCTCCGCATCATCCTCCAGCCGGAAGCGGGCATGATCGACAGCCTGCGCGACGAGCGTGAAGTCGCGGCGGCGCGCGAAGCCGTGGCGCGACAACGCATAGCTCTTGCCCGCCAGCCGATACTGGTCGCCCGCCAACGCCCCGACGATCGGGAAGAGGATCGGCGCACGGCCGCCCCACCAGGCCGGATCGCCGTCCCACAGCAGTTCGCGCCCGTCGGCAGCGGTGAGGCGCTGAAGCTCCGCGCCGAGCGGCGCGATTTCGGCGCTGAGCGCGTCGGACGCGATGGCGACCGACGCGCTCATCAGCCGCGCAGCGTCGCGCCGAGCCTGGCGGCGGCGGCGACGATCTTCGCCGCGATCGTCGACAGATCCTCCTCGGCGAAGCTCTTCTCCGCTGGCTGGAGCGTCACCTCGACCGCGAGCGACTTCTGCCCCTCGGGCACACCCTGGCCGGTGAAGAGATCGAACAGCCGCGCCGAGACGATCGCCGCCTTGTCCGCGCCCTTCACCGCGCGGACAAGCGCGTCGGCAGCAAGATCGGCGGGAACGAGGAAAGCGAAGTCGCGCGTCACCGCCTGCAGCGCGGGCGGCGCATAGGCTGGACGCATCCGGCCCGCCGCACGCCGCGCGGGGATCGCATCGAGGAAAATCTCACCCGCGACCACGACGCCGTCAAGATCGAGCGCCCTGGCGAGCGCGGGATGAAGCACGCCGAATTCGGCAAGCACGGTCTTGGGCCCGAGACGCAGCGTCGCCGAGCGGCCGGGATGATAGGCAGCCGAAGCCTCGCCCATCACCTGCAGATTCTCGACCGGCGCGCCCGCCGCGCCGAGCAGCGCAAGCGCCTCCGCCTTGGCATCGAACGCGTCGAAGGCCTGCGCCTTGCCATTCTGCCAGCCGCGCGGCGCGCGATCGCCACCAAGCACGAAGCCGAGCGTCAACCGCTCGCTGTCGGCGAGATAGCGACGCCCCACTTCGAACAGGCGGATCGTCTCCGCGCCGCGATCGGCATTGCGCTGCGCGGCGGCGAGCAGGCCGGGAAGCAGCGACGGGCGCATCACCTTCAGATCCTCGCTGATCGGATTGGCGAGGCTCCAGGCGCCCCCGCCGAACAGGGCGGCTTCGCCTTCGGCAATGAAGCTCCACGTCACCGCTTCGTTCAGCCCGCGCGCAGCGGCCGTCCGGCGCACGCGACGCTCGACAAGCTGATCGGGGGTCGCGGTCGGCCGCGCGACGCCGGGCGTGCGATCGAGAGGGACCGAAGGCACATTGTCGATGCCGGTGATGCGGACGACTTCCTCGACCAGATCGGCGGGGCCATCGACGTCGCGACGCCAGGTCGGCACCGTCACGCTGAACGGCGCATCGCCGGTGACGACGAAGCCGAGGCGTTCGAGAATCGCGCGCTGCTCGGCCGCAGCGACCTCGATGCCGCCGAGGCGCGCGCAGAGGCCGGGATCATAGGCGATCGTCCTGGTCTCGAGCGGCGGACGGCCGGCGCGCGTAATCATGCTGGGCGTGCCGCCGCAATGATCGAGCACCAGCCGCGTCGCGATGGCGAGGCCTTCGTCGAGGAAGGCGGGATCGACGCCACGTTCGAAGCGCTGGCGGGCGTCGCTGGTGAGGCCGAGCTTCTGCCCCGTCCGCGCGATATGATCGGGATCGAACCAGGCGCATTCGATGACGACGTCGGTGGTCGTGTCGGACACGCCCGAATGCTCGCCGCCCATGATGCCGCCAATGTCGTGCACGGCCGCGTCGTCGGCGATCACCGTCATCGTATCGTCGAGCGTATAGCTCTTGCCGTTGAGCGCCAGCATCTGCTCGCCCGGCCTGGCCTTGCGCGCGACGAGCCCGCCGACGAGCTTCGCGCGGTCATAGACGTGCAGCGGACGGCCGAGATCAATCGAGACGAAATTGGTGATGTCGACGAGGATCGAGATCGGCTTCTGTCCGATCGCCTTGAGCTTGGCCGCCATCCATGCCGGCGCGGCGCCGTTGGTCACGCCGGATACGGCCTGCGCGTAGAAGGCGGGGCAACCCTCGGGATCGTGCGTCTGCACGTCAGGGGCGGGATCGCTGCCATCGACCGGATCGAGCGCCGCCATGCGATAGACATCGGCCAGCGGCTTCAGCGTGCCGAGTCCGGCGGCTGCGAGGTCGCGCGCAATGCCGCGCACGCCCATGCAATCCTGCCGGTTGGGGGTGATCGCGATATCGAAAAGCGGATCGTCGAGTCCCGCCCATGCGGCATAGCCCTCGCCCACCGGCGCGTCGGCCGGCAACTCGATGATGCCGTCATGCTCCTCGCCGAGCTGGAGCTCGCGCACCGAGCACATCATGCCGCGGCTTTCGACGCCGCGGATCGCCGCGACCTTCAGCGTGATGTCGCTGCCCGGCACATAGGCGCCGGGGGCACCGAACACGCCGACCAGCCCCGCACGGGCATTGGGCGCGCCGCAGACGACCTGCACGGGGCCGTCGCCGGCATCGACCGACAGCACCTGCAGCTTGTCCGCCTGCGGATGGCGCTCGGCGGTGAGCACCCTGGCGATGCGGAAGGGCGCGAGCGCCTCGGCCGGGTTGGAGACGCTTTCGACCTCAAGCCCGATGCGGGTGAGCGCATCCGCCATCTGATCGACGGTCGCGTCGGTTTCCAGATGCTCCTTGAGCCATGACAGGGTGAACTTCATGCGCCGACTCCCGCCGAGAGGGTGGGAATGTCGAGGCTCTGGAAGCCGTAATGGCGCAGCCAGCGCAGATCGCCGTCGAAGAAGGCGCGCAGATCGTCCATGCCATATTTGAGCATCGCGAGGCGATCGACGCCGGTGCCGAAAGCGAAGCCCTGCCACTCATCAGGATCGAGGCCGCACGCCTCGATCACCTTGCGGTGGACCATGCCGCTGCCCAGCACCTCCATCCAGCCTTCGGACCCGCCGATCACCCGCCTGCCCTTCTCGATCGAATAGCCGACATCGACCTCGACCGACGGCTCGGTGAAGGGGAAATAGCTGGGGCGCAGCCGCAGCACGATGTCGTCGCGCTCAAAGAAGGCCTTGAGGAAAGTCTCCAGCGTCCAGCGCAGATGACCCAGATGGATGCCGCGATCGATCACCAGCCCCTCGATCTGGTGGAACATCGGCGTGTGCGTCGCATCGCTGTCCGACCGATAGACGCGGCCCGGCGCGATGATGCGGATCGGCGGCCGCTGGCTCGTCATCGTGCGGATCTGCACCGGCGAGGTGTGCGTGCGCAGCAGCATCTTCTTCCCGTCCTTCTCGTCGGGAAAGTAGAAGGTGTCGTGCATCGCGCGCGCCGGATGGCTCTCGGGAATGTTGAGCGCCGTGAAATTATGCCAGTCGTCCTCGATCTCCGGACCCGAGGCGACAGCAAAGCCGAGGTCAGCGAAGATCTCGGCCAGTTCGTCCATGACCTGGCTGACGGGATGGACCGAGCCGCGCGCCGCATCGGGCGCGGGCAGCGTCATGTCGACGGCTTCGGAAGCGAGCCGCGCTTCGAGCGCGGCGGCCTCGAACGCATCCTTGCGCACGGCAATCGCGCCGGCCACCGCCTCGCGCAGCCCGTTGATCAGCGGGCCTTGCACCTGACGTTCCTCTGGGCTCATCCCGCCCAGCGTCTTCAGCAGCGCGCTCACCGAGCCCTGCTTGCCAAGCGCGGCCACGCGCACGGCCTCAAGCGCATCGAGGCCCGCAGCGCCCGCAACGGCGGCGAGGATTTCGGTCTTCAGTTCATCCACGTCTGTCATGGGGCGGGCTTAAAGCCGAGAGAGCGCGAAAAAGCAAAGGTGATGAACATTGCCGCGCAGGAAAAGCCATGGCCGCAAACCGCCTTTGCGGAACCGACCGTCGCCCGACATGGTTGACAGGCGAGTCCCCGGCCTGCGAGGGGACAGGCCGAGCCTGAGTGGAGATTATGATGTCTGACGAAAAGCCCGGTAGCCGCCGCAACAGCGGAGAAAAGCGCAAATGGGTCGCGGCGGGCGTCGGTATCGGATCGGCGGCGATCGTCGCCGCCTTGCTCTACGCCAACCAGCATCGCCGCAAGCCGGCCCCGAAGCCCAAGCCGATCGATCCCGAGGAAAAAGCGACTGACTGAGTCGCACGCGGCGCCCGTGGGCCTGCGCATAAAGAAAAGGGGCGGCGACGCTTAGCGCCACCGCCCCTTAGGCATCCTCTGCTTTTTATTCCGATCAGGCCGCGACGCGCGCGCCTTCCGGGAGAGCGGCCTTCACCTGCGCGACGATCGCGCTGAAGGCTTCGCCCTCGTGCATCGCGATGTCGGCCAGGACCTTGCGGTCGAGGTCGATGTTCGCGAGCTTGAGGCCGTGGATGAACACGCCGTAGGTCAGGCCTTCGGCGCGGACGGCGGCGTTGATGCGCTGGATCCAAAGCGCGCGGAAGCTGCGCTTCTTAACCTTGCGGTCGCGGTAGGCGTACTGGCCGGCCTTTTCGACGGCCTGGCGCGCAATGCGGATCGTGTTCTTGCGACGGCCATAATAGCCCTTCGCCTGATCCAAAATCCTCTTATGCTTCGCCTTGGTGGTCGTACCACGCTTAACTCGTGCCATGTGTCAGGCCCTCCTTACTTCAAGCCGTAGGGAGCCCACGCCTTCACGCGAGCCGTATCGGCGTCGGCGAGGACGGAGGTGCCGCGGTTCTGGCGGATATATTTCGCATTGTGGCTGATCAGGCGGTGACGCTTGCCAGCGACGCCGTGCTTGATCTTGCCAGTGGCGGTGAGCTTGAAGCGCTTCTTCACACCGCTCTTGGTCTTCAGCTTGGGCATTTTCGTCTCCTTATGTTCGACGATTGCAGACGGCCTCGGCAGCCCATACAGCCGGACAGTCTCTCGATCGCATGAAGGCGGGGCGCATAACCGAAAGCGACGGGCAATGCAACCGCGCGGCCGAAACGACGGGAACCGGCGGGAAGCCGGTGGGTTGCCTTCTCCATGGACAGCATGACGAGCATAGCCGTCGATGCCCCGCTGCACCGATCGCGCGGCGAGTCCGCGCGGCGCGCGCTACGCATCGCGGGGCGCGTGGTGGCCGGGATCGTGCTGCTGATCTTCCTGCTATGGGCCGTGCTCTACATCACCAAGGGCCGTTTCCTGAAACCCTATTTCGAGCGCTTTGCCAGCCGCAGCCTTGGCCGGCAGGTCAGCGTCGGCGGCGATTTCCAGCTCTATTTCGCGCCGCTCGACATCAAGTTCCTCGCCGAGGACATGGCGGTCGCCAACCCGGCATGGGCAAGCCGCCCGCGCCTGTTCGAGGCGCGACTGGTCGAAAGCTGGATCCCGACCTTCCCGCTGATCTTCGGCAAGCGCCGCGCCGACTGGTTCCAGCTGTTCGGCGGCAAGATCGACCTCGAATGGGCGCGCGACGGGCGCAATAGCTGGACGTTCGGGCAGACAAGCGGCAAGCCGCTGGACCTGCCGACGATCCGCCGCGCAGCCATCGCGGGGACAAGCATCCGCTATATCGACCCGCGCATGGACCTCGCCGCCGACATCGCCATCGACACTGTGCGCGCGACCGACAACCGGCTGCAGGACCGGATCAGCTTCAAGGGCGACGGGCGGCTGCGCGACCGGCGCTTCACGCTGGCCGGCCGGCTCGATTCGCCGAACGAAACGCTCGCCGGAGGGCAGAACCGCTTCATGCTCGACGCGCGATCGGGCGGCACGGTGATGATGGTGGCGGGCACGCTTCCAGGCACGACGATCATCGAGGATGCGAAGCTGCGCGTCGCGGTGCGCGGGCCGAACATGGCCGATCTCTTCGGCTTCATGGGCGTCGCCGTGCCCGATACGCGCGGCTGGCGCATGTCCTCCGCGCTGACCAGACATGGCAATGAATGGCGCTTCACCGGTATGAAGGGGCTTGTCGGCAGCAGCGATGTGGCCGGCAAGATGACGATCACCATGCCCGCACCGCGCCTGCGCATCGACGCCGATCTGGCCTCCGACACGCTCGATATCGTCGATGCCGGCGCGTGGGTCGGCTATGACCCGAAACGGCTGGAGGCGATGGGCAACAAGGGCGCCGTGCGACAGGTCGATGGGCGCCCGCGCCTGCTGCCCGATGCGCCGCTCCGCGTGGATGCGGTCAAGAGTTTCGATGCACGCGTCAACTACAGCGTGCGTCGGATCAAGGCAGAGGATTTCCCGGTCTCCAACCTCGCCATGGCGCTGACGCTCGATCACGGACTGCTGACGCTCGATCCGCTGACCTTCGACATGGCGCGCGGGCACGTCACGTCGCAGATCGCGATCGACGCCAGTGCTAAGCCGGTCAGGACCAGCTACGACATCCGCCTGTCGCCGACGCCGATGGGGTTGTTGCTGAAGGGCTTCGGCGTTGCGGAGGCCGGGACGACGGGCACGGTCAGGGCGCGTGTCCAGATGGTCGGGCTCGGCGACACCGTCCATGATTCGCTGTCGACCGCGAACGGACGGATCGCGGTGATCGTGCCGCAGGGGACGATGTGGACGCAGAACGCGCAGCTCGCCGAACTCGATATCGGCACCTTCATCACCAAGATGTTCGAGGACAAGCTGAAGAAGCCCGTCGAGATCAATTGCGGGCTGATCGCGTTCACGGTGCAGGATGGCGTAGCGGCGGCGGACCCGATCCTGATCGACACGCAGAAGAATGTCGTGGTCGCACGCGGCGGCTTCAGCTTCCGGACCGAGGCGCTCGACATGGCGCTGCGCGCCGACGGCAAGAAGGTCAGCCTCTTCTCCGGCCAGTCGCCGGTCGGCCTGGGCGGCTATTTCGCGGCGCCCAGGATCAACCCGATCAGCGGCCAATTGATCGGGCGCGCAGGCGCCGCGATCGGGCTGGGCGTCGTCGCCTCACCCGTGGCGGCGGTGCTGGCCTTCGTCGACATCGGCGATGCGAAGTCGGCGAGTTGCGGCCCCGTGCTTGCCGGCGCGACCGCCGACCGGCAACGCACGACCAAGGGCAAGACACGCGACGACGTCGGCCACGGCACCACGGCCAAATCGGAAAGCGGGCGCAGCGACAAGGCCGAGCGCAAGGATCAGCGGAAGAAACTCCTCGGGATCTTCTGAGCCCTCAGTTCACCGCCTTGTGGCCGTAGCTGAGCGTCCGCGCCATTTTCCAGCCGTCGGGGGCGAGCGCCCACAGGATTACGAAATGCGCCTCGCCGACCAGCTTCTCGGGTCCGTCGCCTTGTCGTTCGTAGAAGCGGTGGTCGCCTTCCTCGATCGCGCCATAGCCGGGGACCGGATAGACATGCAGGCTTTCGCTCGCCAGTTCGCGGCGCGAGCGCCAGGCATCGGGCTTCAGCTTCTCGTGGCAGCTCTTGTCATAGTCGGCGACGAAGGCGGTCGCGTCGCGCGATATCACGCCGCCCTTGTCGTGATAGAATTCGATATCGGGCGTCACCATCGTACGCAGCACATCGGGCTGGCAGCGGTTGAAATAGAGATCGAACAGCGCGGTATCGCTGGCCGCGATCTGCCTGGTCAGATCGGGTTCTGCGGGAATCTGGATCGCGGCGGCGGCAAGGAGCAGGCTGAGCATCGTCATCTCCACTGTATTATTTATATAATACAGCTAAATCACTGACGCGCAAGCTCAATGATCGTGCGGTGCGAGCGCATCAAGTATATCCTCGATCCGCGCCGGGTCGCCGGCGGCGATCACGTCGCCCTTGCTGTCGGCGTCGAGCGGTTCGCCCGCCCAGTCGCACATCCGCCCTCCCGCGCCCTCGACCACCGGGACCAGCGCCGCGAAATCGTGGAGCTTCAAGCCGGCCTCGACGACGAGGTCGATATGGCCCGAGGCAAGCAGCCCGTAATTATAGCAATCGCCGCCATAAATGGGCTGGGTGCGCCGGGCGACGGTGGCGACGAGCCCCATGAAGCGATGCGATTCCTCCTCGCCGAAGAGATGCGGGCTGGTCGTGGCGAGCACCGCCGCCTCGATCTCGCGGCACGGGCGCGTCTGGACGGGCTTGCCGTTGAACAAGGTCGGTTGCCCCGTCACGCCCAGCCAGCGTTCGCGCCCCACCGGCTGGTCGATCACGCCCAGCACCGGCCAGCCCTCGACGAGCAATGCGATCAGCGTGCCGAAGATCGGCCGCCCCGCCATGAAGCTGCGCGTGCCGTCGATCGGATCGAGCACCCAGGTGCGCCCGCTCGTCCCTTCCTTTGCGCCATATTCCTCGCCGATGATGCCGTCGCGCGGCGATTCCGCCTCGATCAGGCGGCGCATCGCGGCTTCGGCGGCGCGATCGGCCTCGGTGACGGGCGAAGCATCGGCCTTGGTCTCGACCGAGAAAGGCGCGCGGAAAAAGGGGCGGACGACCTTGCCTGCCGCATCGGCAAGAGCGTTGGCGAGGGCGATATCGCGATCACTGAGCATGACGCCGGCCTAGCCCAGCGCGGGCGATGCCGCCAGAGCGCCCATTTAACACTTTACATAATGGCATCGGCCACGTTTACTCTGCGGAACCGCATCGAGAAGGGGACGCTCGCATGCACCGACCTGATCGGAGTCTGACGACGACCGACGATATCCGCGCCGAGATCGATGCGATCCGGGGGCGGCATGAAGACCGAAACTACAGGGCGCGTTCGCGTGCGCCTGTCTCGCCCAGCAACATCCGCCGCAGGACGGGCACGACGCTGATCGTCGCGCTGGCCGCAATCGTGCTGCTGGCCTTTTACGGGCTGGTGAAGCTGGCCTGGGGCGTCGGGATGGCCATCATCCACATCGCCTGGCCCAGCCATTCGCTGGCGAAGACCGCGCTCGACTGGCTGCTTTAAAGGCCACCCGCCGTTCGGGCTGAGCTTGTCGAAGCCCCTTCTTTCCCCTGCATGCGAAAGAAAAAGCAAAGGGCTTCGACAAGCTCAGCCCGAACGGCGCGAGGAAATGGCTCCCGCGCGCAAGCCCGCGATCAATCGAAGAGCGAGGACACCGAGCTTTCGTCGGCGATGCGCTTGATCGCCTCGGCAAGCAGCGGCGCGATCGTCAGCATGCGGATATGCTTCGCGCCTTCCGCACCCTCGGGCAGCTGGATCGAATCAGTCACGACCAGTTCGGTGAGCTGCGAGGCTTCGACCCGTGCGACCGCACCGCCCGAAAGCACGCCGTGGCTGCAATAGGCGACGACATCCTTGGCGCCGGCCTGGCGCAGCGCAGCGGCGGCATTGCACAGCGTACCCGCCGAATCGACAATATCGTCGACGAGGACGCAGAAGCGGCCCGAAACATCGCCGATGATGTTCATCACTTCGCTTTCGCCCGGCTTCTCGCGGCGCTTGTCGACGATGGCGAGCGGGGCGTTGTCGAGCCGCTTCGCAAGCGCGCGGGCGCGCACCACGCCGCCGACGTCGGGCGAGACGACCATGATATTCTCGCCGCCGAAGCGCGCGTGAATATCGGCCGAGATCACCGGCGCGGCATAGAGATTGTCCGTCGGGATATCGAAGAAACCCTGGATCTGCCCGGCGTGGAGATCGACCGAAAGCACGCGATTGGCGCCCGCGACGGTGATGAGATTGGCGACGAGCTTGGCCGAGATCGGCGTGCGCGGGCCGGGCTTCCGATCCTGGCGTGCATAACCGAAATAGGGGATCACCGCCGTGATGCGCTTGGCCGATGCACGCTTCAGCGCATCGATGCAGATCAGCAGCTCCATCAGATTGTCGTTGGCGGGATAGCCGGTCGACTGGACGACGAAGACATCCTCGCCGCGCACATTCTCGCGGATCTCGACGAAGACCTCTTCGTCGGCGAAGCGGCGAACGGCCGCCTCGGTCAGCGGGATTTCCAGATAGGACGCAATGGCCTTGGCCAGCGGCAGATTGGAATTGCCCGACATGATCTTCATCGTGGATGGTCCCGCATTTTCTGGGTGCTCAGTCGCGATGCCCTTTAGCAGCGTCCGCCGCAAGGGGAAGGGGGACGCTTGCCCGCGCGGGCCGCCGCGCCTAGATCGGCGGCGACCGGCTGGTTCCGACCGTCTCCGTTCGTCCCGAGCGAAGTCGAGGGACCATTCCGGCAAGCGCAAACGTCCCTCGACTTCGCTCGGGACGAACGGATCGGGGTATGACGGCCAAGTGACGGACAGTCTGAAGATCGCGCTCGTCCAGGCCGGCCAGCGCGTGGGCGACATCGCCGGCAACGCCGCGCGGATGATCGAATGGCGCGCCAGGGCAGCCGACGCCGATCTCGTGGTTTTCCCCGAGCTGCAACTGATCGGCTATCCGCCCGAGGATCTGGTGCTGAAGCCCGCGCTGATCGCGCGCGCCGCCGAGGCGCTGGACGGACTGGCGGCGGCGACCGCGGACGGCGGCCCGGCGATGATCGTCGGCACGGTGATCTGCGAGGACGGGCTGCTTTACAATGCGCTCGCGCTGCTCGACGGCGGACGGATCGCGGCGGTAACCCGCAAGCACGAGCTGCCCAATTACGGCACCTTCGACGAGAAAAGACTGTTCGCCAGCGGCCCCCTGCCTGCACCGATCGCGTTTCGCGGCGTCCGCATCGGCCTGCCGATCTGCGAGGATATGTGGTTCCCCGCCGTCTGCGCGCATCTGAAGGCCGAGGGCGCCGAATTGCTGATCGTCCCCAACGGCAGCCCTTATGAGATCGACAAGGACGAACTGCGATCAGGCAAGATCGCCGCTGCGCGCGTTGGAGAGACCGGCCTGCCGCTCGCCTATCTCAACCGCGTCGGCGGGCAGGACGAGCTGGTGTTCGACGGCGCATCCTTCGTGATGAACGCCGACGCGACGATCGCCTGGCAATTGCCCGACTGGGAAGAGACGCTGGTGACGACGCAGTGGGAGCGCATCGGCCGCGGCTGGCGCTGCCTGCCCGGCGAGATCGCTCCGCTCGATCCGCATCCGGGCGATATTTATCACGCCATGCTCGTCGGCCTGCGCGACTATGTAAACGCCAATCGCTTTCCGGGCGTCGTGCTCGGCCTGTCGGGCGGGATCGACAGCGCATTGTCGGCGGCGGTCGCGGTCGATGCGCTGGGCGCGGATCGCGTGCGCTGCGTGATGATGCCGTCGCGCTTCACCGGCACGGAATCGCTCGAAGATGCCGCCGAATGCGCGCGCCTGCTCGGCGTCCAGCTCGACAGCGTGCCGATCGAGCCGGCGGTCGAGGCGTTCGACGCGATGCTGGCGCCGCTGTTCGAGGGCCGCCCGCGCGACCTGACCGAGGAGAATATCCAGTCGCGCATCCGCGGCGTCACGCTAATGGCGATCAGCAACAAGTTCGGCCACATGGTGCTGACCACCGGCAACAAGAGCGAGATGTCCGTCGGCTACGCCACCATCTATGGCGATATGTGCGGCGGCTATTCGGTGCTGAAGGACGCCTACAAGACGACGGTGTTCGCTGTGTCGCGCTGGCGCAACGCGCACCGCCCGCGCCTCGCGCTCGGCCCCGACGGGCCGGTGATGCCCGAGCGCGTGATCACCAAGCCGCCGACCGCCGAACTGCGCGCCGACCAGAAGGATTCGGACAGCCTGCCGCCCTACGACGTTCTCGATCCGATCCTGCTCGGGCTGGTCGAGGATGAATTGTCGGTCGACGATGTCGTCGCGCGCGGTTTCGACCGCGACACGGTGATCCGGATCGAGCGGCTGCTCTACATCGCCGAATATAAGCGCCGGCAGGCGCCGCCGGGGGTGAAGCTCGGCCGCCGCAATTTCGGGCGCGATCGCCGCTATCCCATCACCAACGCCTTCCGGTCGGTGTGATGGCCGGCGTCGTCACCCGCTTCGCACCGTCGCCGACCGGGCGGCTGCACGTCGGCAACATCCGCACCGCGATCCATAACTGGCTGTGGGCGCGCAAGGCCGGCGGTCGCTTCATGCTGCGCATCGACGACACCGATGCCGAGCGATCGGAGGAGCGCTTCGTCGAGGCGATCCGCGCCGACCTCGAATGGTTGGGGCTCGATCATGACGGCGAGGCGCGACAGTCCGAACGCTTCGCGCTTTACGAGGCGCGCTTCGAAATGCTGCGCGCGGGCGGCCATGTCTACCCCTGCTACGAGACGCAGCAAGAGCTTGAGCTGAAACGCAAGATCCTGCTGGGGCGCGGACTGCCCCCCGTCTATGACCGTGCGGCGCTCGATCTCAGCGACGCCGATCGCGCAGTGCTCGAGGGCGAAGGACGCAAGCCGCACTGGCGCTTCAAGCTCGATCATGCTGCACCGATCGCGTGGGACGATCTGATCCGTGGACCGCAGCATTTCGATCCGAAGCTGCTCAGCGATCCGGTGATCCGTCGCGCCAACGAGTCGTGGCTTTATCTGCTGCCCTCGGCGATCGACGATGTCGACATGGGCATCACGCATGTCGTGCGCGGCGAGGATCATGTCTCGAACACCGCAGCGCAGTTGCAGATGTTCGCGGCGCTGGGTGCCGCCGCCCCGGCCTTCGCGCACGAGGCGCTGCTCGTCGGCAGCGAAGGCAAGCTGTCCAAGCGGCTCGGCGCGCTTGGTGTCGATGCGTTCCGCGAACAGGGCATCGAGCCGCAGGCGATCCTGTCGCTGCTAGCGCGTATCGGCACCGCCGATCCGGTCGAGCCCCTGGTCGATTCGGCGCCGCTGATCGCGGGGATCGACTTCGCGCGCTTCGGCCGCGCACCCGCGCGCTTCGACGATGCCGAGCTCGCGGCGCTCAGCGCACGCATCGTCCATCAGCTCGATTATGATGCGGTCGCGGCCCGCCTGCCCGCCGGGATGAGCGAGGCCGGCTGGCAGGCAGTGCGCCCCAACCTTTCGACGGTCGCCGAGGCCGCCGACTGGTGGCGGATCGTCACCGGACCGATCGAGGCGCCTGCCCCCGATCCCGACAGCGCACCGGTGATCGCCGCCGCTGCCGCTGCCGCGCGCGACGCCGACTGGCAGGCCGACCCCTGGCACGCGATCACCGGCGCCGCCAAGGCCGCGACCGGGCGCGGCGGCAAGGCGCTGTTTCTGCCGCTTCGCCTTGCGCTCACCGGCCGCGATCATGGCCCGGACATGGGCAAGCTGCTGCCGCTCATCGGCCGCGAGGAGACCATCCGAAGGTTGGGCGGCTGATCTCTTTTCTCCGATTATGTTATGTTGTAACGTCTCTGAACGGCTACCGCTCTTGGGGTGGCCGCATGGATGGAGGATGCCATGCAGAGAGAGGGTTACGCACAACGGAAAAACCTGTCCCCGACCGCGCTCACCGCGACGATCGCGATCCACGCCGCCGGGCTGGCCGCGATCCTCCTGATCCGGGGGGATTATGTTCCGAAGCTGAAGCCTACGATTCTTACCACGATCTTGATCCCTTCTGATCCGCCACCGCCGCCGCCGATTAATCTCGACCCACCCAAATCGCATGCCCGGGCGGAGCGGCCCGTTGACCAACCGAAGCCCCTCGAACCGACCAGGACCGACCGCCCAGACATCATAATCCGCCCGGTCGATCCGCTATTTCCCTCCAGCGACAACGGCAGCGAGGCGCGGATAGAGCCCACACCTATCGATCCACCCCCGCCCGTGCTCGTCGACGCAAGCCCCGATCCGCGTTTCGCCGGCGCGTTCCAGCCGCCCTATCCGCCCGCGATGCAGCGCATGGGGCGCGAGGGCAAAGTCGTCGTCCGCGTGCTCGTCGGCAGCGACGGGCGCGTCAAATCCGCAGACATAGTGGCATCCGACGACGACGCCTTTTCAAGCGTCACGCTGCGGCAGGCGCTGAGCCGCTGGCGGTTCCGCCCCGCGACACGCGACGGGGCGCCCGTGGAAGGCTGGAAAACGCTCACCGTCCGCTTCGAAATGAAGGCGTGACGCGAGCTTCGGAGGGCGCGCCGCGCGCCTTTCGCGGCACCGGCCCACCCCCCCCACCCAGCCTCCCATCAAAGGTACACTGAGTGGGAGGCCGGGTGGGGGAGCGGGCCGGTGCCGTTTCCAAACAGGGGGTTAAGCAGGCGGGGTAGCATCGGACCCCGCTTGCCCCTATCTTTGAGACCATGACCTTCCTGCGCTTCTTCAATCCCGTGGCGGCGATCCGCGACCTGCGCATCTTCTTGTCGGGGCGCCAGCGGCATGAGCTGATCTTCGGCTTTCTCGCGCTGGCGACGACGATCGTGGTGGTGACCGCCTTCTTCTACGACACCGACGATTTGAAGCGCCCGTGGAAGCGCGACATCGTTTATGTCCAGAGCTGGCCGCTCGATCGCAGCCTCGCCGAGATCCGCGCGCAGCAGAAGATCGACGAGCCCAAGAAGAAAGCCGAGCAGGAAAAGCTCGAAGCGCTCCAGAAGGAACGCCAGGCGCAGTTCAAGAAGGTCGACGACGCGCTCAACCGGTGGGGGCTTTGAGCCCCGACGAACGGTTCATGGCCGCCGCCGCCGCGATTGGATCGCGCGGACGCGGGCTGACCGCGCCCAATCCCAATGTCGGTGCGCTGCTCGTCAGGCATGGCCGGGTGATCGGGCGCGGCTGGTGCCAGCCCGGCGGCCGCCCCCACGCCGAAGCGATGGCGCTGGCCGAGGCCGGCGCGGCGGCGCGGGGCGCGACCTGCTACACCACGCTTGAGCCTTGCGCCCATCAGAGCCCGCGCGGCCCCGCCTGTTCCAGCCTGCTGATCGAGGCCGGCGTCGCCCGCGTCGTGGGCGGGCTGGTCGATCCCGATCCGCGTACCGCCGGCGAAGGCTATGCCCGGCTGCGCGCCGCCGGCATCGATGTGACCGACGGCGTGCTGTCAAGGGATTGCGCACGATCGATCGAGGGTTTCCTGACGCGCCGCCGCTTCGGCCGCCCGCATGTCACGCTCAAGCTCGCCACCTCGCTCGACGGGCGGATCGCGCTGGCCGACGGATCGAGCCGCTGGATCACCGGCGATGCGGCGCGCGCCCACGCGCACCTCGAACGCGCGCGCTGCGAGATGATCGTCGTCGGCCGCGGCACGCTGGAGGCCGACGTACCGCGCCTCGACGTCCGCCTCGCCGGGCTCGAAGCACGAACGCCGCGCCGCGCCGTGCTGACGCGCGGACCGGCGCCCGAAGGGTGGGAGGCACTGCTTTCCCCAGCCGCCATCGCGTCGACGGAAAATGTCGATCATATCCTCGTCGAGGGCGGCGCGGGCGCGGGCGCCGCTTTTCTCGCCGCCGATCTTGTCGACCGGCTGATCGTCTACCGCGCGCCGATCGTCATCGGCGCAGGCCGGGCCGCGATCGGCGACATCGGGCTGGCCGATCTCTCGGCCGCGCACGGGCGGTGGCGGATCGCGGACGCGCGGACGCTTGGCAGCGACCGGCTTGAGGTCTACGAGCGCCAGCGGAGCTGACCTGAATGTTCACCGGAATCATCACCGACATCGGCCGCATCGTCGGCGTGGAAGAGCGCGGCGACCAGCGCCTGACCATCGCCTGCGGCTATGACATGGCCTCGGTCGACCTCGGCGCGTCGATCTCCTGTTCGGGCGCCTGCCTGACCGTGGTCGAAAAGGGGCCGGACTGGTTCGTCGTCGACATTTCGGCCGAGAGCATCGCGCGCACCGCGCCGGGCATGTGGCAGAAGGATCGCCGCCTCAACCTCGAGCGCGCGATGAAGCTGGGCGACGAGTTGGGCGGCCATATCGTCACCGGGCACGTCGACGGCATCGGCCGGATCAGCGGGCTGCGCGACGAAGGCGATTCGATCCGCCTCACCGTCACCGCCGGCCCCGATGTCGCGCCTTATATCGCGCCCAAGGGATCGATCACGCTCGACGGCATCTCGCTGACCGTCAACAGCGTCGAGGATCATGGCGCCGATGTGTCCTTCGGGCTCAACATCATCCCGCACACCGCCGCGGTCACCACCTTCGACGATCTCGCGATCGGCCGCGATCTGAACATCGAGATCGACATATTGGCCCGCTATCTGGGTCGCATGGAGCAATATCGTGCCCGACGCTGAACCCGCAGTCGCGCGGCTTCGCCACGCCTTCCTGTCCACGCCCGAAGAGATTATCGACGAGGCGCGCAACGGCCGCATGTTCATCCTCGTCGACGACGAGGATCGCGAGAATGAAGGCGATCTCGTCATTCCCGCGCAGATGGCGACCCCCGACGCGATCAATTTCATGGCGACGCACGGGCGCGGACTGATCTGCCTCGCGCTGTCGAAGCCGCGCGTCGAGCAGCTCGGGCTCGATCTGATGAGCCGCAACAACGGCACGCGCCACGAAACCGCCTTCACCGTCTCGATCGAGGCGAAAGAAGGCGTGACGACGGGCATTTCCGCCGCCGATCGCGCGCGCACCATCTCGGTCGCGATCGACGCGTCCAAGGGCAGCACCGACATCGTGACGCCGGGCCATGTCTTCCCGCTCGTCGCGCGCGAGGGCGGCGTGCTCGTCCGCGCCGGCCATACCGAGGCGGCGGTCGACGTCTCGCGCCTCGCTGGCCTCAATCCCGCCGGCGTGATCTGCGAGATCATGAAGGACGACGGCACGATGGCGCGGCTCGACGATCTCGTCGCCTTCGCGCAGCTTCACGGCCTCAAGATCGGCACGATCCGCGATCTGATCGCCTATCGCCGCCGCTACGACCATCTGGTCGAAAAGCGCGCCGAGGCCCGCTTCACCAGCAAGTGGGGCGGCGAATGGATCGCCATGACCTTCTGGAACAAGGCGAGCGGCACCGAGCAGGTGGCGTTGGTCAAAGGCAAGATCGACCCGAAGAAGCCGACGCTGGTGCGCATGCACGCATTGTCGCCCTTCGGCGACATGTTCGGCGAGGAAGGGTCGCGCGGCGCGCTGCTCCGCCGTTCGATGGAGGAAATCGGGCGCGAGGGCGCCGGTGTCGTCGTCGTCATCAACAAGCCGCGCGCCGACGCCTTCACCATGGCGATCGAGACGCGCGCCGGCCAGCGGCAGGCGACCGACATGGAAGAACTGCGCGACTATGGCGTCGGCGCGACGATCCTGACCGAACTGGGCGTGCATGACATGATCCTGCTCACCAACACCCACCACACGCTCATCGGCCTCGACGGTTACGGCCTGTCGATCGTCGGCGAGCGTCCGATACCCTGTGCCGAGGAGGATTGATGGCGCGCATCCTGATCGTCGAAGCCCGCTTCTACGACCATCTGAACGACCTGCTGATCGAAGGCGCGCGCGCCGCGATCGAGGACGCCGGCCACATCCACGAGACCATCACCGTTCCCGGCGCGCTCGAGGTTCCGGGCGCGATCGCGATGGCTGCCGAAACCGGGCGCTATGACGGCTTCGTCGCGCTCGGCGTCGTGATCCGCGGCGAGACCTATCATTTCGAGGTCGTCTCCAACGAAAGCGCGCGCGGCATCATGGCGCTCACGCTCGACGGGCTGGCGATCGGCAACGGCATCCTGACCGTCGAGAACGAGGCGCAGGCGCTGGTCCGCGCGCGGCCGACCGAGAGCGACAAGGGCGGCGGGGCGGCGAAGGCAGCGCTCGCGATGATGGCGCTCAAGGAACGCTTCGCCTGAGATGAGCGAGCCGCCCGCCTCGCGATATCGCGTGGTCGAACGCAAGGGGCGGCTCATCACCATTGATACGTGGAGCGGCGAGAGCGTCGGGGGCATGGAGCCGGCGAAACCCGGCGCCGCCCCTGCCCCACGCGCGGGGTCGACGGCCCATCCCCTCGTCCGCCTGCTCTGCGGGGGCGCGACCGACGATCAGGGCAGGCCCATCCTCACCACCGCCGCGCTTTATGATGAGCAGGCGCCGCGCGATTTCGTGCTCGGTCCCGATGGCCAGCGCCTGCTGATCCGCACGACAGCGACGATCGCGGCGGTCGTCCTGCTCTCGATCGGTATCGCGATCGCCATGGGCATGCCCTTTCTGGCGCTGCTCCTCTTCTGGCCCCTGATGCACAACCAGACGCGCACGAAGCTGCGCGAATGGCTGACCCCGAGGCTCGACCGGCTGAGCGACTGACCCCGCTTCCTTTCGCGCCGTCGCTTATTTATACTCGTGTCAATAACGAGAGGAGCGTCGGACATGGCCTATGCCCACAGCTTCGCGGCAAACCCCCACTGGCTGCCGCGCAATCCCGATCGAGCCCTGGCGGCGATCCCGGGGGAGGACGGGCTTCCCGTCATCGGCAACACGCTGAGAATCTTGAAGGATCCTCTCGGATTCGGCCGACGCATGGTTGCGACCTACGGGCATGTCTATCGCAACAACGCCTTTGGCGGCCCCACCGTTCAGCTCGTCGGCCCCGAGGCGAACGAACTCGTGCTGTTCGACCGCGACAAGATCTTCTCGTCCGAACAGGGCTGGGGGCCGATGCTCAACCTGCTCTTCCCGCGCGGGCTGATGCTGATGGATTTCGAGAAGCATCGCGCCGACCGCCGCACGCTGTCAGTCGCGTTCAAGCCCGAGCCGATGCGCCATTATGCCGGCGCGCTCAATCGCGGCATCGGCGAGGCGGTATCGGGCTGGGCGAACCAGCCGCTGCGCTTCTACGATGCGATCAAGGCGCTGACGCTCGATCTGGCCGCCGAGAGCTTCCTCGGCATGCCGCTGGGGCCGGAAGCCGACCGGATCAACAAGGCCTTTGTCGACGAGGTGCAGGCATCGGTCGCGCCCATCCGCATCCCCGTCCCCGGCACCGCCATGCACCGCGGCGTGAAGGCGCGCGCTTATCTGGTCGAGATGTTCCGCCGCAAGATTCCCGCGCGCCGCGCTAGCGACGGGCAAGATTTTTTCTCGCAATTCTGCCGCGCCACCGACGAGCAGGGCAATCCGCTGAGCGACGACGCGATCGTCGATCATATGAACTTCCTGATGATGGCTGCGCACGACACGATCACCTCGTCGGCGACCAGCCTTGTCATGCTGCTCGGCCGCAATGCCGAGTGGCAGGAAAGGCTGCGCGAGGAGATTGCCGGCCTCGGCCTCAACCACGACGAGGGCGTGCCGCACGACCGGCTCGATCAGCTGGTCCTTACCGAATATGCCTTCAAGGAAGCGCTCAGGATCGTGCCGCCGGTGCCGTCATTGCCGCGCCGCGCGCTCAAGGCGTTCGATTTCGGCGGCTATCATATTCCCGCCGGCACTTTCGTCGGCGTCAGCGTCGCCTACACGCACCAGATGGCCGAGCTGTGGCCCGATCCGCAGCGTTTCGATCCGCTGCGCTTCACGCCGGAGGCGTCGCGCGGGCGGCACAAATATGCCTGGGTCCCCTTCGGCGGCGGCGCGCATATGTGCCTGGGTCTGCATTTCGCGACGATGCAGATCCGCCTGCTGATGGCGCATCTGCTGTCGCGCTACCGGATCGAATTGCCCGAAGGCAGCGGCAAGGACTGGCAGGCTTGGCCGATTCCGCGCCCGCGCGACGGCCTGCCGGTGAGATTCGTGCCGATCAGCTAAACGCCCCGTTCGTACCGAGCGCAGTCGAGACACCGGCACCGTGCCGATGGCCCGACTGCGCTCGACACGAACGGGGTTTGGATTCAGGCCGCTTCGCTTTCGAGCGCCGGGTAATCGATATAGCCCTCCGGCCCCTGGCTGTACCAGGTCGCCATCGAATCGGCATTGAGCGCCGCGCCGCTGGCAAGCCGTGCAGGCAGATCAGGGTTAGCGATGAAGGGACGGCCGAAGCTGATCGCGTCCGCCGCACCCGAGGCGACGTCATCCTGCGCCTGATCGAGCGTGTAATCGGAATTGAGGATGAGCACGCCATTGAACGCCTTGCGGATCGCCGGCGACTGCTTGGGCACTTCGGTGCGGCCGAACGTGCCTTCGGGGCCAGGCTGGCGAAGCTCGAGGAAGGCGATGCCGATATCCGACAGCGCCTTCGCGGCAAGCGGGAAGACGATATCGGGCGCGCTATCGTCGACACCCTGGCTGTCGCCGTTGGGGGACAGGCGCACGCCGGTGCGATCGGCGCCCGCGACGCTCGCCACTGCCTCGGTCACTTCGCGGAGCAGGCGGATGCGGTTTTCGGGGCTGCCGCCATAATCGTCGTCGCGATGATTGCTGCCGTCGCGCAGGAACTGGTCGATGAAATAGCCGTTCGCCGCGTGGATCTGCACGCCGTCGAACCCCGCCGCGATCGCGTTGCGCGTGGCATTCGCATAATCGTCGAGCACGCCGGGAATCTCGTCGATGCCGATCGGCCGCGCCTCGACATATTCCAGTCGGCCTTCATAGGTATGCGCCTTGCCCGGCGCCCGCGTGGCCGAGGCCGAGACGGGCAGCTCGCCGTCGAGGAAGCTGGGGTGGACGATGCGCCCCATGTGCCAGAGCTGGGCGACGATCCGCCCGCCGGCCTTGTGCACCGCCTCGGTCACCGGCTTCCACGCCTCGGTCTGCTCGGGCGTCCACAGCCCGGGCGCGAAGGGCCAGCCCAGGCCCTGGCGGCTGATCCCCGTCGCCTCGCTGATGATCAGCCCGGCGCCAGCGCGCTGGGCATAATAGGTCTGCATGATCTCGGTCGGCACATGTTCGCGCGTCGATCGCGCGCGCGTCAGCGGCGCCATGATGATGCGGTTGGGCGCATCGATGGCGCCGATGCGAATCGGATCGAAGAGAGTGGGCACGATATCAGTTTCCTTTTGAAACGAGACTGCCGACCCATAGGACGCTACAGGGCCGCATGCACGAGTCAAATTCACCCGGCGGCGAAAGAAAATTCACGCCTGCGCAAAGCGTGGATCGGCTTGCCTTCGTCGCGCTGCTGCTCGGCAACGTCGCACTCGCCTTCGGTCCGCTCTTCGTGCGCATGGCGACCGATCATGGCGGCATCGGCCCGCTCGCCTCGGCATTCTGGCGGCTCGCGCTCGCGGCACCCGTGCTGCTGCTCCTCACGCGCGTGACGCGCCAGCCGATCGGGCGGATGACGCCCTGGCTGTGGGCGACGCTGGTGCTGGGCGGACTATTCTTCGCGGCCGACCTTGCCAGCTGGCACCTCGGCATCCTCAAGACCAAGCTCGCCAACGCCACCCTGTTCGGCAATTCGACCAGCCTGATCTTCCCGATCTACGGCTTCATCGCTGCGCGCGCATGGCCGACGCGGTCGCAGGGCGTGGCGCTGGCGCTTGCGGCGGCGGGCGCGATCCTGTTGCTCGGGCGGTCCTACGAGCTGTCCGCGCAGAATATGGTCGGCGATCTGCTCTGCCTGCTCGCGGGACTGCTCTACACTTTCTACCTCATCGCGATCGATCGGGCGCGGTCGACGCTGATGCCCTGGCCCGTGCTGGCGCTCTCGACCATCTTCGGCATCGTGCCGCTGCTCGTCTTCGCCGTGGCCTTTGGCGAGCGCATCATCCCGACCGACTGGACCGCACCGGTGCTGCTCGCCCTGTTCAGCCAGATCATCGGCCAGGGACTGCTCGTCTTCGCCATGGGGCATGTCCGCCCGCTGATCGTCGGCCTCGCGCTGCTTTCCCAACCGATCGTCGCCGCGACGATCGGCTTCGTCGCCTATGGCGAGACGGTGACGACGCCCGATCTGATCGGCGCGGCGGCGATCGGCGTCGCGATCATCCTCGTCCGGCGACGCGGCAAGCCGTCCGCGCTTCCCCTCGAGGACGCCAATCTCTAGGATCAGCATCATGGACAAGCTTCCCGACGATCCGACTCTCGACGAGATCCGCGCCTGGCTTGGCGGCCGGCTCGCCATCCATGCCGCGTTCGACGGGTGGAAGCCCGAGGCGATCGACAATGCTGCGGTCGAAGCCGGGATCGACAAGGGCATCGCACGCCTCGCCTTCCCCGGCGGCGCGATCGACATGATCGATGCCTGGTTCGGGCATGTCGACCGCGTGATGCAGGAAAAGCTGCCGGCCGAGACACTCGCGACGATGAAGATTCGCGATCGGATCCGCGCGCTCGTCACGACCCGGCTGGAGGCCGTCGCGGGCGAGCGTGAGGCGCTGCGCCGCGCGCTCGCCATCCTCGCCATGCCGGTGAACATGGCCGCCGCAGCACGCTTCGGCTGGCGTACCGCCGATCTGATGTGGCGGCAGGCGGGCGACACCGCCGCAGACTTCAACCATTATACCAAGCGCATGACGCTGTCGGCGCTCTACGCCTCGACGATCCTCGTCTTCATCGACGACGAGAGCGCCGATTTCGCCGACACGCGCGCCTTCCTCGAACGCCGCATCCAGAACGTCATGGATTTCGAGAAAGCCAAGGCCGGCCTGCTCGCGCGACGCGAGCATATGCCCAGCCTGTCGCGCTTCATCGGCCGGCTGCGCTATCCGGCGGTGTAACCCCGATCGGCAACGCGATGCCCCCGTCATTGCGAGCACAGCCAAGCAATCCGGCCTCTGCCTTCGATCCCGATCCGGATTGCTTCGTCGGCTCCGCTGTCTCGCAATGACGAACATGTCTGCATATTCACTGGCGTCGCGAAGCTGTTATTGATAATCGCTTGCAGCATGAGTGCCACCGCCGCGCCGTTGCGTCTCGATCAGCTTCCCCTGCGTCGCGAAGCTCACATCCTGTCGATCGACTGGAGCGCGCTTGCCGCCAATGAAGGCCGCCGCCTGCGCGAACTGGGCTTCGACGAAGGCGTGAGCATCGAGGCGCTGCACCGGGGCGGCTTCGCTCGCGATCCGATCGCCATCCGCGTCGGGCGCATGACCGTCGCCATCCGCCGCGTGGTGGCGGCCGCCGTCTCGGTCAGTATCGACTCATGAACCAGTCGCCGATGGTGGCGCTGGTCGGCAATCCCAATGCCGGCAAGAGCGCATTGTTCAACGCGCTGACCGGCGCGCGCCAGAAGGTCGGCAACTATCCCGGCGTCACGGTCGAGCGCCATTCGGGGCGCATGGCGCTGCCAGACGGTCGTCCGGTCGAGCTGGTCGACCTGCCCGGCACATACAGCCTCGAACCCTCCAGTCCCGACGAGGCCGTGACGCGCGACGTGGTGATGGGCACGCAGGCCGGCGAGCGCCTGCCTTCCGCGCTCGTCATCGTCGTCGACGCCTCCAACCTCGACAACCATCTGCGCTTCGCGCTCCAGCTCATCGCGCTCGGCCTGCCCACCGTCGTCGCGCTTAACATGATCGATCTCGCCCGCCGCGACGGGTTGGAGATCGACACGCACAAGCTCTCGCAGGCGCTGGGCGTCCCGGTGATCGAGACGGTCGCTGTGCGCAAGAAGGGCATAGACGAGCTGAAGGCGCAGGTTGCCGACATGGTCGGCGATGGCGCGACGTTGATTCGCCCCGGTGCGGGCGAGCAGCATGAGGATATCGTCACGCTCCAGCGCCGCGCCCGCGCGGTCGCCGCCGCAGCGACGGTTTCCGAAGGCGCCGCGCGCCGGGTGACGCACGGGCTCGATTCGATCGCGCTGCATCCCGTGTTCGGGCCCATCATCCTCGCGGCGCTGATGTTCGTCATGTTCCAGGCGGTGTTCGCCTGGTCCGAAGCGCCGATCGGCTGGATCGAGGAAGGCATGCAGTGGCTGTCCGACACGGTCTCTGCGGCCATGCCCGATGGCTTCCTCCGATCGCTGATCGTCGAGGGGCTGATCGCGGGCGTGGGTGCGGTCGTCGCCTTCCTGCCCCAGATCCTGATCCTCTTCGGCTTCATCCTCGTGCTCGAAGCGTCGGGCTATATGGTCCGCGCCGCCTTCCTGATGGACCGCCTGATGGCGCGCGTCGGCCTTTCCGGCCGGGCCTTCATCCCGCTGCTGTCCTCCTTTGCCTGCGCGGTGCCGGGCATCATGGCGACGCGCACGATCGAGGATCCGAAGGACCGGCTGACGACGATCCTCATCGCCCCGCTCATGACCTGTTCGGCGCGGCTGCCCGTCTACACGCTGATCATCGCCGCCTTCATTCCCAATCGCGCGGTGTGGGGCGGGATCGGGCTGCAGGGGCTGGTGCTCTTCTGCCTCTACATCGCCGGTATCTTCGGCGCACTGCTCGTCGCCTGGGTGCTCCGCCGCACCGTGACCAAGGGGCATGGCAGCGGCTTCATGATGGAAATGCCCAAATATCAGTGGCCGCGCCTTGGCGACGTCGTGCTTGGCCTGTGGCAGCGCACGATCATCTTCCTCAAGCGCGCGGGCACGATCATCGCCGCGACCACGGTCGTGCTCTGGCTGCTCGCCAGCTTCCCGCAGGCGCCGGAAGGCGTGAAGCAAAGCGACTATTCCTTCGCCGGCCGCATCGCGTCGGGGATCGAGACGGTGGTGCGCCCGATCGGCTTCAACCACGAAATCGCGCTGGCGCTCCTCCCCGCCATGGCGGCGCGCGAGGTCGCGGTCTCGGCGATCGCGACGGTTTACGCGATCGATTCGTCGGACGAAGACAAGATGACCGTCTCGCTAGAGCAGCGGCTGCAGGGCCGCTGGTCGCTGCCGACCGCGCTGGCCTTCCTCGCCTGGTTCGTCTTCGCGCCGCAGTGCATCTCGACGATCGCGGTCACCCGGCGCGAGACCAATGGCTGGAAATGGCCGCTCTTCATGGTCGGCTATCTGTTCGTCATCGCCTATGCGGCGGCTGGGCTGACCTTCTGGACCGCGACGGCGGCCGGGCTCTGACCCGTAACTGGGGATAAGTGCCCACGCCGGTTGAACGGCCGCGCGTGACTCGCTAGCCACATCATAAATTCGCGAAGGAGCAAGACGTGGCAGGCAGCGTCAACAAGGTCATATTGGTCGGCAATCTCGGCAACGATCCCGAGGCGCGGTCGCTCAACAATGGCGGCGAGGTCGTCAATCTCTCGATCGCGACGTCGGAGCGGTGGAACGATCGCGACGGCCAGCGCCAGGAACGCACCGAGTGGCACCGCGTCGTGATCTTCAACGAGAATCTCGGCAAGATCGCCAAGCAATATCTGCGCAAGGGATCCTCGGTCTATCTCGAAGGCCAGCTCCAGACACGCAAGTGGCAGGACAATAACGGGCAGGACCGTTATTCGACCGAGATCGTGCTCCAGCGCTTCCGTGGCGAACTGGTTCTGCTCGGCGGCCGTGATGAGGGCGGCCGTGGCGGCGGCGGGGGTAGCTGGGAGGACGATCGCGGCGGCTTTTCCGGCGGCCAGTCCTCATCGGGCGGCTATGGCCAGTCGCGTGGAAGCGCAGGCGGCAATCAGGGCGGCGGCCAGGGTGGCGGATCGCGCGGCGCCAGCCCGTTCGACAGCGACCTCGACGACGACGTTCCCTTCTGACGTCCTGCGGGGGTGCCCGCGGGACGCCGGGGAATATCTAGCCGCGCGCCGCGAGGTGGCGGATCAGTACGCGCGCCTCGGCGGGCGGCTTGCGCTCGATCCGGCGATAGTCCGAACCATCGACATTGCGCCTGAGCAGCCCCGCACCGACGAGATCGCGCCGAAGCAGCGCCGGATCGCCGAAGAGATGCCAGCGATTGAGCGCCTCGTTGATCGCGCGCTCGTTCAGCGCTTCGTCCGCCGGCAGCCGCGCCCATAGCGCCCAGCAGCAGAGTGCCTGCAGCCCGCGCCGCGAGGGCAGGCGCACCATTCTGCCGCTCGCGTCGAAATGGTTGAGCGCGCGCTCGACCCGGCGATGGTCGACGGGCTCGGGCGGCGCGGCAGGCGCCTCCAACCTGGCTTCGGCCGACTGCGTCCGGCGCAGATGCTGGAAGTTGCGGAACCCGCGCGCACGCGCGAGCATGTTCATGAGCCCGAGGTGCGAGGGCGGTTCGTCAGCCGCGCGCAGTTGCTGCGCGAGCGCGCGGGAAAAGGCGGAAACATCCTCGATGAGGAGGGCAATGGTCTGTCGCGACATATCGGGTCATCCGGCTGTGCCTCGAAACCGATCGCTGGCCGCTGTCTTGCGAAGGAGGCACCGGAAAACCGGGTGTCATCCATGGAGCTGGCAGGTCTAGCGTCCCCGAAGGGACAGCGGCGCCTCGGTGAACTGCCGACCGTTGGATCGTCGCGCTAGCACGGCGTGGGGGCCGCAGGCAATCCCGGCCCCGGGGCTTCAGGGCGTGCGGCCGTCGCCCGCGCCACCGCCGCCGGGGATCGTGCCGACCTGGCCGATATTGCCGAACAGATCCTCGAAGAAGCCGCGCTTGCGGCCCAGCGACGGCGTCACCTTGCCATAGGGGTGGACCCTGGAGACCAGCTGCATCCCCATATTGTCCACGGCGGCGACATTGCCCGTGCCGTCGAAGCGGACGTGCAATATCTGCTGTTCGACCGGACGGGGCGTCGAGAAGGCGAGCTGGCGCGTCTCGCGCGAGATATAATACCAGTCATTGTCGGTGAATTCGCCCTGGAAGCTCGGATGGCCGAGCGTCTTCATCACCGATTCCTTGTTGTCGACGCCGGGCGCGATCGTCGCGACGAGCGTGGGATCGAAATAATAGCCCTGATGACCGCGCACCTGGGTGCAACCGCCAAGCGCCGCCGCCGCCAGCAGAAGGGCGGCCAGTACCGGCGTGCGCCGCGACGTCGAAACCATCATGCTCTCCAAATCCACTTCACGCCCGATACTCGTCATGCAGGGCGTTGCATCGCGCGCCCGACGCCTCAATATGCGGTGAATTGCGCCCGAACAAGGGCGCGGCATTGATCTGGAGCCCGAACGCTTGGCGATCCTCGACCGACTGTTCCGCCGCGGCGACGACCGCGCGGCGTTGAATCCCCTCTACAGCGCCATCGTGCGCGCCGGCCGCGCGCCGCACTGGTATGTCGAAGGCCGCGTTGCCGACTCGATCGACGGGCGCTTCGACATGCTCGCGACGATCCTGTCGATCGTGCTCGTCCGCATGGAATCGAGCGAGGCGCTGCGCGCACCCTCGGTGCATCTCACCGAATTGTTCATCGACGACATGGACGGCCAGCTGCGCGAGATCGGCATTGGCGACGTCGTCGTCGGCAAGCATGTCGGCAAGCTGCTGGGCGCGCTGGGCGGGCGGATCGGTGCGATGCGCGAGGGCATGGCGCCCGGCGGCGACCTTCCGGCCGCGCTCGTCCGCAACCTCTATCGCGCCGCCGATCCGGGTGCCGACGCGCTGGCGCATGTCGAGGCGCGGCTGCGCGCCTTGGCCGCCGGCCTCGCCGCGACGAGCGATGCGGCGCTGCTCGCCGGCACGCTGGAGGCGGCATGACCACGCCCGAATTTTCCCGGCCCGTCGCGATCGACACGATCGGAGACGGCGCGCGCACGATCGCGATCGATGCCGACGACAATGAACGCGCGGCGCTCGCCCGGCGATTCGGCCTGAAGTCCATCGATTCGCTCGCTGCGCAGTTCAGCGTCCTGCGCCGGAACGGCTTCCCCTTCGCCGAAGGCCGCGTGACGGCCGACATCGTCCAGTCATGCGTGGTCACCGACGAACCGATCGTCGCGCACGTCGAGGAGCGCGTCGCCATCCGCTTCCTCCCCGAGAGCGAGACCGCCGGCGGCGAGGAGGAAATCGAGCTCGAGGCCGATGATTGCGACACCGTATTCTACACGGGCGGCGCGATCGACCTCGGCGAAGCGGCGGCGGAGACGATGGCGCTCGCCCTCGATCCCTTTCCCCGCGGCCCCAATGCCGATGCGGCGCTGAAGGCCGCCGGCGTGCTCAGCGAAGGCGAGGCGGGCCCGTTCGGCGCGCTCGCTGCACTCAAGGACAAGCTCTCGGGCAAGGAGAGCTGATCCTGCATCCCGTCGTTCGGGTCGAACGGCGCGATATTTGCCTACCGCGCGATCCCTGCAGCCGCGAGTACCGCCAGCGTCATCAGGTCCGACGCGTTCGAACCCATGGTCGCGATCTGCACGGGTTTCTCCATGCCGATCAGCATCGGGCCGATCACCGATTCGCCGCCCAGCTCGCGCAGCAGCTTGGCCGAAAGGTTGGCCGACTGGAGCCCCGGCATGATGAGGACATTGGCCGGCCCCGACAGGCGGCTGAACGGATAGTTCTTCATCACATCGGGATTGAGCGCGACGTCGGGCGCCATCTCGCCTTCATATTCGAAGCTCACGCGCCGCTGGTCCATCAGCTCCACCGCATCGCGGATATTGTCGAGCCACTTGCCCGGCGGATTGCCGAAGCTCGAATAGCTGAGGAACGCCACGCGCGGCTCCTGCCCCATGCGCCGCGCGACCGCCGCGGTGCGCTCCGCAATGTCGGCCAGCTCCTCGCCGGTCGGCCGCTCGTTGACCGTGGTGTCGGCCATGAACACGGTATGCGCGCGCCCGACGAGCACATGGATGCCGAAAGGCGCCTTGCCCTCGTCGGGATTGAGCACCCGGCGTATCTCGCGCATCGACTGGGCGTAGGTGCGCGTGACGCCGGTCACCATCGCATCGGCCTCGCCCATTTCGAGCATCAGCGCGCCGAAGATGTTGCGATCGCGATTGACCATGCGCTGGCATTCGCGGCGCAGATAGCCGCGCCGCTGGAGCCGCGCATAGAGGCGGTCGACCATCGCGGGGACGAGCGGCGAATGGACGCTGTTATGCACCTCGAAGCGCGAGGGATCGTCGACCCCCAACGCGCGGAGCCGATCGTGCACGTCGTCGCGGCCGATCAGCACGGGAATGCCGTAGCCGCCGTCGCAGAACTGGATCGCAGCGCGCAGCACCACTTCCTCCTCGCCTTCGGCGAAGATCACGCGCTTGGGGTGGCTGCGCGCGGTTTCGTAGGCGAGCGACAGCGTCGAGGTGGTCGGCGTCAGCCGTCCGCGCAGCTGCTGGCGATAGGCCACCATGTCGAGGATCGGGTGGGTGGCCACGCCCGAATCCATCGCCGCGCGCGCGACGGCGGCGGGCACGATCTCGATCAGCCGGGGATCGAAGGGCGCCGGGATGATATAGTCGGGGCCGAAGCTGCTCGCGCGGCCGCCATAGGCCAGCGCCACTTCCTCGGGCACCTGCTGGCGCGCGAGATCGGCCAATGCTTGCGCCGCCGCGATCTTCATCTCGTCGTTGATCGTCGTCGCGCGCACGTCGAGCGCACCGCGGAAGATGAAGGGGAAGCCGAGGACGTTGTTGACCTGATTGGGATAGTCCGACCGCCCCGTCGCGACGATCGCGTCCTGACGAATCTTGTGGACCTCGCCCGGCGCGATCTCGGGATCGGGATTGGCCATGGCGAAGATGATCGGCTTGTCGGCCATCGACGCGACCATCTCGGGCGTCAGCGCCCCGGCGACCGACAGGCCGAAGAACACGTCCGCCCCGCGCATCGCGTCCTCCAGCGTGCGCGCATCGGTTTCGACCGCATGCGCCGATTTCCACTGGTTCATGCCTTCGGTGCGGCCCTGGTAGATGACGCCCTTCGAATCGCACATCAGGACATTGTCGTGCGGCACGCCCATCGCCTTCACCAGCTCGGTGCAGGCGATCGAGGCCGCGCCCGCGCCGTTCACGACCATGCGCACATCCTTGATGTCGCGCCCGGTGATCTTGAGCGCGTTGATCAGCCCGGCGGCGGAGATGATCGCGGTGCCGTGCTGGTCGTCATGGAAGACGGGGATGTTCATCCGCTCGCGCAGCGTCTGCTCGATGATGAAGCATTCCGGCGCCTTGATGTCCTCGAGGTTGATGCCGCCGAAGCTCGGCTCCATCAGCTCGACCGCGTCGATGAAGCGATCGACGTCCTCTGTCTTCAGCTCGATATCGATCGAATCGACGTCGGCGAAACGCTTGAACAGCACCGCCTTGCCTTCCATCACCGGCTTCGAGGCAAGCGCGCCGAGATTGCCGAGGCCGAGGATCGCGGTACCGTTCGAGATGACGGCGACGAGATTGCCCTTGGCGGTATAGTCATAGGCCGTGGCCGGATCGGCGGCGATCGCGCGGACTGGCACGGCGACGCCCGGCGAATAGGCCAGGCTCAGGTCGCGCTGGGTCGCCATCGGCTTGGTCGCGACGATCTCGATCTTGCCCGGGCGACCGTCCGAATGGAACAGCAGCGCCTCGCGCTCCGAAAAATGGACGTTCGATCCCTCGCTCATGCCACCGGCTCTCCTTGTCATTGCCCCGCCATAGCCGCCGGGGCCGTAACGGCGGAAGCGCTTTTCCCCAATTTTTATGACGGCTGCCGCATCGGGGGGCGTATCGCTGTTTCCCGCGCGTGGACGGACGGCTAGTCAGGGTCGATGCACGCTCCGGCCAAAAACGCTGCCCCGACCCCGATGATGGCGCAATATCTGGCGCTGAAGGCGGAAGCGGGCGATTGCCTTCTCTTCTACCGCATGGGCGATTTCTTCGAGCTTTTCTTCGACGACGCCCGCGCCGCCGCGCAGACGCTGGACATCGCGCTCACCTCGCGCGGCGAGCATCTGGGCGAACCGATCCCGATGTGCGGCGTGCCCGTCCATGCCGCCGAATCCTACCTTGCCCGGCTGATCCGCGGCGGCCACCGCGTCGCGATCGCCGAGCAGACCGAAAGCCCGGCCGAGGCCAAGGCGCGCGGATCGAAGGCGCTCGTCTCGCGCGCGATCGTGCGTTTCGTGACGGCGGGGACGCTGACCGAAGAAGCGCTGCTCGATTCGCGCGCCGCCAACTGGCTGGTCGCGGTCGGCGAGGCGGGCGGGCAGATCGGGATCGCCGCCGCCGACATCTCGACCGGGCGCTTCGAGCTGGCCAGCGTGCCGCGCGCCGCGCTCGATGCCGAGCTGGCGCGCTACGGCGCGGCCGAGATCGTCGTGCCCGAAGGCTTCGACCTACCCGACGCGGCGCGGCGCCCGCGCGGCAGCTTCGACAGCGCAGGCGGCGAGGCAAGGCTGAAAGCGCTCTACGGCGTCGCGACGCTCGACGGGCTGGGCCAGTTCAACCGCGCCGAGCTGGCGGCGGCGGGCGGCCTCGTCGCCTATCTCGATCATGCTGGCAAAGGCAGCCTGCCTTTCCTCCAGCGTCCCGTCGCGCAGGGCCGATCAGCCTATATGATGATCGACGCCGCGACACGCGAAAGCCTTGAGCTCACCCAGGCGCAGGCCGGCGGCCGCACGGGCAGCCTGCTCGATTGCATCGACCGCACGGTGACCGGCGCGGGCGCGCGGCTTCTTGCCGCCGATCTCGGCGCGCCGCTGATGGACCGCGCGGCGATCGAGGACCGGCTCGATCTTGTCGATCATTATGCCCGCGACGGTGGCGCGCGCGATGCCATGCGCGGCGCGCTCCGCGCCCTGCCTGACATCGGTCGCGCGCTCGGCCGCCTCGTCGCGGGGCGCGGCGGCCCCCGCGATCTGGCGCAGCTTCGCGACGGGCTGGGCGAAGCGCGGCTGATGCGCGAGCGGCTGGCGAAAAGTGACGCCATGCCGCCGCTGCTCAAGGCTCTGCTCCCGGCCTTCGACGGACATGGCGCGCTGGTCGACCGGCTGTCGCGCGCACTGGTGCCCAGCCCGCCGCTCGATGCCTCGCAGGGCGGCTATATCGCCGAGGGCTATGACGCCGCGCTTGACGATCTGCGCCTGCAGGGCGGCGACGGCCGCCGCGCGATCGCGGCGCTGGAGGCGCGCTACCGCGACCGGACCGGGATCGCCTCGCTCAAGATCCGGCACAATGGCGTGCTGGGTTATCACGTGGAAGTCCCCGCGCGGAACGCCGATCCGCTGATGCGCGCCGAATCGGGCTTCACGCATCGACAGACGCTGGCCGGCGTCGTGCGCTTCAACGCACCCGACCTGCACGAACAGGCGCAGCGCGTCAGCCAGGCGGGCGCCCATGCGCTCGCCGCCGAGCAGGCGCATCTCGAGGAACTGGTGACGCTGGCGGTCGAGCGCCGCCACGCCATCGCCGCCACCGCCGATGCGCTGGCCCGGCTCGACGTGGCGAGCGCGCTGGCCGAACTGGCCGTCACGCTCGGCTGGTGCCGCCCGCTGCTCGTCGACCAGCCGTGCATCGAGATCGAGGGCGGGCGCCATCCCGTCGTCGAGGCGGCGGTCGCACGGACGGGCGAGCGCTTCGTCGCCAATGACTGCCGGTTGACCGAACAGTCGCGGCTGTGGCTCGTCACCGGCCCCAATATGGGCGGCAAATCGACCTTCCTGCGCCAGAATGCGCTCATCGCCGTGCTCGCGCAGGCAGGCGGCTTCGTGCCCGCGACCGGCGCCCGGCTGGGGCTGGTAGATCGCCTGTTCAGCCGCGTCGGCGCCTCGGACAATCTCGCGCGCGGGCGATCGACCTTCATGGTCGAGATGGTCGAGACCGCCGCGATCCTCGCACAGGCGACCGAGCGCAGCTTCGTGATCCTCGACGAGGTCGGGCGCGGCACGAGCACCTATGACGGCCTTGCCATCGCCTGGGCGGTGGTCGAGGCGGTTCACGAGACCAATCGCTGCCGCTGCCTGTTCGCCACCCATTATCATGAGTTGACGCGGCTGGCCGGCCGGCTCGACGCGCTGTCGCTCCACCATGTCCGCGCGCGCGAGTGGAAAGGCGACCTCGTCCTGCTTCACGAACTCGCCGATGGGCCCGCCGATCGCAGCTACGGCCTTGCCGTCGCCAAGCTGGCTGGCCTGCCCCCCGCAGTGCTCGGACGCGCGCGCGATGTGCTGAAGAAGCTCGAGGCGGGACGCGAAAAGACCGGCGGCATCGCGGCCGGGCTCGACGATCTGCCGCTTTTCGCGGCGGCCGCAGAACCCGAACCCGCCGCCGATCCGCTGCGCGAAGCGCTGGCGGCAATCGACCCCGATGCCCTCGCCCCGCGCGAGGCGCTCGAGGCGCTTTATCGGCTCAGGACAATGCTCGATTGATGCGAGCGCAGCTCACGCATTGAAATAACAGAGAAATAACGGCGAGAGTCATTTTCCGCCCATTGTCGTTGCGCTACCGATTTTTTCTGTCCCCGTTTCGTGATAGAAACCCTGCGGCTGCCAGTGCGAGGGGACGTGCTATGGCTTCGCTTGCGGATATCGACGTTGGAAAGTCGCCCCCGGGGGGCGTGACGCAGTTCATCGATCGCTGGATCTACGTGTTCATGGCCGGGCTTTTCCTGGTCACCGTGTTCGTCGGCTTCATTCCCGATTCGGTGGCGAAGGTCGCTGCGGTGGAGGCGGGGCAAAGAGCCTCCTTCCCGATGGTGCTTCACGCCCATGCCGTGTTGATGGGCGCGTGGATGCTGCTGCTGCTGGCGCAGACAACCCTGATGGCGACCGATCGGCCCGCGCTGCACAAGCAGCTCGGTATGACGTCCTTCGTGCTTGCGCCCGCGCTGGTCGTCGTCGGCTTCATGCTCGTGCCGACCATGCATTATCAGCTGGCGGACGCGATCCGGAACAGCCCGCCGCCGGTCGCCGCCGAAATCCGGCCGATCTTCGGCATCATGCTCAACATCATGCTGATCCAGATCCGGGTGGGCATTCTCTTCGCGATCCTGATCGGCCTTGCGATCGCCGTGCGGCGGAGCGATTCCGACCTCCACAAGCGACTGATGATCATGGGCACGGCCGCCGCGATGCCCGCCGCGACCGACCGCATCAGCTGGCTACCGAGCACGCTGCCGCACAGCCCGCTGACGGCGGACATATGGCCGCTGGTGCTGCTTGCCCCGATGTTCCTCTGGGACCTCTACCGGCTGAAGCGCGTCCACCCCGCCTATATCATCTATCTGGTGGTATGCCTTGCGCTCGCCATCCCGATGAACCTGCTGTGGGACACGCCCTGGTGGCGCGACACCGCGATGCAGCTGACGGGGATCAGCGGCATCTAGCGCGATCAGCCGCCGACCGCCTCGTCGATCCAGCCAAGATAGGCTGGCGCTCCGCCGACGACGGGAATCACGACGATCTCAGGCACGTCATAGCTGTGCAGCGTGGCGATCCGCGCGGAGACCTCGTTCGCCCGCGCCGCGCGCGTCTTGATCTGGAGAGCGACTTCGGCGGCTTGCCCCACGCTGCCTTCCCAGCGATAGACGCTGTCGATCGCGCGCATCTGGACGCAGGCGGCCAGCCCTTCCTCCACGAGCGCGCGGGCGATCGCTTCCGCCTCGGTGCGGGTCGGGGCGGTCGACAGGATGATGACATGCTCGGTCACCGGCTTTGCTCCTTCATGATCCCCCTCAAGGTTGACGCGAATCGCCATCTCCGCTAGTGGCCCCCACTTTCCGGGCAACCGAAACTCAGGACGAAAATCATGTCGCGCATTTGCGAGCTGACCGGCAAGGGCCGGCAGGTGGGGCACAATGTCTCCCACGCCAACAACAAGACCAAGCGGACCTTTCTGCCCAACCTGCAGAATGTCACGCTGATCTCCGATTCGCTCGAGCGCGGCGTGAAGCTGCGCGTCTCGACGCACGGCCTGCGTTCGGTGGAGCATGTCGGCGGCCTGGACAACTGGCTGCTCAAGACCAACGACGAGAAGCTGAGCCTCAAGGCACGTCGCCTGAAGCGCGAAATCTCGAAGAAGCAGGCGGCCTAAGGCCCCTTTCGCTTCATGAGCGTGGCGCCGGCCCGCTCCTCTTTCCGGTCATCGTTCCTTCGGGGGCGTCATCCGGGCGGTGGAGCGGGCCGGAGTCATGTCTGCGGGAAGCGCCCCCAGCGCGAACTTCATCAGCAGCGTGCGCTGGTAGAAGGCGAAATTGTGATCCGATGCGATCCACAGGATCGTGCGGCCCTTCTCCTCGCCGATCGCCATCGCCTCGAAATTCTCGGCAGTCATCGGCCAGGCGAGATGCGCGACGTCGACGCCGTCGATCACGCCGCCGTCCTTCACGCCCTTGAGGTCGATCACGCGAATCAGCGAATCGATGCCGCGCACCAGCCTGGGCGCGCCTTCGAGCCACGCCACCTTCATCTCGGCCATGCGGACGCGGCGGTGGAGGACGAGCAATCGCCCATCAGGCAGCTCGGCCACATCGGTGACGCGCCAGCCCGCCGGCCGCCTGTAGCCGAAGCGTAGCGGCTTGATGCCCGGCGTGGTCGGATCGCCCGGATAGATCAGCGCATCATCGGCCCCCTGCGGTCCAGGCGCCGCCTCGGCAATCAGCACGAAATGCCCTGATCGGAGCCGCACCATCGCCTCCGGCCCGCTCGCATTCGGCCAGTCCCGGATCGCGGGCGGCCAGGCCTTCCGCTCACCGCGCGCGAATCCCGGCGCATAACGCCAGATGAGATTGCGACTCTCGAAAGCGACCCAGATCCTGCCGCTCGCCGGATCGACCGCCATCGCCTCGCTATCGCGCGCGCCCTTGCTGAAGCCGCCATAAGGCCCGGCAGGCAGATCGATGAAGCGGATGTTCGACGTCCGGCCCACGCCGTCCATATCGAAGATCATCACCCCGCCCGAATCGCTGAGCATGGTGAAGCGATTGCCCTTCGCCGCCGCCGTCACAGTCATGGCGGAAACGCTGCCGAACGCGCGATCAGGGCTGCTCAGCGACCATCCGCCGAGGAAGGTCAGGACACCCGCCGTTTTGCGCGTCGGGTCGCTCGGATCGAGCGGCACGGGGCGCGTCAGGATCGGCGCGCCCGGGCCGAGCAATGGGCGGGCCTCCTCCCCGGCATAATTGCCGGTGCCCACGAAGAGCAGCAGGGCCGAGGCGAGGAAACGGGGCATCGCGCCGCCTTGTAACGGCGCGCGCCGCAAGGGGAAGCGGCGCGACGAAGCTGAACGATGGCTAACAGTCATGTTCAGCGATGCCTCAAGCGACTCAAGGCATAAGCAATCCTGTCAGCGGGAAACCGCCGGCAGGACTGGAGGAGTTTTCAAGATGATCACCAAGCTGAGCATGATCGGCGCGGCCCTCGCGATGACGGCCGGCGCGATCGTCCCCGCCGCGGCCGAAGCGGCCCCCCGCTACAATGGCGGCTATTACAACGGCGGTTACAATGGCGGTTACAATGGCGGCTATTATAACAATGGCTATCGCGGCTACGACAACGGCTACCGTTACCAGGATCGCCGCTATTATCAGGGCTATCGCTGCCGCAACGACGGCACCGGCGGCACGATCATCGGCGCCATTGCCGGCGGCCTGATCGGCAACGCCGCGGTGGGCCGCTATGGCGACCGCACGGCCGGCACCATCGTCGGCGCAGGCGTCGGCGCCCTGGCCGGCCGCGCGATCGACAAGTCCGACAGCCGCTGCTGATCCCCAATTTCCGAATACCCTCGGGTTGCGTAGCGAGGGCAGCCTTCCCCCGGTGGCGTAGCGGGGAAGGCGGGGGCCGGGGCCGAAAGGCTCCGGCCCTGATCTTTTATGCTGGCAGGTCGAACAGCCCGGCAAGCTGTTCGACCATCGTGCCGCCGAGCTGCTCGGCGTCCATGATCGTCACCGCCCGCGCATAATAGCGCGTCACATCGTGCCCGATGCCGATCGCGCACAGCTCGACGGGCGACTTGTTCTCGATCCAGTGGATCACCTGGCGCAGATGCTTTTCCAGATAAGTGCCCGAGTTGACCGAAAGCGTCGAATCGTCGACGGGCGCACCGTCGGAGATCACCATCAGGATGCGCCGTTCCTCGGATCGCCCGACCAGCCGGTTATGCGCCCACAGCAGCGCCTCGCCGTCGATATTCTCCTTGAGCAGCCCTTCGCGCATCATCAGCCCGAGCGATTTGCGCGCGCGCCGCCATGGCTCGTCGGCCTGCTTGTAGACGATATGGCGCAGATCGTTGAGCCGCCCCGGGTTGGGCGGACGGCCCGCCGCCAGCCATTCCTCGCGTGACTGGCCGCCCTTCCACGCCCGCGTGGTGAAGCCCAGAATCTCGGTCTTCACCCCGCAGCGCTCCAGCGTGCGCGCGAGGATGTCGGCGCTGATCGCGGCGATCGAGATGGGCCGCCCGCGCATCGATCCCGAATTGTCGATCAGCAGCGTCACCACCGTGTCGCGGAACTCGGTGTCGCGCTCGACCTTGTAGCTCAGCGAATGGGCGGGATCGACGATGATGCGCGCCAGCCGCGCAGCGTCGAGAATGCCTTCCTCCTGATCGAAGTCCCAGCTCCGGCTCTGCTGCGCCATCAGGCGGCGCTGGAGGCGATTGGCGAGCTTGGTCACCGCGCCCTGCAGATGGACGAGCTGCTGGTCGAGATAGGCGCGCAGCCGGCCGAGCTCGTCATCGTCGCACAGGTCGGTCGCGCTCACCACTTCGTCGAAGCGCGTGGTGTAGGCGTGATAATCGAAGCCCGGACCATAATCGGCAGGCGGACGATTGGGGCGGACGGGCATCATGCCCTCCTCGCCGTCGTCGCCCTGCTCGCCGCCATCATCGGCCATCTCGTCGCCGGGCTGCTCGCCCTCGCTGTCGGCGTCGGCGCTGTCGTCCGATTCAGCGCGCGCCTCGACCTCGCCGGCGGCGCTGCCCGACGAATCGTCGCCGTCGTCGGCGTCGTCGGTCTCGCTGTCGTCCTCGCCCTCGCCGTCCTCTCCTTCGCTGTCGGCGTCGTCGGGGGTCATTTCGCCATCGACCAGCTCGAGATCCTCGAGCAGCCGCGTGGCGAGCACCGCAAAGGCCTGCTGGTCGTCGAGCGCGAGCGCGAGCGAATCGAGATCGGCGCCTGCCTTCTCCTCGATCCAGTCGCGCACCATGGCGAGCCCGGCGGCAGCGCTCTCGGGCGCCGCGCGTCCGGTCAGCCGCTCGCGGACCAGCAGCCCCACGGCGGTCGACAGAGGCACTTCCTCACGCCCCCGCGCACGCGTGATCGGGTCCGATCGCGTGCGCAGTCGCAGCGCGGATTCGAGATTGCCGGCGACACCGGCCATCGACCGCGTGCCGATCGCCTCGATGCGCGCCTGTTCGGCCGCGTCGAACACCGCGCGCGCCACCGCGTCGCCGGGTGCACCGCGCGCATGCATCACCGCATCATGGTGGCGCAGGCGCAGCGCGAAGCTGTCGGCAAAGCCCCGCGCCTCTGCGACCTGATCGGCCGGCAGATTGCGCGCGGGCATCGGCACCTTGATGTGCTTGCCCGATGCGGCCGGGGCGTCGGCGGTGAAAGCCAGCTCTATCTCCGGCTCGCGCGCGATCGCCCGCGCGGCGCCCGCGAGCACCGCCTTGAACTGGTCGAGAGGAGATTGTTCGGCCATCGGTCCGCCGCAGCGCCCCTCGCCTCAGCCCGCCCGCTTCGCCACGCTTTCGGGCAGGTCCTTGCCGAACACGCGCTGATAATATTCCGCTACCAGCGGCCGTTCCGCCTCATCGCACTTGTTGAGGAAGGACAGGCGGAAGGCGAAGCCGACATCCTTGAAGATCAGCGCATTCTGCGCCCAGGTGATCACGGTGCGCGGGCTCATCACGGTCGAGATGTCGCCGGCGATGAAGCCCTGACGGGTCAGGTCGGCGACCTTGACCATATTCTCCACCGTCTCCTTGCCGCCCGGCTGATCATATTCGCCCGACTTGGCGAGCACGATCTGCGCTTCGGTCGCGGCCGGCAGATAGTTGAGCGTGACGACGATGTTCCAGCGGTCCATCTGGCCCTGGTTGATCTGCTGCGTGCCATGATAGAGGCCCGTCGTGTCGCCGAGGCCGATCGTGTTGGCGGTCGCGAACAGGCGGAACCACGGGCTCGGCCGGATCACGCGATTCTGGTCGAGCAGCGTCAGCTTGCCTTCGGTCTCCAGCACGCGCTGGATCACGAACATCACGTCGGGGCGGCCGGCATCATATTCGTCGAAGACGAGCGCCGTCGGCGTCTGCAGCGCCCAGGGCAGCAGGCCTTCGCGGAATTCGGTGACCTGCTGACCGTCCTTGAGCACGATCGCGTCGCGCCCGATCAGGTCGATGCGGCTGATATGCGCGTCGAGGTTGATGCGGATGCAGGGCCAGTTGAGCCGCGCCGCCACCTGCTCGATGTGGCTCGACTTGCCGGTGCCGTGATAGCCCTGGATCATGACGCGGCGGTTGTGCGCGAAGCCCGCGAGGATCGCGAGCGTGGTATCCGGATCGAAGACATAGGCGGGATCGAGATCGGGCACCCGCTCGTCCGCCTCGCTGAACGCCGGCACCGTCATGTCGACATCGATGCCGAACAGCTCGCGCACCGATACGCTCTTGTCGGGCGCATCGAGCACCATGTCGGAGCGGCTGTCGGGCTGGATATTGGGAATATCGGTCATGATCTGAAAACACCGTTCGCGCGAAAGCGGCGCGGCGCGCCGTCATTCCTCCAGTGAGAAGCCTTGACCCGTTCGTCAACCCGCCGCGCGCTTGGGTGGCAGCGAGAAGAGCCGAACGAAGCGTTCGGCGGCCGCCCTATCGCCCGTCACGGCCAGCGCGCCGCCGTCGAGCGGGGCGCCGCCATAGATCACGGGCAGGAAGGCGTTGGGCGCGCCTTCGATCACCGCATCGACAGCCTCGGGCAGGCCGCGCCCGACCGCGAGCGCCCCGCCCGCGACGCGTGCGAAATAATGCTCGTCGCCCAGCCGGAAACCGATCGTCCCCGCGAAATCGCCGATCCGATCGGCGACCAGCAGCATGCGCAGCGACAGCATCAGCGCGACGCGCGAGAAAGGCAGGCTGGGATCGTGAAGCGGCGAGCGCAGCGCCCAGCGCCCCATTTCCATGATGATCGGCTCGGCCTCATAGCCCCAGTCGGTCAGTTCATAGACCTGCGCGCTCGCGGGCGGCGACAGACGGCGGCGGACGAGGATTCCCGCTTCTTCCAGCCCCACCAGCCGCTGGGTCAGCACATTGGCGCTGAGCCCCGGCAACCCCGCCCTGATCTCGCCGAAACGACGTGCCCCCAGCAACAGCTCGCGAATGACCAGCAGCGCCCATCTTTCCCCGACGAACTCGAGCGCCAGCGCGGTGCCGCAGGCGTCGCCGAAGGAGCGCTTCGCCGCCGGCATCGCACCATCAGTCACTTTTTCTAACTTCATAGTTGTTTTTTCTAACTGCATCCCGCATCCAGATCAAACGTTGATTCGGCTCGTCAGTGGGAGAGTGGCGATGGAGTATGTCGACGGATTCGTGGTCCCGGTGCCGCAAGGCAAGAAGGAGGCCTATCGCGCAATGGCCGAAAAGGCCGCGCCGATCTTCATGGAATATGGCGCGACGCGCGTCGTCGAATGTTGGGGCGACGATATCCCCGACGGCAAGGTCACCGATTTCCGCGGCGCGGTGAAGGCCGAGCCCGAGGAGGCCGTGGTCTTCTCGTGGATCAGCTGGCCGTCGAAGGCGGTGCGCGACGCCGGCATGGCCAAGGTGATGACCGACGAGCGGATGAAGCCCGACGGCGAGATGCCCTTCAACGGCCAGCGCATGATCTACGGCGGCTTCGCGACGATCGTCGACACCGCCGCCTGACCGGCGACCGCAGCAAGGAGAGCGATATGACGAGCACTGCAGGCTTCGTCTGGTACGAACTCATGACCTCCGATCTCGCCGCCGCCGAGGCTTTCTACGGCAAGGTGATCGGCTGGACCCTCGTCGATTCGGGTATGCCCGGCATGCGCTATGTGCTGGCGAAGGCAGGTGGCGACGATGTCGCGGGCCTGATGGCGATGCCCCCCGATGCGGCGGCAGCAGGCGCGCAGCCCGGCTGGATCGGCTATGTCGGCGTGGCGAGCGCCGATGCCGCCGCCGAAGCGGCCGAGAAAGCCGGCGGCGCGATCCTCAAGGCTCCCGAGGACATTCCCGGCGTCGGCCGCTTCGCGATCGTCGCCGATCCCAACGGCATCGCCTTCGCGCTGTTCGAGCCACTGACTGGCGGCGAGAGCAAGGCCTTCGCGCTCGGCAATCCCGGCCATGCCGGCTGGAACGAGCTGCAATCGACCGACTGGCAAAAGAGCTGGCCCTTCTATTCGGGCCTGTTCGGCTGGACGAGGGCCGAAGCGATGCCGATGCACGCGGACGAGGTCTATCAGCTGTTCAGCGCGGGCGGCAACATGGGCATCGGCGCGATGTTCAACGCGATCGAGGCGCCGCGACACGCCTGGCTCTTCTACTGGAACGTCGAAGACATCGATGCAGCGACCGCGCGCGTCGCGACGGGCGGCGGCACGGTGCTGATGGGACCGGTCGAGGTGCCGGGCGGCATCTGGATCATCCAGGCGCAGGATCCGCAGGGCGTCGGCTTCGCTCTCGTCGGCCCGCGCAAGGCGTGAGGGAACGGGACATGCAGCAAAAGATCGTCACCTGCCTCTGGTTCGACGGCAACGCCGAGGAGGCTGCGGCCTATTATGTCGCGCACCTGCCCGGCGCGAAGATGGGCCGGATCAACCGGTCGCCCGCCGACACGCCGAGCGGCGCGGAAGGCAGCGTCCTCGTCGTCGAGTTCAGCATCGCAGGGCAGGACTTCATCGGCCTGAACGGCGGCCCGCACTTCAAGTTCAACGAGGCGGTTTCCTTCCAGATCATGTGCGACGATCAGGCCGAGGCCGACAGGATGACCGAGGTGCTGTCGGCGGTTCCCGAGGCCGAGCAATGCGGCTGGGTGAAGGATCGCTTCGGCCTGTCCTGGCAGATCGTCCCGCGCCGGATGACGGCGCTCCTCTCCGATCCCGATCCGGGGCGGGCGAAGCGCGCGATGGAGGCGATGATGACGATGAAGCGCATCGACATCGCCGCTGTCGAGGCAGCGGCGGACGGTGCGGCGGTCAGCGCGTGACGCTCCAGCTCTTCGCGCACCCCTTCTCCTCCTACAGCCAGAAGGTCCTCGTCGCGCTTTACGAGAATGCGACGCCGTTCGACTGGCGGTCGCTTGACCCCGCGCATCCCGACAATGGCGCAGCCTTCGCCGCGCTGTGGCCGATCGGCAAGTTTCCCCTGCTGCTCGACGGCGATCGCCCGATCCGCGAATCGACCGCGATCATCGAGTATCTCGACCTTTTCCACCCCGGCCCCGTCGCCTTCGTTCCCGACGATCCCCAACTGGCGGTCGAGGTGCGGATGCTCGATCGCATCTTCGACAATTATGTGATGACGCCGATGCAGGCCGTGGTCAGCGACGCTCTCCGCCCCGCAGACGTCCGCGATCCCTATGGCGTGGCCGAGGCGCGCGACCGGCTCGACACCGCCTATCGCTGGCTCGATCACTATCTGGAGGGGCGCCTGTGGGCGGCGGGAGAGATGTTCAGCCTCGCCGACTGCGCCGCCGCGCCGTCGCTTTTCTATGCCGACTGGACGCATCCGCTCGGCGACCGTTTCCCGACGCTCTCCGCCTATCGCACCCGCCTGCTCGCCCGGCCATCCTTCGCGCGCGCAATCGACGAGGCCCGGCCCTACCGATCCTATTTCCCGCTCGGCGCACCCGACCGCGATTAGGCTTCAGGCGAAGGCCGCCGCGCCCTTGAGCTGCGTATAGGCGGCGATGACCTCGCCCAGCATCTTCTCCTGGCTGCGGTCGCCGCCATTGCGGTCGGGGTGATATTTGCGCACCAGATCGGCGTAGCGCTGGCGCAGTGCCCGCCGGTCGGCATCGATCGGCAGGCCCAGCGTCTGCAGCGCCTTGCGATCCTCCCCCGACAATGGCCGGCCGTCGGCGCGCGGCGTGATCTCTTCGCGGCGGCGGGCGAAGCGCGCGCCGATTGCGTCGAGCGGATCGGTGAAGTCGGCCCAGCGCGGCCCCTGTGACCCGTTGGCTGCGAAAGCGCGCGTCTCGCGCTCCCAGCCCGCATAGGGGCGCTGCTCGGCCTCGATCTCCTCGCTGCTCATCCCCGCGAAATAATTATAGCCCGCGTTGAATTCGCGAACATGGTCGAGACACAGCCAGCGCCAGCCGCCCGGCCCGTCGAATCCCGATCCCGTGCCGCCCTCGGGCGGCGCGCGGAACTCGCCGGGATTGGGGCAGCCGGGAACGGCGCAGGCGTGCGCGCTGTCCGCGACACGACCGTGGAAGCGCGCATTGGGTCTGTCCTGTCTGATCTTCGCGCGCGCCAACTCGGCTCCCCGGAACGAATAAACGGGCTATATAGGCAGCATGACCGAACAAACGAAGGGGCCGGTCGCGGCCGAAATCGAAGCGCGGCTGTTGGCCGCCCTCTCCCCCGTCCATCTCGCCGTGATCGACGACAGCGCGAAGCATCATGGCCATGCCGGGCATGATCCGCGCGGCGAATCGCACTTCACCGTCGAACTGGTCAGCGCCGCCTTCGAGGGCGTGGGCCGGGTCGAGCGCCAGCGCCTCGTCAACCGCGCGCTCGCCGATCTGCTCGTCGATCGCGTCCATGCGCTCGTCATCGTCGCCCGCGCGCCGTCGGAAGCCGCATGAGCGAGATGGACGGCCTGAGGCCGCGCCCCGCCGCGCGCATCCTGCTGCTCGATCCCACAGGTGCGGTGCTGCTGTTCCGCTTCGTGCCCGAAACGGGGGCGGGCGCCTTCTGGGCGACACCCGGCGGCGCGGTCGACCCTGGCGAGGATCATCCCGCCGCCGCGCGGCGCGAACTCTATGAGGAAACGGGCCTCCGCCTCGATCCCGGGCCGGAGGTTGCGCGACGCCATGTCCGCTTCGTCACCGTCGAGGGCGAGCCGGTGAGCGCCGACGAGCGCTATTTCCTCGTCCGCGTCCCCGATCGCAGCCTCGACCAGTCGGCATTGACCCCGCTCGAGCTGCGCGTGATGTCCGGACATCGCTGGTGGACGCGCGCCGCGCTCGAAGCCCCCGACGAACCCGTTTTCCCGACCGACATCGTGGCGATGCTCGATGCGGTCGCGCCCGGCTGGCACCAAGGAGCATGACCGTGACCCACGATCTCATCATCCAGACGATCACGCCCACCACGCATGATCTGGGCGGCTTCAAGGTCGCGCGCACCCTGCCGTCGAAGCCGCGCACGATGGTCGGCCCCTTCATCTTCTTCGACCAGATGGGACCGGCGACGCTGGCACCCGACAGCGGGCTCGACGTGCGACCGCATCCGCACATCAACCTGTCGACCGTCACCTATCTGTTCGAAGGCGCGATCGATCACCGCGATTCGCTGGGCACCTTCGCGACGATCCACCCCGGCGCGGTCAACCTGATGACCGCCGGCCACGGCATCGTCCATTCGGAACGCTCGCCGGCGACGGAACGCCCCGGCGGCCCGCGCCTGTCGGGCATCCAGACCTGGCTGGCGCTGCCGCAGGCGAAGGAGGAGATGGACCCGACCTTCGAGCATGTCGCGGCGGAAGACCTGCCGCTCGTCGAGGATGACGGCGTGTCGGCGCGCGTCGTCATGGGGACTTTGTGGGGCCGGACGGCGGCGACCACCTGCCACGCGGAGACGCTTTATGCCGACATCATCCTCGGCCCGGGCGGCACGATCCCGATCGACCCGACGACTGACGAACGCGCCGTCTATGTCGCGCTGGGCGAAGCGAGCATCGACGGCATGCCGCTCGAGCCGCAGACGCTCTACGTCATCCGCCCCGGCGCGGCGGCGACGCTGCGCTCCGGAACGGGCGGGCGCGTGATGCTGTGCGGCGGCGCGGCGTTCGAGGGGCAGCGCCATGTCTGGTGGAACTTCGTCTCGTCGAGCCGCGACCGGATCAACCAGGCGAAGGACGACTGGAAGAACGACCGCTTCCCCAAGGTGCCGGGCGACGACAAGGAGTTCATTCCCATCCCCGAAATCCCCAAGACCGTCTCCTATCCCTGACGCGCAGTTGCCGTAAACGGAAAGCGGGGGCATGACGGGGTCGAGACAAGATAAGGGAGGAGAGGATATGGTTGGGCTTTCACGCGAGCGGATCGCGCTTCCGACGGGTGTCGAGCTGGACGTGACGCTGGGCGGCCCGCGCGACGCCGATCCGATCATCTTCCTCCACGGCTTTCCCGAATCGTCGCGTACCTGGCGGCACCAGCTTGCCGATCTGTCGATCGACCATTTCATCGTCGCGCCCGACCAGCGCGGCTATGCCGATTCGTCCAAGCCCGAGGCGGTCGAGGATTATCGGCCGGACAAGACGATCGGCGACATCTTCGCGCTCGCCGACGCGCTCGGCATCGGGCGCTTCACCCTTGTCGGGCACGACTGGGGCGGCGCGATCGCCTGGGGCGCCGCGCTCTCCGCGCAGGATCGCGTGGCGCGGCTGATCATCCTCAACGCTCCCCATCCCTTCATCTTCCAGAAGACGCTGATCGACGACCCCGATCAGCGCGCCGCCAGCCAATATATCCGCGCCTTCCGCACGCCGGGGATCGAGACGGCGATCGGCGCGATGGGCCCCGACCAATTCTTCGACACCACCTTCTCGCGCCACGCCGACACCGGATCGATCGAGCCCGAGGAACGCGCCGCCTATATCGCCCAGTGGGGCACGCCGGGCGCGCTGACCGCGATGCTCAACTGGTACCGCGCCTCGACGATTGTCGTCCCCGCGATCGACGAGACGGTCGAGCGCCCCGCCTTCCTCGACGCCCCCTTCCCACACCTGACCATGCCCGTGCTGGTCGTCTGGGGATTGAGGGACATCGCCCTCCTCCCCTCGCAGCTCGAAGGACTGGACAAGCTGATCGACGATCTTACGCTGGTGAAGGTCGATGCCGGCCATTTCGTCACCTGGGAGGCGCCCGCCGCCGTGAATGCCGCGATCCGCGATTTCCTGAAGGCGCGCCCGATCGCATGAGCGGGGGGCGTTCGCGCTGGGTGCGCCCTGCAGGCCATGGCGGCCATGCGCGTGTCACCAATCTCGAACTCTTCTTCGATCTCGTCTTCGTCTTCGCGATCACCCAGCTTTCGCATCGGCTGCTCGCGCATCTCAGCCTGCATGGCGCGATCGAGACGCTGCTGCTTTTCTGCGCGACCTGGTGGGTGTGGATCTTCACCAGCTGGGTGACCAACTGGCTCGATCCGGATGCCGTGCCGGTGCGCCTGATGCTCCTGCTGCTGATGCTCGCCTCGCTCGCGCTCGCCATCGCGATCCCGGAGGCCTTTGCCGAGCGCGGGCTGATCTTCGCCGGCGTCTATGTCGCGATGCAGGTCGGGCGCAGCCTGTTCACCGCCTTCGCCTTTTCCGGGCACGATCCGCGCGGATGCCGCAACTTCCTGCGCATCTCGGCCTGGCTGGCGATCGCCGCGCCCTTCTGGATCGCGGGCGGCCTGAGCGAAGGCGATGCGCGGCTGGGGCTGTGGGTGCTCGCGCTCGCGATCGAATATGCCGGGCCGGCCATGGGATTCCGCGTGCCCTTCCTCGGCGCATCGAGCACCGCCGACTGGCAGGTCTCGGGCGCGCATATGGCCGAGCGCTGCGGGCTTTTCGTGATCATCGCGCTGGGCGAGGCGATCGTCGTCACCGGCGCCACGGTCGCCGAGCTGCCGCACGATCCGCTGGTCTTCGTTGCCTTCGTGTCCAGCTTCATCGGCAGCGCCGCCATGTGGTGGATCTATTTCGACAGCGGCGCCGATCGCGGCGCCGAGCGGATCAGCGCCAGCGACGATCCCGGCCGTATCGCGCGGCTCGCCTATACCTATATGCACATGCCGATGATCGGCGGGATCATCGTCGTCGCGGTCGCCGACGAGATGATGATCGCCCACCCCGCCGGCCATGTTTCCTCTGCCTTCCTGTGGACGGCGATCGGGGGGCCCGCGCTCTATCTCTGCGGAACGATGGCCTTCAAGCAGATCATCGCCGCGCGGCGCGCGCCGCCGCTGTCGCACGTCATCGGGCTCGGCCTGCTTGCGCTGCTGGCGATCGTCTCGCATGCCTGCACGCCACTGGTCGTCGGCATGGCGGCGACGGGCGCGCTGGTCGTCGTCGCGATCTGGGAACGGATCGCGATCAGCCGCCCCTGATCGCGCTCAACCAAGCCATTTTAGATCGTTGACGTGCGGATGCCCGATGGCGAGCGCGCGTGCCTCGCCGCCGGGCCACAGATCGAGCTTCAGATCGGCCACCCCGCCCATCCCGTTCAACTCATAGCGCAACCAGGCAAGCGGCCGCCGCGCCGTCGCCCTGCTTCCCGCCGCCGCCAACGCCGCCTCGATCCGCGCCTGCGCCCCGGGCGTCAGATAGGTCCAGAAGATGGTATGCCAGACGACGCGCATCGTGCCGTCGGCCTGCGCCTCGCCCACCGCCTGCTCGACGAAATCCGCCGCGTCGCCTCGTACGAGTTGCGGGGGATGGTCCGCCGCGATCACCAGCGCCGCCTCCAGCCGCGCGATGCGATCGTCCTGATCGGGCCAGACATAGGCGCGAAGCCGGTCGCGCGCGCGGGCATCGCCGACATCGACCGGGGCCTGATCGACCGCGCGCCGCGCGACGACGCGCACATCGGCGGCCGGAGGTGACGCGCCGTCCCACAGGGGCTCGATCCGCAGCGGCGATCCCGCCAGCCCAGCCTCGGTCGCGCCCAGCCGATAGGCGAAGCGATCGAGGTTGCTGTTGAGCCCCGCGCTCGCGCCCAGCTCGATCAGGTCGAAGGGCAGGTCGAAACGGTCGGAGAGCCAAAGCAGGCCCGCCATGATCGCCGCCGCGCGTCCGGTCTCGTTGGTCTGCGGCGGTGAGTCGAGCCAACCCGCCAGCTCTGCGTCGTTCGCCACGATGGCGGCGCGCACCGCGCCGGCGATCGCATCGGGATCGGTCTCCACGCCCGCATAGACAGGCGCCAGCGTCGCGTCGCCCATCCGCGCCAGAGCGTGAAGCGCGCCCGCGATCCTCAGCGGCACCGAATCCCCGCTCCCGCGCGGATCTCCGGGCCAGTCGAGCACGCGCAGGCCGGTCACTGTCGCGCGGTCGATCACCGCCTCCACCGCGCGCAAGATGCGCGCCGTCAAGGGCGATCCCGATCGATCGCAATAGAGCGCCTGGTTGAGGATCGCCTCGCGCACCGTCTTTTCGTTCATGCCCCTTGGTTGCCCTCAGCCCCGCCCCCAAGTAAAGCCGCGCCGCAATGTCCGAACCGCTGATCATCGCCGTACCCAAGGGCCGCATCCTCGAGGAAGCGCTGCCCCTGCTCGCGCGCGTCGGGATCGAGCCCGAACCGGCCTTCGCCGACGAGAGCAGCCGCGCGCTGCGCTTCTCGACCAACCGGCCGGATATCTCGCTGATCCGCGTACGCGCTTTCGACGTCGCGACCTTCGTCGCACACGGCGCGGCGCAGCTCGGCATCGTCGGGTCCGACGTGCTGATGGAATTCGACTATTCGGAACTTTACGCCCCCGTCGACCTCGGCATCGGCCGCTGCCGCGTCTCGATCGCCGAACCGGCGGCGCTGGCGCAGAGCGACGATCCGCGCGGCTGGAGCCACGTCCGCGTCGCGACCAAATATCCGCACCTCACCGCCCGCCATTTCGAGGCGCGCGGCATCCAGGCCGAATGCGTCAAGCTCAACGGAGCGATGGAGCTGGCGCCCTCGCTCGGCCTGTCGAGCCGGATCGTCGATCTCGTCTCCTCGGGCCGCACGCTCAAGGAGAACGGGCTGGTCGAGGTCGAGGTAATCGCCGAGGTCTCGGCACGGCTGATCGTCAATCGCGCCGCCTTCAAGCTGCGCGCCGCGCAGGTCGCGCCGCTCGTCGAAGGATTCCGCGCCGCCGCCGAGGCGCAGGCCGCATGATGAAAGCTCAGCTTCCTCTCCCGTTCGTCCCGAGCGCAGTCGAGGGACGTTCGCACGATGCCCTACGTCCCTCGACCGCGCTCGGGACGAACGGAGACGGGACGGGCCACGCATGATCCGCCTCGACGACGCCACGCCCGATTTCGCCGCCGCCTTCACCGCGCTCGTTAATGCGCGGCGCGAATCCGATCCCGATGTCGCGCGCGACGTGGCGGCGATCATTGCCGGTGTGCGCGAACGCGGTGACGCGGCGCTTGCCGATTATACAGAGCGCTTCGACCGCTTCGATCTCGATGCAGAGGGCTGGACGGTCAGCGCTGCCGATCGCCGCGCCGCGCTCGATGGCCTGTCGCCCGACCTGCGCCGCGCGCTCGATCTCGCGGCGACGCGCATCGCCGCCTACCATGCCGCGCAGAAGCCGGCGGACAGCGACCGCGTCGACGCCGCCGGCGTCCGCCTCGGCGCACGCTGGCGCGCTGTCGACGCCGCCGGCCTCTATGTGCCGGGGGGCCGCGCCGCCTATCCCAGCTCGCTGCTGATGAACGCCATTCCGGCCAAGGTCGCGGGCGTCGAGCGCCTTGCCATGGTCACGCCCACGCCCGACGGCGCGATCAATCCGCTCGTCCTCGCCGCTGCCGAGATCGCCGGGATCGACGAGATCTGGCGCGTCGGCGGCGCGCAGGCGATCGCCGCGCTTGCCTATGGCACCGGGCGCATCGCCCCGGTCGACGTCATCACCGGCCCCGGCAACGCCTGGGTGGCCGAGGCCAAGCGCCAGCTGTTCGGCGTGGTCGGGATCGACATGGTCGCGGGGCCGAGCGAGATCGTCGTCGTCGCCGATGCCGCCAACGACCCGGCATGGATCGCCGCCGACCTGCTCAGCCAGGCCGAGCATGATCCGACCAGCCAGTCGATCCTGTTCACCGACGACGCCGGTTTCGCCGATGCCGTCGCCGATGCAGTCGAGGCGCGGCTCAAGCTGCTCGCGACCGAAGCCACGGCGCGCGCGAGCTGGGATGCGAACGGCGCGATCATCGTCGTGCCGGCGCTGATCGATGCCGCGCCGCTGGTCGATCGCCTCGCGCCCGAGCATCTCGAGCTTGCCGTCGCCGATCCGCAGCCGATCTTCGACGCCGTCCGCCACGCCGGGTCGATCTTCATCGGCCGCCACACGCCCGAAGCCGTCGGCGACTATGTCGGCGGCCCCAACCATGTGCTGCCCACCGGGCGGCGCGCGCGCTTCTCGTCGGGGCTTTCGGTCACCGATTTCATGAAGCGCACCAGCTTCCTCTCCTGCGACGAGGCCGCGCTTGCCGCGATCGGCCCCGCCGCCGTCGCCCTCGCCGAGGCCGAAGGGCTTCCCGCCCACGCCGCCTCGGTTTCGATCCGCCTCAAATAGCAAGGCCGCTTGTCCCGAGCGAAGTCGAGGGACGCGTCTCGACTTCGCTCGACACGAACGGCAAAGAGAAGCCAATGACCCAGCCCGCCCGATCCAAATCGCGCTCCGCCGCCCGCCTCGCCGCGGTCCAGGCGCTGTACCAGCAGGAAATGGAGAAGACGCCGCTGCGCGCGCTGCTCCACGAATTCCATCATCATCGCCTCGGCGCGACGATCGAGGACGTCGAATATGCCGAGGCCGAGGTCGATTTCTTCGACGATCTCGTCTCGGGTGTCGACGCCCGCCGCGACGAGATTGACGGGCTGATCACCGCCAGGCTGGCCGAAGGCTGGAGCCTCGAGCGGCTCGACCGCCCGATGCGCCAGATCCTGCGCGCCGGAACCTATGAGCTGCTCGCGCGCGCCGACGTGCCGGTGGGCAGCGTGATCAGCGAATATGTCGACGTCGCCCACGCCTTCTACGACAAGCGCGAGACCGGTTTCGTCAACGGCCTGCTCGATGCGATCGCCAAGGGCGTGCGCGCCTGAACTTGCCCGGGCCGGCCGGCGATGATAGCGCTCGGCCCGGTTAAGGCGGCGGGGACGTTTCGGGCGAATGATGCGGATCGACGACCATTATCTGCGTCCCAGCGCGAATAATCTTACGATCACCCGCCTGATCCTCGCCGCATCGGTCATCTACTCGCACTGCTTCTCGCTCTTCGTTCCGGGCGATTATGACGATCTGATGTGGCTGATCGGCGCGCCGATCTCCAACTATGCGGTCGACGGCTTCTTCGCGCTGTCCGGCTTCCTCGTCTATCGCAGCCTCGCGCAGAACGGCGCGGTCGGCCGCTTCCTGATGGCGCGCCTCACGCGCCTGTGGCCGGGGCTCGCAGTGATGCTGCTGCTGACCGTCATCGTCGGCGCCTTCCTCAGCGCCGCGTCGTTGCGCGATTATCTGCTCGGCCGCGAAACGCTGCGCTTCATCGCCGGCAATCTCAGCCTGCTGCGCGCCGAATATGGGCTGACCGAGCTTTGGTGCGGCGGCGAGCTCTGCTCGGTCAACGGATCGCTGTGGACACTGCCATGGGAGGCGCGCTGCTATGTCGTGCTCGCCGCGCTCGCGCTCGTCGGCCTCGCCAATCGCACCGCGATGCTGCGCCTGATCCTGCCCGCCAGCCTGGTCTTCGCCGTGCTGTGGGACGTGCCCGCCGTCCCTGCCTGGATCGAGGCGCGTCTCGGGCACGCCATCGCGTATAATCTTCACAGCTGGGATCGGCTGTGGACGGCCTTCGCGATCGGCATCGCCGCCTATGAGTTCCGCCACCGCATCCCTCTCAGCTGGCTCATCCTCGCCGGGCTGGTGGTGCTGACGATCCTCGCCTATCGCTTCGCGCCCGGCGCCGCCCTTCATATTCGCGAGCTGTGCATCGCCTATGCCGCGCTGTGCATCGGCTTCCTCACCGCCCGCACCCGCGCCATCTCGGCAAGCTGGCCCGATTACAGCTACGGCATGTATATCTACGCCTTCCCGGTGATGATGGTGGCGCAGGGCCTGTTCGGCTTCACCTCGCCCTACACGCTCGGCCTCGCCAATCTGCTGCTGACCATCCCCTTCGCCGCCGCTTCGTGGCATTTCGTCGAGAAGCCGGCGCTCGACTGGTTGCGCCGCCGCCAGCGCACCGCATATGCGGCTCGCGTCGAACCTGACGACGTGACGTTGAAACCCGCAGAGGGCGCCGGAACGCAGGGATGAGTGCTGCCGAGAATGAGTTTATCGCGGCGTTGCGTGGCATCGCCGACGATCCCGCCGCGCGTGGGCTGGCCGACGACGCGGCGGTGCTGGGCGATCTCGTCCTGACGCATGACATGATCGTCGAGGGCGTGCATTTCCTTGCCGGCGATCCGCCCGCCGACGTCGCGTGGAAGCTGCTGGCGGTCAACCTCTCCGATCTCGCCGCCAAGGGCGCGACGCCGATCGGCTGCCTGCTCGGCGCAGGGCTGACCGGCAATGCCGCGTGGAACCGCGATTTCGTCGCCGGGCTGGGCGCGGCGCTCAAGCGTTTCTCGCTGCCGCTGCTCGGCGGCGACACCGTGGCGATGCCTGCGGGGGGGCCGTTGACGCTGGGGCTGACCGCGATCGGCCGCGCCCCGATCGCGCCTTCGCGCAGCGGCGCGCGCGCCGGCGATCGCCTGTGGGTGACGGGGATGATCGGCGACGCCGCGCTCGGCCTCGCGCTCCTCAAGGCAGGCAAGACGAGCCCCAAGACCGCGATCAGCGCCTATCGCCGCCCGACCCCCCTGCTCGCGCAGGGCCGTGCGCTCGCCCCGCATGTCAGCGCGATGATGGACGTGTCGGACGGGCTGCTGCTCGACGCCGCGCGCATGGCCGAGGCAAGCGGCCTTGCGCTCGACATCGCGCTCGACGCCATACCGCTGTCGCAGGTGGTAAGCGCCTCGGGCATGGGGACGCTTGCCGCCGCGACGGCGGGCGATGACTATCAGCTGCTGTTCGCGGCGGCGCCGGACGCGAAACTGCCCGTCGCCGCGACGCCCGTCGGCCGTTTCTCGAACGGCAGCGGCCTGACGCTGACCGACGCCGGCCGCCCCGTTCCGCTCCCCGATCGCCTGGGCTATCTCCACGGCTGAGCGTTGGCGTGGCAATGCGCGAGAGAGCGCATTGCGTTGGCGGCGCCTGCCCTCTCCCCCACCCGGCCTCCCATCTAGGGTACACTGAGTGGGAGGCCGGGTGGGGGAGCGGGCCGGTGCCGCAATCCGGCGCAAGGCGGAACACCGACCAACCGCTTGTCAAATCGAAAAATCGCCCTCTATACCTTGTCCCAACAATAAAGCAGGCTGGCGACTTGGCCCGACCTGCGAATCCAGGGGAAGGAGCAGCGGATGTCAGTAGTCTCGCTTGCCATTATCTGTGGCGCGATTGCGGTTCTGTACGGACTCGTCACCGGCCGGCAGGTTCTCGCCGCATCGCCGGGCAATGAAAGGATGCAGGAGATAGCCGGCGCCATCCAGGAAGGCGCACAGGCCTATCTCGGCCGCCAATATCGGACCATCGCGATCGTCGGCGTCGTCGTCGCGCTGCTCGTCTTCTGGTTTCTGGGGCTGGTCTCGGCGATCGGCTTCATCGTCGGCGCGCTGCTTTCGGGCGTCGCCGGCTATATCGGCATGAACATCTCGGTGCGCGCGAACGTGCGCACGGCGGAGGCGGCGCGCAGCTCGCTGCAAAGCGGGCTCACCCTCGCCTTCCGGTCGGGTGCGATCACCGGCATGCTGGTGGCGGGCCTCGGCCTGCTCGCGATCGCGGGCTTCTTCTGGTATCTGACCGGGCCGGGCGGCCATACGCCCGACGAGCGCATCGTGATCGACAGCCTCGTGGCGCTGGCCTTCGGCGCCTCGCTCATCTCGATCTTCGCGCGCTTGGGCGGCGGCATCTTCACCAAGGCGGCGGACGTCGGCGCGGACCTCGTCGGCAAGGTCGAGGCAGGCATCCCCGAGGACGACCCCCGCAACCCGGCGGTGATCGCCGACAATGTCGGCGACAATGTCGGCGACTGTGCGGGCATGGCGGCCGACCTGTTCGAAACCTATGTCGTCACGCTCGGCACCACGATGGTGTCGATCGCCCTGCTCGTGCAGACCTCGACGACCGAGCTGACCGCGCTGATGGCGCTGCCCCTGATGGTCGGCGGCGTGTGCATCATCACCTCGATCATCGGCACCTATTTCGTGCGGCTGGGGTCGAGCGGATCGATCATGGGCGCGCTCTACAAGGGCTTCTGGGTCACGGCGGCGCTGTCTGCCGTCGCGCTCTATTTCGCCACCCAATATGTATTGGGCGACATGCACCGCCCGATCGGCGGGGCGGAAACCTTCCTCAGCGGCGCGGCGGAGGGCTTCCCCGACGGCACCGTCGTCGCCAGCGCGACCACCGGCGTGGTCGGCGCGCTGACCGGCATGAAGCTGTTCTGGTGCATGCTCATCGGGCTTGCCGTCACCGGCCTGCTCGTATGGATCACCGAATATTATACCGGCACACGCTATCGCCCGGTCAAGTCGATCGCCAAGGCCTCGGAAACCGGCCACGGCACCAACGTGATCCAGGGCCTCGCGATCAGCCTTGAATCGACCGCGCTGCCGACGCTGGTGATCGTCGTCGCGGTGATCGCCGCCTATCAGATCGCCGGCATCATCGGTATCGCCTTCGCGGCGACCGCGATGCTTGCGCTCGCCGGCATGGTCGTCGCGCTCGACGCCTATGGCCCGGTCACCGACAATGCCGGCGGCATCGCCGAAATGGCGGGGCTCGAGGACGAGGTGCGCCACAAGACCGACGCGCTCGACGCCGTCGGCAACACCACCAAGGCGGTGACCAAGGGCTATGCGATCGGCTCGGCGGCGCTCGCCGCGCTCGTCCTGTTCGGCGCCTACACCACCGATCTGGGGATATTCTTCCCCAGCCTCACGGTCGATTTCACCCTGTCCAACCCCTATGTCATCGTCGGGCTGCTGCTCGGCGCGCTGCTGCCCTATCTGTTCGGCGGCATCGGCATGACGGCGGTCGGCCGAGCGGCCGGCGCGGTGGTCGAGGAAGTGCGCGCGCAGTTCCGCGACAATCCGGGGATCATGGAAGGGACGAGCCGGCCCAACTATGCCCGCACCGTCGATCTCGTCACCAAGGCGGCGATCCGCGAGATGATCGTGCCCTCGCTGCTGCCGGTGCTGGCGCCGATCATCGTCTATTTCGTGATCACCGCCGTCGCCGGGCAGGCGCAGGGCTTCGCGGCCACCGGCGCGCTGCTTCTCGGCGTCATCGTCTCGGGGCTGTTCGTCGCCATCTCGATGACCTCGGGCGGCGGCGCGTGGGACAATGCGAAGAAATATATCGAGGACGGCAACTATGGCGGCAAGGGCAGCGAGGCCCACAAGGCCGCCGTCACCGGCGACACGGTGGGCGATCCCTACAAGGACACCGCCGGCCCCGCCGTCAACCCGATGATCAAGATCACCAACATCGTCGCGCTCCTCCTCCTCGCCGCGCTCGCGCACGCGGCAGGCTGAGCGCCCCGCAGATCGTCAGACCCGACGATGCTTCCCCGCCCGGCAACGGGCGGGGATTTTTTCGTCCAAAGCGGAGACGATTGATCGCGCCGAACCGGTCCGCCTCTCCATAACGGACAGGGAAGGCCTCTCCTCAGGCCGGACAAGCGGGCACTGTTTCTGCATGCGGAACGACCCCGGCAACCGGCTCTATTATGGCGACAATCTCGACGTGCTGCGCCGCGAGGTCGAAAGCGCCAGCGTCGATCTCATCTATCTCGATCCGCCGTTCAACTCGAACGCCAGCTACAATATCCTGTTCAAGTCCCCGACCGGCAAAGGCGCCGACGCCAGCATCGAGGCATTCGACGACACATGGAGCTGGGGCCCGGCGGCGGCCGAGGCGCTGCTCGACATCGCGCAGAGCGGCAATCACCGCCTCCATGTGATGATGCAGGCGATGCGCGACGCGATCGGCGAGAATGCGATGATGGCCTATCTGGCGATGATGGCCGTCCGCCTCGTCGAGCTTCACCGCGTGCTCAAGCCTACCGGTAGCCTCTATCTCCACTGCGATCCGACCGCGAGCCATTATCTCAAGCTGGTGCTGGACGCGGTGTTCGGGGCGGAAAATTGGCTTAACGAGATCATTTGGCGCCGCACCGGTTCGCACAACAACGCCCAGCGTTTCGGACCGGTGCACGACGTAATTCATTTCTACAGAAGAAGCGCGATCTACGAGCATCGTCCCGTCTTTCGGCCCTATTTGAACGGGCATGTTCAGGCCTATTTCCGGAAAGCCGACGAGCGAGGGCGATACTGGACCAATTCGATACATGGCGCCGGCATTCGCGGCGGCGAATCTGGTAAGCCTTGGCGGGGATATGACCCTACTGCCGCAAAACGCCATTGGGCAGTGCCAAGCGACTTGGTCTCGGCGCTGGGCATCGATCCTGAGTTACCTCAACATGATAAGCTGGATGCCCTCGCTGCGTTGGGCGTCATAGATTTCCCACCGGCAGACGGAGGAGGTCTGCCGACCTATCGGCAATATTTGGATCGCAGCCCGGGCATGCTGCTGCAGGACATTTGGGCTTACCAGCCCCATACACGGGGCGCTCTTTACGGCAGCGACGAGGCAATCGACGAGGATGTTCGCTGGCTTAACGCTCAGGGCGACTGTGAACGCCTGGGCTACCCCACCCAGAAACCCATTGGTCTGCTCGAACGCATCATCTCCGCCTCCTCCAATCCCGGCGATATCGTGCTTGATCCCTTCTGCGGCTGCGGCACGGCGGTCGATGCCGCGCAGAAGCTCGGGCGGCACTGGATCGGCATCGACGTCACGCATCTCGCGATCGGACTGATCGAGAAAAGGCTGCGCGACGGTTATGGCGAGACTGCGCGGTTCGAGACGATCGGCGTTCCCGCCGATCTCGAAAGCGCCCAGCGACTCGCCGTCGACGATCCACACCAGTTCCAGGCGTGGATCACGCTGCGGCTTGGCGGCTGGCCGTGGATGGGCGGCCGCAAGGGTGGCGATCGCGGGGTCGATGGCCATTTCTACTATGTCGGCGAAGGTAGGAAGATCGAGACCGGGGTGATCTCGGTCAAGGCCGGCAACAACGTCAATCCGGCGATGGTCCGTGATCTCGGCCGCGTGATGGCGCGCGACAAGCATCAACTGGGCCTGTTCGTCTGCGCCGCGCTTCCCACGCGCGGCATGGAGCAGGAAGCGGCGAGCCACGGCGTGATCGAGACCGAATTCGGCCGCTTTCCCGCACTCCAGATCTTCACGCTCGCCGAGCTTTTTGCCGAGCGCAGCCCACGCCTGCCGCCGCTCGTCAGCCCCAATCGCCGCGCGCCGCGCGTCGAGCAGCGCCCCTCGCACCAGCCCGGCGCCCAGGGCAGCCTGATCTGACCCAGTCGTCAGGCGCGATACGAAACTGCCGCAAAATGGGATTGATGTCGCGCAGCATCGCACCATAGCTTCACTTTTGGCGCGCCATCCGCTAAGGCGCCCCGTTTCCAGAATTCCTGCACGCTAGAGGCTCTGTTTGGCTAAAGAAGAACTGCTCGAAATGCGCGGCCAGGTGGTCGAGCTCCTGCCCAACGCCATGTTCCGCGTCCGGCTCGAGAATGACCATGAAATCCTCGGCCACACCGCCGGCAAGATGCGCAAGAACCGCATCCGCGTCCTCGTCGGTGACGAGGTGCTGGTCGAGCTGACGCCCTACGACCTTACCAAGGGTCGAATCACCTACCGCTTCAAATAGGCGGGCGGCCCTTGCGGCTGATCCTCGCCTCGTCGAGCCCGCGCCGCCGCGATCTGCTCGCGCGCATCGGCGTCGTGCCCGATGCGATCGCCGCGCCCGAAATCGACGAAAGCCCGCAGCCGGACGAGTTGCCCCGCACCTATGCCCTGCGCCTTGCGGCGGAGAAAGCGGCGGCAGTCGCGCGCCAGCCCGGCGATCTGGTGATCGCGGGCGATACGACGATCGCGCTCGGCCGCCGCATTCTTCCCCCCGCCGACGACGAAAAGATCCAGCGCCGCCTGCTCGGCCTGCTGTCGGGCCGGCGCCATCACGCATTGAGCGCGGTCGCACTGATCGACGGCGAGGGTCGGCTGCGCACGCGGATCGCCGACACGGTCGTCGCGTTCAAACGGCTGACCGCGCAGGAAGTCGACGCCTATGTCGCGTGCGGCGAGGGGCTGAGCAAGGCCGGCGGCTATGCCATCCAGGGCCGCGCCGAAGCCTTCGTGCGCTTCATCTCGGGCACCCATTCGGGCGTCGTCGGCCTGCCGCTGTTCGAGACGCGCGCGCTGCTCGTCGCCGCCGGCTATCCCCTTGGCTGAATGGCTGTTCGAACAGGGCATCGGCGAGGCGCGCGCCGCGCTGGTCGCGCACGGCCGCATCATCGAGGCACGCATCGAGCGTGACGATGGCGGCGTTCGCGCCGGCGCGATCCTCCCCGCGCGCCTCGTCCGCCAGCTTATCCCGCGCCGGCGCGGCATCGCGCTGATCGAGGGCGGGCACGAGGCGCTGGTCGAGCCCGTCCCCGCCGGCCTGACCGAAGGCGGCCGCTTCCTCGCCCTCGTCACGCGTGAGGCGATCGCCGAGCCCGGCCACCCCAAGCGCGCCAAGACCGTCGCGGCACCTGCCGACGCGCAGCCCTCCCCCGGCCCGACGCTCGCCGAACGACTCGCCCTGACCGACATTCCCGTCCGCCCCCTCCTCACGCACGCGCCCGATGCGCTCGAGGAAGCCGGCTGGAGCGAGGCGCTCGAGGAAGCGGCCAGCGGCGACATCGCCTTCCCCGGCGGCGGCCTGCGCATCAGCCCAACGCCGGCGATGACGCTGATCGACATAGACGGCACGCTCGATCCCGCGGCGCTGGCCATCGCGGGCGCGGCTGCCGCGGGCGAAGCGATAAGGCGGCTCGATATCGGCGGATCGATCGGCATCGATCTGCCGACCATGCCCGATCGCACGGCGCGGCAGGCGGCGGCCGCCGCGCTCGATGCCGCGCTTCCCCTGCCCTTCGAGCGCACGGCGGTTAACGGCTTCGGCTTCCTCCAGATCGTCCGCCGCCGCGAGCGCGCTTCGTTGCCCGAATTGCTGCGCGGCGATCCCGCGCTTGCTGCGGCGCTCGCGCTGCTCCGCCGGGCCGAGCGCGGCAGCGGCGTCGGCGCGCGCACCCTTGTCGCGGCGCCCGCCGTCGTCGCGATCGTCGATGCGAATCGCGGCTGGATCGACATGCTCTCGCGCCGGCTGGGCGCGCCTGTCGCCTTGCGGGCGGAGCCCGGGCTCGCCATATCGGCGGGGCATGTCGAAGCCCGCCCCCTCTGACGCCTGCCCGCTCTGCGGCAAGTCCGTAGCCGCTGCGCACAAGCCCTTCTGCAGCCAGGGCTGCCGCGACCGCGATCTGCTCAACTGGCTGGGCGACGCCTACCGCGTTCCCGCGCACGATAGTGATACGGACGGGCTGGACAGCACCCCCCAACCGCCTCTATAGGCCGCGCTTCCCGCATTCGCGGCGATGCCCAGGTAGCTCAGTTGGTAGAGCATGCGACTGAAAATCGCAGTGTCGGCGGTTCGATCCCGTCCCTGGGCACCATCTCCCCACATCGTTGCAAACTGATCCGGCAAGGCTGGATCATGCGCGGCGCCGGCCCGCTCCCCCACCCGGCCTCCCATCGATGATACACTGAGTGGGAGGCCGGGTGGGGGAGCGGGCCGGTGCCGTTTCCACCTCAGCAGAAACGCTCCCGCCGGTCATGCGCCAGTCCGCCCAGCCGCGCCAGCTCGCGCGTCTCGCCCAGCAGGCTCGCCCACATCGCCTCGCCCAGCGCCGTGCGCAGCGCCTCCTGCGCCTCGCGCCATAGCGGCAGCGACTGTTCCAGCGCCGCAAAGCCCTTGTCGGTCATCCTGACCAGCTTCCGCCGCCGGTCCTCGCGCCCGGTGACGATCTCGACATGCCCGCTCCGCCGCAGCAGATCGACGTTGCGCGCCATCGTCGTCCGGTCGGTCTCCATATGCGCGGCAAGGTCGCTCATCGTCGCCTCGCGCAGATAATAGAGCCGCGTCAGCAACGACGACTGCGCCGGGCTCACCTCCGCCCCGGCCATGTGCGCCGCATAGATTTTGCCCACCGCGCGATTGGCCGCGCGCAGCCCTTCGGCCAGGCAGACATGCGGGCTGTGGCGCAGCTCCTCCAGATAATCGATCGATCGCCGTTCGGGCACCTGCTGCATGATCCAGATCCTGTGATGCGTTGACGCTGCTTATAATGTGTAGATACACATATATCAAATGGACGAGTCGATTGACATCGATTCCGCCGTGCAGAGGATGGCTTGATATGACGACGAAGGGCTCGGTCGCGATCGTGGGCGCCGGCGACTATATCGGATCGGAAATCGCGAAACGCTTCGCGCGCGAAGGCTATGTCGTCCATGTCGGCCGCCGCAACGGCGAGAAGCTGGAGCCGCTGCTGGCCGAGATCAGGGCGGCGGGCGGCACCGCGCACGGCCGCTCGCTCGATGCGCGCGAGCCCGAGGACGTCACCGCCTTCCTCGCCGAGACCGATGCCCTCGCGCCGCTTGAGCTGTGCATCTTCAACGTCGGCGCCAACGTCAATTTCCCCATCCTCGAGACGACCGACCGCGTCTTTCGCAAGGTATGGGAAATGGCCTGCTTCGCGGGTTTCGTGACGGGGCGGGAGGCGGCGCGGATCATGCTGCCGCGCGGCCGGGGCAAGATCTTCTTCACCGGCGCCACGGCGGGGCTGCGCGGCGGCAAGGGCTATGCCGCCTTCGCCTCGGCCAAGTTCGGCATCCGCGCCGTCGCCCAGTCCATGGCGCGCGAGCTGTGGCCGCAGGGCATTCATGTCGCGCACCTCATCATCGATGCCGGCGTCGATACCCAGTGGGTGCGCCAGATGATCGCGCAACGCCAGGGCGCCGAAGCGCTGGACAATCTGCCGCCCGATCAGCTCATGCCCCCCGCCGCCGTCGCCGAAGCCTATTGGGCGCTGTTCGATCAGAAGCCCGCCGCCTGGACCTTCGAGCAGGAGATCCGGCCTTATGGGGAGACGTGGTGAGCCATGGCGAAGGTTGAGTTCCTCTTCGATTTCGGCAGCCCCAACGCCTATCTCTGCCACCGCATGATCCCCGGGATCGAGGCGCGCACCGGCGCGACCTTCGATTATGTGCCCGTGCTCCTCGGCGGCATCTTCAAGGCGACGGGCAACCAGTCCCCCGCCACCGCCTTTGGCCATATCCGCAACAAGCCCGACTATGACGATCTGGAGATGAAGCGCTTCGTCGCGCGCCACGGGCTCGCCGAGTTCCGCATGAACCCCTTCTTCCCCGTCAACACGCTGGTGCTGATGCGCGGCGCGGTCGCCGCGCAGCGGATCGGGGTGTTCGATCGCTATGTCGATGCGATGTTCGATTATATGTGGGCCGATTGCCGCAAGATGGACGACCCCGCCGTGCTGATGGCGGCGCTCGCCGAAGCCGGCCTCCCCGCGCGCGAGCTGGGCGAACTGGTGCAGGATGCCGGCGTCAAGCAGCAGCTGATCGACAACACCACCCAGGCCGTCGAACGCGGCGCCTTCGGCTCACCGACCTTCTTCGTCGACGGCGAAATCTATTTCGGCAAGGACCGCCTGCGCGAGGTGGAGGAAGCGATTCTGGGGGCGGAGGTGGGGTGAGACAGGCGCGAGCGGTGGCCATGTGCTTTTCGCTGACCGTCCGCGATAATAACGGCGGAAGAAATTAGCGCTCATGGAGTGCGCGTCGGGTTAAGGCTCCTCGCAGGAATGGACATTCGCCCCAAGCCTACCCGCCCCCAAGCTATGCTGGACTTTGGGCCGTTTGCGGAATGTCGGCTTACCTGCAAGTGGACGCGAAAGGCTGCAGGTGACCGTGACATCACTTGTGGTGGGCGCGCCGTATCACCCGGCGCTGACGGTGGACGGAGCATAAGTTACATGGATAGGATTCGTGTCACAGACTATGGATGAGATCCGGGCAATGAAGATCGCAGCATTCGAAAGATATAAGGCGATACCCCGCTTCGAGCCGATCGAGCTTCCGACGCTTACCATACTTACCGGGCTGAACGGCAGCGGGAAAAGCCAGTTGCTCAATGGCCTGCATATGCAGAGCATTCACTGCGACCTGTTTGGACAATTGGTCCCGCTGACGCCGCCTCCGGGGGTGCCGACTGGTTATTTATCGCCCACACCACTGTCCGGGCACCCACAAATTACTCTGCTCCGAAACTGGGCCGATACGGACGGCCAGTTCGCTTCTGAACGCGCAAGCAAGCTGGGCGAACGGTTTGGGAATGCCGCCCCACAGCCCCGGCCGATGCTCCATCCGATGTACGCTTTCGAGAATAAGCGGGCGGAACTGCTGCTCTCTGTCCGGAGGCGCTTGACCGACCTGCTCGGAAGAAATTTGGACGATTTGCTGACGCCGCAAGAAGATCCTTGGCGTCTAGGACCTTCCGAACTTTCACACCGCGCCGGATTAACGGAACCTGACCCGCGCGTTCAACAAATTGTCGCGGTCTTTCTGGATGCTGCAGACGCACTTAAGACGCACATCGCTACACCGGATCCGGCGAGCAGCATATTCTTCAACGATCTTCGCATCGCGCAGACTGAATTTGGCGTCACTGGACTGGAAGTGACGCAGGAGATGACCGATGCCATTCGGTCTCGCATCTCTGTGCAGATGTTTCAGCCGAACATTGTTGAGTTGTTTGGTGCTTATCGCGATCGGCTGGTGGCCAACGACCTCGACGAATTGCAGGCCAAACGGGATCCGAACAAGCAATTTCTCAATCCTGAACAGTTCGTTACGAAGTATGGGCCACCGCCGTGGGAGACCGTCACGACATTGATATCCGCGATGGGACTGGCGTTCGAGGTTGTACCGCCGCCGCACGAAATGGATCAGCCGGTCCGCTTTCGACTTCGTATGGAGGGACGTGCAGACGAGTTGGCCTTCAGCGATCTGTCGTCCGGTGAACAGGTTCTGCTCCGTTTCGCCGTCAGCGTCATGCGGCCTAACCCCGCGATGGTCGGCTTTCAGAGGCCTCAGCTTTTGCTGCTGGACGAGATGGATGCCTCACTTCATCCGGAGATGGTTCAGCGCTGGCTGAGCGCGATCGAACGGGGGATTGTGGGTGAACTCGGCATCCGGGTGATTCTGACGACCCACTCGCCGACCACTGTCGCTCTGGCACCTGACGAATCTATCTTCGCGATGGTGGACGGACGCCCTCAGCGTGTGTCGAAGCAGGAAGCGATCAACAAACTCACGTTCGGCGTCCCTACTCTGTCGATCGATTATTCCGGGCGGCGGCAGGTATTCTGTGAAAGCGATACTGACGCGGCAGCCTTCGAGAAAATCTACGCGGCCATCAAACCCCGGCTTTCGCTGAACAAGGAGCTGAATTTCATCGGCACGAGCATTCGTGACAAGAGTAAGGTCGTCACGGTCGGCGCTGGCGACGAGATGCACGCGGGGGAAGCTGTCGTCCGGCAGATCGTGGGTGACTTGGCCGCTCGGAGCGTGAGCTCTGTCTATGGCCTGATCGATTGGGACGCAAAGGCAGTTCCGACCGAACGCGTGCGGGTCATCGGCGCGGGCTCCCACTATACCGTCGAGAACATCCTGCTCGATCCGCTCCTGATCGGCATGCTTATGGTTCTTGAGCGGATGCCGCTCCCGAACCTGCAAATGAGTCCGCGCGCCGTTGATGCGCTGGACCCGTCGGGCCTGCAGCACTTGGCGGACACGGTGCAGAACGTTATTGTGCTTTCCGATGATGATGGCACGTTAATCGATATCGGATATCTGGGCGGAGCGTCGGTTCGAATCAGAAAACGCTATGCGTCGATCAGTGGCCACGAACTTGAGGGCATCCTCGCTTCTACCTTCGATCCGTTAAAGCGATATACTCGCAATCGTGGCGTCTTGGTGCGGCGGATCTCCGAAGTGGTCATCACGGATTATCCAGAATTTTGCCCGCAGACTATAGCCGATGCGTTTCAGCAGATATCGACCTGTTGAGCGATCACGGCGGGATGACTCGAACCTCCGACCATATAACCTGTAGTTTGACGTTTGCGCTGCCAGCGCGGGCGAGGAATTCTGAATGAATGACGGCTTTTGTATTCTGAAAAGTCGGCTCTCGATGTCCGATAATAGGGCGTAAAGCCGACTGACCTCCCTTCCTCCGAACGACAATTGTTAGCCATATTTGACAGCCATCCTCGGTCACACAAACGTCGACGATCGTTCGCTGCCCTCCGACCAAAACCCCCGCCCTGTCCTACACCCCCCTCCCGATGCTATCCTGACCGCTGGCGCATTCCGCCCGGCTCTTTGACATCGCCCGGACTCCGAAGTTGAGAATACCCCTCCGGCCTCTCAACTTTGTCAACTTCCAGAGGGCGGAATCGCGCTTTTCCGCCATTCCCTACACGAACCGTCGTCACGCTGCCTTGCTCTCCGCGCGCACCAAAAAAGCCGGAGCGGCCACTGGATTGACGTCGCATATGCCGCCATGCTCGGCGCATGAGCCTTGAATCGGTCCGCACCTTCCTCGCCGCGCACGCCCCCGACGTCGAGATCATCGAGCAATCCGCCAGCACCGCCACGGTGATCGAGGCCGCCGCCACGCTGGGCGTAGAGCCGGCGCGGATCGCCAAGACGCTGTCGGTGCGCGTCGGCGAGGCGGTGGTGCTGATCGTCGCGCGCGGCGATGCGCGGCTCGACAATCGCAAGGTCAAGGATGCGCTGGGCGGCCGCCCGCGCATGCTGGGCGCCGAGGAGGCCGAGGCGCTGACCGGCCATCCCGTGGGCGGCGTCTGCCCCTTCGCGCTGGCGACGCCTATGGCGGTCTATTGCGATCTGTCGCTGCGCGATTTCGACATCGTCTATCCCGCCGCCGGATCGCGCACCAGCTCGGTGCGCATCTCGCCCGATCGCCTCGCCGAACTCACCGGCGCGCGCTGGGCGGATCTTTGCACTTGTGCCTAAGTTCGGGTTCGGCACCGGCCCTCTCCCCCACCCGGCCTCCCACTGAGTGTACCCTGGATGGGAGGCCGGGTGGGGGAGCGGGCCGGTGCCGCCCGAATCAATGCCCGGATCAATGCTCGAACGGCCGGTGTCTCGCGATTTCCTGATTGAGCTCGACGCCGAAGCCGGGCTTGTCGAGCGCCGAGATCTTCAGCCGGCCATTTTGCGGCACCGGCTCGCCCAGCAATTGCGGCGCGAACATCGGCACCACTTCGGTCGGCCCCGGGTGCATCATCAGGAACTCGGCGAAGGGCGAGTTATGCCGCGTCGCCACGAAATGGTAGGAATAGACCGATGATCCGTGCGGGATGACCAGCTTGCCGCGCGCATCGGCCAGCGCCGAGATCTTGAGCAGCTCGGTCAGCCCGCCGCACCAGCCCACATCGGGCTGGATGATGTCGCAGCATTCCATTTCCAAGAGCATGCGGAAGCCCCAGCGCGTCGCCTCATGCTCGCCCGTGGTCACCAGCATGCCGCGCGGCACATTGTTGCGCAGGTCGCGATAGCCCCAGTAATCGTCGGGATTCAGCGCTTCCTCGATCCACTTCAGCCCATGTTCGTGCGCCGCGATCGCGAGGCGCGTCGCATAATCGAGGTCGAGCGCCATCCAGCAATCCCACATCAGCCAGAAATCGGGGCCGACGCGCTCGCGCATCTCGGCCAGTTCGGCGATGTTCTTCCGGAAACCCTCGACGCCCTCGGCCGGGCCGTGGTGGAGCGGCATCTTGCCGCCGATGAAGCCCATGTCCTTGGCGAGGTCGGGGCGCGCACCCGTGGCGTAGAAGACCAGTTCGTCGCGCACCGCGCCGCCGATCATCGCGTGGACGGGCTCGCCGCGCAACTTGCCGAGCAGGTCCCACAGCGCCAGGTCGACGCCCGAGATCGCGAACAGCGCCAGCCCGCGCCGGCCGTAAAACTGGGTCGAGAAATACATCTGGTCCCAGATCTTCTCATAGTCGGCGGGCGACTGGCCTTCGACGAAGCGCGCGAGATGCTTCTCGACGATATAGGCGGCGGGCTCGCCCCCCGTCGTCACCGCGAAGCCGATGGTGCCGTCCTCGGCCTCGATCTCGACGACGAGCGTGCCGAGCACGTTGATGCCGAAGCTGCGGCGGCTCTGCCGATATTCGGGATAGCGCGACATCGGGGTCGCGATGTGATCGTCGATCCAGTGGCCGTCCTGCTGATCATGATAGTCGGCGCCGCCGCCGCGCAGCACATAGGCCCGAACATGCTTCACACGCGCAACCATCCAACCCTCCATCGACGCCGATTGGCGACTGACAATTCTCATTTTGTGAGATTGCATCCTATATAAAGAGCAATCACGCGACAAGCGCGTCGTATCGGCTTATCGCGTCGCGAGGATCGATCCGTCGATCTTCGCCACGTCCGACACGCCGGTCAGCGTCATCGCCACGCGCATTTCGGCGGCCATGATCTCCAGCAGCCGCGCGACGCCCGCCTCGCCCCCGGCGCCCAGCGCATAGGCCCAGGCGCGGCCGAGCATCACACCCCTGGCGCCGAGCGCCAGCATCCGCACCACGTCCAGCCCCGATCGCACCCCGCCATCGGCAAGGACGGTCAGCTTGTCGCCCACCGCCGCCGCGATCGGGGGCAGCGCCCGCGCGCTCGACAGCACGCCGTCGAGCTGGCGGCCGCCATGGTTGGAGACGATGATGCCGTCCGCGCCCAGCGCCGCCGCCTGCCGCGCATCCTCGACGTCGAGCACGCCCTTGATGATCAGCGGCCCGTCCCATAAGTCGCGGATCCAGCCGAGATCGGCCCAGGTCACCGTCGGATCGAAATTGCGCGCCATCCAGCCGATGAAGTCCTCGAGCCCGCTGTTGGCGCCGAGCACGGGTGCGATATTGCCCAGATTGTGTGGCTTGCCGCGAATGCCGACGTTCCACGCCCAATGCGGGTGCGTCATCCCCTGCAGCACGCGGCGCGGCGCGGCCCACGGCCCTGACATGCCCGAATGACGATCGCGATAGCGCGCGCCGGGCAGCGGCATGTCGACCGTGAAGACCAGCGCGGTGCAGCCCGCGGCCTTCGCCTCCGCGATCAGATCGCGCATGAAGGCCCGGTCGCGAATGACATAGAGCTGGAACCAGATCGGCCGATCGGACGCGCCGGCGACCTCCGCCACCGGGCAAACCGAAACGGTCGACAGGCAGAAGGGAATATCCGCCCGCGCCGCCGCGCGCGCCGCCTGCACTTCGCCCCGCCGGGCATACATGCCGCTGAGCCCGACCGGGCCCAGCCCGATCGGCAGCGCCTGCGGCATGCCGAACAGGCTCGTCTCCAGCCGGATGTCCGCCGTGCCGGTCAGCACGCGCTGGCGCAGCGCGATCGCCTGCAGATCGGCCTCGTTGCGCGCCGCCGTCACCTCGTCATAGGCCGCGCCGTCGATATAGTGATACAGGAAGGGCGGCAGACGGCGGCGCGCGGCGGCGCGGAAATCGCGGGCCGAAGAGATGATCATGGGCGGGCTGTTCTCCTAGTCGCCGGGCCAGCCAATGTCGCGGCTGATCGCGGCGGCGGTATCGCGAACGCGGTGGACGAGCTCCTGCATGCGCGCGTCGCTCATATATTGCGCGACGCTCGACAGGCTGATCGAAGCCACGATCGCCCCCGTCTCGTTGCGGATCGGCGCGCCGACGCAACGGATGCGATCTTCATTCTCCTCGAGGTCGAGCGAATAGCCACCTGCGGCATAATCGCGCATCGCGGCGCGCCAGGTCTCGAAATCGGGCTTGAGCGTGCCCCAGGGCTGGCTTTCGAAGAAAGCGCGCTGTTCTGCCTCGGTGCAATCGAGGATCAACGACTTGCCCAGCCCCGTCGAGCAGAGCGGATGACGCTCGCCGACGCGCGATCCGATCTCGATCCGCCGGCGGCCGGGAATCTTGTCGAGATAAAGCGCCTTGTCGCGATCGAGGACGCCGAGATGGACGGTATCCTCGGTCGCGTCCGACAGCGCCTCCAGATGCGGGCGCGCGACGCGGGGAAGATCGATCTGCTGGCGCGCCGCAAAGCCCATTTCGAGCAGCTTGGGGCCGAGCATATAGCCGGTGCGCGGAATGAAGCGCAGATAGCCGCGATCGACCAGCGCCGAAGCGAGGCGGTGCGCGGTGCTGCGATTGAGGCCCAGCACGCGCGACAGGTCGGGCAAGGCCATCGACTCGCGGCTGACGGCTTCGAGCAGGTCGAGCCCGCGCAGCAGCGTCTGGCTTCCCGAAGGAGCCGCCGCGCCGTCGCTTGACCGTTCTCTATTCATAATGTAACCACCTGTCTCACATAAAGGGATAAGTCAATCGGATAAGTCCCGGGAGGATGGCCGCGGGGTTCGCGAAAGCGGATCATGTCGGTGGCGACTCGCTCGTCAAGCGGCGTCGCACATTCTATGCATATTCTCCCTTTCCAACGACCCGCAGGGAGTGGTTCGGCATGAAATTGTTGCGCGTGGGTGCAGTAGGCCATGAAAAGCCGGCGAAGCTCGATGCCGCAGGCGGCATCCGCGATCTTTCGGCCTATGTCGCCGATATCGGCCCCGCCGAAGTGACCCCCGAGGGCCTGGCGAGGCTCGCGGCGATCGATCCGGCCTCGCTGTCGCTGATCGAAGGCCCGGTCCGCCACGGCCCGCCGCTCACCGGTACGCGCAAGTTCATCGCGATCGGCCTCAACTTCGCCGACCATGCCGCCGAATCCAATCTCCCGATCCCGTCGGAGCCGGTGATCTTCACCAAGGCCGTCTCGTGTATCCAGGGGCCGGACGACGCCGTGACGATCCCGCGCGGATCGACCAAGACCGACTGGGAAGTCGAGCTGGGCGTCGTGATCGGCAAGCGTGCTTCCTATGTCGAGCAGGGGGATGCACTCGATCATGTCGCGGGCTATCTCGTCGTCAACGACGTCAGCGAGCGCGAATATCAGATCGAGCGCGGCGGCACGTGGGACAAGGGCAAGGGCTGCGACACGTTCGGCCCGATCGGCCCCTGGCTGGTGACGCGCGACGAAATCCCCGACCCGCAGGCGCTCGACATGTGGCTCGACATCAATGGCGAGGCCAAGCAGCGCGGCAACAGCCGCACGATGATCTTCGGCGTCGCCGAGATCGTTTCCTACCTCAGCCAGTTCATGACGCTGGAGCCGGGCGACATCATCACCACCGGCACGCCGCCGGGCGTCGGCATGGGCCAGACCCCGCCGACCTACCTGAAGGCGGGCGACAGCATCGCGCTGGGGATCGCGGGGCTGGGCGAGCAGAAGCAGGCGGTCGTCGCCTGGAGCCGCGCCGGCTGACCGCCGGGCGGCTTCGCTATTCTATTGTATCGATCCGAAGGGTTCGGTCGCGTCGAGCAGGCTGATCCGGTTGAGGACGCTCGTCCAGACGCGTTCGGCTTCGACGTCCCCGCGCGAACGGTGATGATCGGCCCGCAGCGTGGCATGATACCATGCGTCCGCGCCATGGCGCTTCAGCATGTGATTGGCCTGCATCCAGATATCACGCTCGCTGATCATCGCTCCCCTCTTGCGATATTAGCGACCCCCGGCCCGGTCTTTGCCGGTTCAGACAAGGATGCCGTGAGGGCATCCGGTCCGCCAGAGTCGAGCGACGACGCGTTTCACCCCCGCGACGCGGTGTGTCAGTCCTTCCACGCCCAGTAGAGCTGGGCCGGCGGCACGTTCCACCATTCCATATCGTGATCGATGCGCTCGAAATGCGGCGCGATAAAATCATGCACCTTGGGGCTGAACTGATAGACGAGGAATGCACCGTCCTTGCGCAGAACGCGCGCCGTCTCGCTGGCGATGCGCGGCCCAATGCCGGCAGGCAGCGTGGAGAAAGGCAGGCCCGACAGGACATAGTCGGCGTGGTCGAAGCCGAAATCCTTGATGATCTGCGCGACATCGGCAGCGGAGCCGTGAACGGCATGGAAGCGCGGATCGACGATGTCGTCGCGCAGATAGTCGATGAAATCGGGATTGGTGTCGATCACGATATAAGTCGCGTCGGGCGCCATCCGGTCGAGCACCGCGCGGCAGAAGGTGCCGACGCCCGGACCATATTCCACGAACAGCTTGGTATTCGCCCAATCCACGCGTTTCAGCATCTTGCGGATCAGCACCGTCGAGGACGGAATGATCGATCCCACCATCACCGGATGCTTCAGGAAGCCCTTGAAGAACATAGTGAAAGGCCGGCTGCGATGCGCAAACCCACGGCGGGGCCTGGCGCGACGCTGGGCGGAAGAAGCGGTCATCATCACTCCGTCAACGAACTGAAACATTGCCGTCGCAAATCCCGGACCTTTATTCAAGCGCGCTGCGCGCCTAGAGTTGCTCGATCCGGCGCGTTATCCACACCGGCAATCAATATGATCGCGGGCGGACAACGCCCGGGAGTGGCCGAAGGCGTCGAAGACCGGGCCGCAAAAGGAGGATCGGGGCGAATTGGCGAGCAGCGAGATCAGCGCGGGTACGGCGGCGGTCATCTTCATCTCGACCCGCAACGACGCCGATCCCCAGGGCTATGCCGAGGCGGCGGACGCGATGGAAAAGCTCGCTGCGGGACAACCCGGCTATCTTGGCATCGAGAGCGTTCGCGACGACGATCGGCGCGGCATCACGATCAGCTATTGGCGGGACGAGACGGCCGCGATCGCCTGGCGCGATCATCCCGACCATGCGGCGGTGCGCGAGAAAGGGCGCGCGCTCTGGTATGACGATTGCCACACCATCGTCACCAGCGTGACGCGCGCCTATCGCTGGACGCGCGCATGAAGGTGGCGCGCAAGATCGATCGCGATTTCAGCCTGCTGTTCGTCGTGATGCTGACGATCGCAGCAGGCAATACGGCCTTGCAATCCGTTCTTCCCGCGCTCGGCCGATCGCTCCACGTCCCCGACAGCGCGGTGGCGCTCGCCTTCTCGGTATCGGCGCTGGTCTGGGTATTGGCGGCGCCGGTCTGGGCGCGCCGATCGGAGTTTCGCGGGCGCAAGCGCATGGTCGCGCTCGGCATCGCCGGGTTTACTGTATCGGTGACGCTGTGCGGGCTCTTTCTTGCCGCCGGCGTGCTTGGCTGGATCGGCGGTACCGCGACGCTCGGCGCCTTCATTTGCGCGCGAATGATCTATGGCGGCTTCGGCGCCGCAGCGCCGCCGGCCGCGCAGGCGATCGTTGTGTCGCACACCAGCCGCGAGGAACGCACCAAGGCGCTGACCCTGCTTGCCTCCGCCTTCGGCCTCGGCACGATCCTCGGCCCCGCATTCGCGCCCTTCTTCGTATTGCCGGTGATAGGGTTGGCCGGCCCTGCGCTCGTCTTCGCTGCGTTCGGCGGCGTGGTGCTGATCCTCGTCATGCGCTTCCTGTCCGACGATCCGCCCGACGGCCACAGCCATGGCGCGGCGACCAGCTATCCCTCGATCGGCGGCGAAGGCACGGGCGCCAGCATCGTCGCCGCCACGGCCGAAGGGCAGCGCGGATCGATCGCGCTGACCGACCGGCGCATCTGGCCGTGGATGATCGTCGGCCTCGTCTCGGGCCATGCGCAGGCGATGACCGGGCAGGCAATCGGCTTTCTCGTCATCGACAGGCTCGGCCTGCCCCCCGTCGCCGCGCAGGAAGCGATCGGCATCGTGCTGATGACCGGCGCTGGCGCGACGCTGCTCGCCCAATGGGGGATCATCCCGCTGCTCGATCTGAGCCCGCGCAACCTCGTCTTCTGGGGTGGCGCGGCCGCGGCGATCGGCTGCGTGATGGTCGGCCTGTCGACATCGCTTTACGCGATATCGGTCGCGATGGGGATCGCATCGATCGGCTTCGGCTTCCTGCGCCCCGCCTTCACGGCGGGCGCCTCGCTTGCCGTCGGTGTCGAGGATCAGGCGGCCGTCGCTGGACGCACGACATCGGTCAACGGCGCGGCCTTCGTGCTCGGTCCGTCGATCGGCGTCGGCCTTTATGAGGCGTGGGGGCCGCTCCCCTATCTGGTCGCGGCCGCCGCACTGCTTTGCCTCACGCTCTACGCCGCGTTCAGTCTGCGCCCTTCGGCCCGCGCGGGCTGAGCATCCCCGGCGCGATGAAGCCGATCGTCTCGATCCCGCGCGCTTCCTGCTTCAGCTTCGCCGCGATCTGCGCATATTCGCGCTCGAGCTCGGGCGTCACCGAGGCGCGCGTATCGTTGAGCGCATCCTCGAAATCGGCCATCGTCACCTGCGACACGTCGAGCGAATTGCGCAAGGCGTTGAGACCGGCGCGACGCACCAGATCCTCCAGATCCGCGCCCGTGAAGCGCGAGGTTTTCGCCGCCATCGCATCGAGATCGACGTCGGGCGCCAACGGCATGCGCTGGGTATGGATGCCCAGGATGCGCCGTCGCCCGCCTTCGTCAGGCACGCCGACATAGATAAGCTCGTCGAGCCGCCCCGGCCGCAGCAGCGCAGGATCGATCAGATTGGGCCGGTTGGTCGCACCGATGACGACCACTGATTGCAATTCCTCAAGCCCGTCCATCTCGGCCAGGATCGTGTTCACCACCCGCTCGGTCGCCTGCGGCTCGCCGAAGCCGCTGCCGCGTGCAGGCACGAGCGAATCCATCTCGTCGATGAAGATGACCGTCGGCGCCACCTGCCGCGCGCGCGCGAACAGCCGGGCGATCTGCTGCTCGCTTTCGCCATACCATTTGGACAGGAGGTCGCTCGACTTAGTGGCGATGAAGTTCGCCTCCGCCTCGCGCGCCACGGCCTTGGCGAGCAGCGTCTTGCCGGTGCCCGGTGGGCCATAGAGGAGGAAGCCCTTGGCCGGGCGAATGCCCAGCCGCCGGAAGGCGTCGGGATTCTTGAGCGGCAGTTCTACGCCTTCGCGCAGGCGTTCGCGCGCATCGTCGACCCCGCCGACATCGTCCCAGCGGACCGTCGGCTTCTGGACCATCACCTCGCGCATCGCCGAAGGCTGGACGCGCTTGAGCGCCTCGACGAAGTCCTCGCGCGTTACCGAGAGTGCATCGAGCACTTCGGGCGGGATCACCCGTTCCTGGAGGTCGAGCCGCGGCATGATCCGCCGGACGGCCTCGATCGCGGCTTCGCGCGCGAGCGCCGCCAGATCGGCGCCGACGAAGCCGAAGGTGGTGCGCGCCAGCTCGTCCAGATCCACCTTGTCGCCCAGCGGCATGCCGCGCGTGTGGATGGCGAGAATCTCGCGACGGCCACGTTCGTCCGGTACGCCGACGATGATCTCGCGATCGAAGCGGCCGGGACGGCGCAGCGCCTCGTCGACGGCCTCGGGGCGATTGGTGGCGGCGATCACGACCAGATTGGCGCGCGCCTCCAGCCCGTCCATCAGTGTCAGCAGCTGCGCGACCAGCCGCTTCTCGGCTTCGCCCGTCACCTGCCCGCGCTTGGGCGCGATCGAATCGATCTCGTCGATAAAGACGATCGAAGGCGCATTCTGCGTCGCCTGCTCGAACACGTCGCGCAGCGCCTTTTCGCTCTCGCCGTAAGCCGATCCCATGATTTCGGGACCATTGATGAGGAAGAATTCGGCGTCGCTTTCATTGGCCACCGCACGCGCAAGCCGCGTCTTGCCCGTTCCGGGCGGGCCGTGAAGCAGAACGCCCTTGGGCGGATCGACGCCAAGGCGCTGGAACAGCTCAGGATAGCGCAGCGGCAGCTCGACCATCTCGCGCAGCTGATCGATCGTCGTGCCCAGCCCGCCGATATCGTCGTAAGTCACGTCGGCCCGGCGCGCTTCCTTCGGCTCCTCATATTCGGGGCGAAGCTCGACCTCGGTATGCTCGTCGATATGCACGATGCCCTTGGGAACCGTCGCGACCACGACCAGCCTGATTTCCTGCAGGGCATAGGCCGGCGCGGCGAGCATCTGCCGGACCTGGGGCGGCACGTTCTGCTGCTGGTGCCCCGCCGTCGCGACGACGTCGCCCGCACTCAATGGGCGGCCGAAGAAGGTGCGCTTGAGCGCTTCCGACGATCCCTGAAGCCGCAGATTCTGCTGGGCGGGCGCAAAGACGACGCGCTGCGCCGCCTTCGATTCGACCTTGCGCAGCGACACGAAATCGCCCGAGCCAACGCCGGCATTGGCGCGCTGGAGGCCGTCGAGGCGAAGAATCTCCAGCCCTTCGTCTTCGCCATAGGGAAGTACGGCGCGCGCAGCAGTCGATCGCTTGCCGACGATCTCGACGACATCGCCTTCCTGAAGGCCCAGCTCCGTCATCACCGCGCGCGGCACGCGCGCCAGCCCGCGACCGCTATCCTCGGGCCGCGCATTCGCGACCTGGAGCTTCCTGCCTTCGTCGCTGTCAGCCATCCGCTTCCTGTCTCCTGACCATTGAGGCAGGAACATAGGAAAGCGCGAACGCCGTTGCGACCCCTCTCGGCCACGAACCGACGAAGGTCAAAAAAAGGGCCGATCCCGAAGGACCGGCCTGGAAAGTTTTAGGAGAGGATGCCTGAAAGGCCCGATCTTTGTGCGCTGCGGCGCATGTTTGTGCAAGTGCGAAATAACAATTCACTCTTGCAAAAATTGCAATCAGCGCAGACACTAGCCGCGTTGGAAATGTGGGCTTCCGCATTTCCATCTTCCGGCTAGACTTTGCCGTGCGTTGCACAAGGGACGGGGGACGATGCGGCGATTGCCACCGCTTACCGCGATCGAAGCGTTTGTTCAGGTCGCGCGGCTGGGTTCGGTCAAGGCGGCTGCGGAGGAGCTTGCCCTGTCTTCGCCCGCGCTCAGCCGGCGCGTCCAGGCGCTCGAGCGATTCGTCGGGCGCCCGCTTTTCGATCGCGGCCATCAGTCGATCCGGCTCAATGCCGACGGCGATCGCTTCCTCGAGGCGATCGCCCCGCCGATCGACGCGCTGAGCGATGCGATCGAGGCGCTGACCAGCCAGACCGAGCTGCTCCGCCTGCGCCTCGGCATCCTGCCGCTCTTCGCGTCGCAGCGCCTCTTCCCGCGTCTCGGCGATCTGCGCGCACGGCATCCCGAACTGCACATCGATATCGATACCGGCGCGCATGCGGTGAGCCGGCTGGGCGACGGGCTGGACGTGGCAATCCCGCTCGCGCGCGAGATCGATCCGATTCTCTATGCCCACCGGCTCGATCGCAACCGCGTCTTCCCGATCGCGGCGCGCGCGCTGACCGAGGGGCCGAATGCGATTCGGACGCCCGCCGATCTGGCGCGCGTCACCGTGTTCCTGCACCGCGACATGCCCGATAATTTCAGCGCGTTTCGCGAGGCCGTCGGCCTGCCCAATCTGGAGCCGCTGGCGACCGACCATTTCGATTCAGGGCAATTGATGCTCGACGCCGCGGCAGCGGGGCTCGGCGTAGCCTTCATGCTCGAAAGCCATTTGCAGGATTCGCGCGACGACCGGCTCGTCCGGCTCTTCGAAAGCGATGTCGAGAGCCCCTACAGCTACTGGTTCGTCTGCCGCCCCCGCGCACTCGAGACGCGGCCCGTCCGACTATTCCACGATTGGCTGGTCAGCGCGTTTCGCTGAACGGGCCATCCTGGCAGATAGAAAGGGCCCGACACGGCAACACCGCATCGGGCCTCATAAATTCAGGCAACCGTCGCCTTGACGATCTTGCCGGGCGTGCGCGGCGGCTCGCCCTTGGGGAGCGCGTCGACATGCTCCATGCCTTCGATCACTTCGCCCCAGACGGTGTACTGGCGATCGAGGAAGCGCGCGTCGTCGAAGCAGATGAAGAACTGGCTGTTCGCGCTGTTCGGGTCCATCGTCCGCGCCATCGAGCAGACGCCGCGCACGTGCGGCTCGTCGCTGAATTCCTGCTTCAGATTGGGCTTCGAGGAGCCGCTGGTGCCGGTGCCGGTGGGATCGCCGCCCTGCGCCATGAAGCCGTCGATCACGCGGTGGAACACCACGCCATCGTAGAAGCCTTCGCTCGCCAGCTCGGTGATCCGCGCGACATGGTTGGGCGCGAGATCGGGGCGCAGCTTGATCACGACGTCGCCCGTGTCGAGCGAGAAGGTCAGGGTTTCGGCGTCGGCCATTTCAGTCTCCTGAGGATGCGGATGAATCGGGCTCCATATAGGCCCGGATGCGCGCGATGGAAGGCGATTGCCTCCGGCAAGGCGCTTGCCTAAGAGTTTGGCCCAAGAGTTCGACCGAGCGCCCCGGCGCGTCTTCATCAACGTCGCGGGATTCGGGAAGGGAGCGCCGCAATGAGCGAAAGCGAAATTGCCGCCGTCGAATCCGCCGAAGACAGCCATGACGACGAAGACCGGCTGAAGCCCGAATTCGTCCGCGCGGTTCTCGATTGCGTAGAGGCCGGCGACCAGGAAGGCGCCCGCGCGCTCGTCGCCCCGCTCCACCCGGCCGACATCGCCGACCTTTTCGAGCTGGTTCCCGCCGAGGAGCGGCAGGCGCTGGCAACGGCGCTCGCCGAGATGCTCGACGCCGACGTGTTCGCCGAGATGAACGACTGGGTGCGCGACGAGCTGATCGAAGAGCTCGACGCCAACCAGGTCGCGGACATTGCCGGCCAGCTCGACACCGACGACGCGGTCGCGATCATCGCCGATCTGGAGGAGGACGAGCAGCGCGCCGTCCTCCGCGCGCTCGACCCCGACGATCGCGCCGCGATCGAGGAAGCGCTGAGCTTCCCCGAAGAATCCGCCGGCCGCCTGATGCAGCGCGAGCTGATCGCGGTGCGCGAGCATATGACGGTGGGCGACCTGCTCGACTATCTGCGCTCGAACGAGGATCTGACGACCGACTTCTGGGAAGTTTTCGTCGTCGATCCCGCGCACCGCCCGGTCGGCACGCTGAAGCTGAGCTGGGTGCTGCGCACGCCGCGCAACATCGAACTGTCCGACGTCATGCAGCGCGAGCAGACGCTGATCCCGGTCGACATGGACCAGGAGGAAGTCGCGCTGCGCTTCCAGAAATACGGCCTGATCTCGGCGGCCGTGGTCGATCAGGCGGGCCGCCTCGTCGGCATGATCACCGTCGACGACATTCTCCACATCGTCCAGGAGGAAGCCGGCGAGGACGTGCTAAAACTGTCGGGCGCGGGCGAAGGTGACATTAACCAGCCCATCCGCCTGACCGTAAGGACGCGCCTGACCTGGCTGATTGTGAACCTTGGCACGGCGATGATCGCGGCCTCGGTGGTCGGCGCCTTCCAGGGCACGATCGCCCATTTCGCGCTGCTCGCGGTGCTGATGCCGATCGTATCGGGCATGGGCGGCAACGCCGGCACGCAGACGCTGGCGGTGGTCGTGCGCGCGCTGGCGACCAACCAGCTGACCAGTTCCAACACCGTGCGGATGATCCTGCGCGAGCTGCGCATCGCCGCCGCCAACGGCGCCGCGTTGGGGCTGCTGATCGGTTGCGGCACCTTCGTCCTGTTCGGCAATGTCAGCCTTGCCGTGGTCATCGCCCTCGCCATGATCATCAACAATCTGGTCGCAGGCCTTGCGGGCGTAATGGTCCCCGTGGGGCTGGAAAAGGCGGGCGCCGACCCCGCCGTGTCATCGGCGGTGTTCGTGACGATGATGACCGACGTGATGGGCTTCTTCAGCTTCCTCGGCCTTGCGACCCTGTGGGGGCTTGGAGGCTGAAGTTAGGAAGGCTGAGGCTTGATCGGCCCCGCGCCCTTCCCAAATCCCCGTCATGTCGGAACTTCACATCACCAAGGTCGCGGTCGGCTGCACCAGCCTCGACATGCTCGCCGAGCGGATCGCGGCGCGGGCGCATAATTTCGTCGCCGAAGTCACCACGCGCAACCGCCCGACGCGCCATGCCGAGCTGATCGGCGGATCGCTGTTCTGGATCATCAAGCACCGGCTGGTCGCGCGGCAGGAGATCGTCGGCTTCGAGCAGGCCGAGGACAGCAAGCGCTGGATCATCCGCCTCGACGCGCGGCTGACTCCCGTTCGCCCGCACCCGCGCCGCGCGCATCAGGGCTGGCGCTATCTGCACGCCAGCGACGCACCGCCCGATTTCGACGCGAGCGAGGGCGACCTTGCCGATCTGCCGCAATCGGTGCGCGACGAGTTGGCTGCGCTGGCGCTGATCTAGCTAATTCAGGCCGGGCAGCGTCACGCTGGTCGCTGTAGGGAATGGCGGAAAAGTGGGATTCCGGTCTCTGGAAGTTGGCAAAGTTGACAGGCTGGAGCGGTCTTCTCAACGTCCGAGCACGAGCGATGTCAAAGAGCGGACGCTGCGCGCCGTTTGCCCTTATAGCAGGTCGCCGGCGCTGTAGGACAGCATGACGGTCAGCGCTTCGCCCCGCACAGGAGATTACCCGATCCCTGCGAGGTGATCGCGCAGGCGGGTCCGCCGAGGACTGTGACGTCGCCCGTGCCGCTGACATTGCCCTTGGCGCTGTTCGACGCCGCGATCGTCACGGCCGCGCCGCCCTGGCTGTTGAGTTCGAGATCGTTGGCGCTGAACGCAGCCGCATCGACAGTGCCGCTGCCCCGGAAAGTCGCGGTCGCCGCCTTGGCGGTGCCGGCGACACGCAGCACGCCGGTGCCCGCCATCACCAGATCGGCGCGATCGGCATCGATGCGGTCGACGATGACGCTGCCCGCGCCTTCGACACCCACGCTGACCTTGGCCCCGCGCATCCTGTCGATGCCGAGCGAACCGCTGCCCGAGACGCGTGCGGTGGTCAGCCCCGGCGTGGTGAGCGCGATCCTGATCGGCCCTGCCTTGGCGTCCGAAAAACCGCCCCATGCCTGCCCGCTTGACCTGATGCGCAGCGTCTGGCCGTCGACCGTCAGCGAAAGCGCATCGAGCCCGCGCAGATCGCCCGTCGCGCGCGCCGACACTGCACGCCCGGTCTTCACCGTCACGGCATAAGGGCCCTCGACGATGATGCGATCGAACGACGTGATGCCGATGTTGCGATCGGCAGCGTGCGCCGGCGCCAGAGCGAACAGGGCAGCGAGGAGCGCGGCGGGCGCGGAAGCGGCGGTCTTCATGATCGGGCGATCATGCAGCGCGCCGCCGCCCCCGGCAATGGCGTTTCAGCCCCGGCGGCTCAGCCGCCGCAGCGGACCGAGCCCGAACCCATCTTGGTCACCGAGCATTTGGCGCTGCCGAGAATGTCGACATCGCCCGATCCCATGATCGAGACGCTGGCGGCGCCGTTGACGCCGGCCTTCACATTGCCCGAACCGGCGACGCTGATCTTGGCCTGATCGCTCTTCAGCGCGCCGGCATCGACATCCCCCGATCCCGCGATCGAGACATTGACCGAGGTCGCGGCGCCGCCGACGGTGATGTTGCCCGAGCCGGCGACGTCGAAGGAGGCGCTGCGCGTCTCCAGGCTGGCGAGGCGGAGATTGCCCGATCCGGCGACCGCGCCGGCAAAGGCATCGGCGCGCGCGCGATCGACGCTGAGATCGCCCGAACCGGCGACCGCCGCGCCGTTGATGCGCGGCAGCGTGACCGTGACGATCGCATTGCCGTGGCGGCCGCCGCCGAGATCGATCCAGCCGCTGTTGCGCTTGCGCCCGACATGGAGCTTGCCACCGCGCACCTCGATCTCGAGCCGGTCGAGCACGGCGCTGTCGCCCGTCGCGGTCACCGATTCCTTGCCACCGACCTTGACGACGACATTGTCCGACCCGGCAAGCTCGACCCGGTCGAAGCCGGTAGCGGCGAAGCTGCGCGTCTCCTGATGTCCGCTTGCCTTGGTGCTGCTGCCGCCCGCATTGCAGGCGGTGGTGGCGAAAAGGCCGGCAAGGATCGTCGCGGTGGCGGCAAAGCGCATGGCATGTCTCCTGATACTGTATTGCATATCTAATACAGTATCGCAGCCGGTGCGTCCAGATGCAAATATGGCAGACGCAAAAAGGGCGGCCCCGACGGGACCGCCCCTCTTGTTCGTACCACCGGGAAGATCAGGCCTCGACGGCCGGTTCCTTCGCCTTGTTGTGGATGGCGGCGGCCTTGTTGAGGATCTCGAGGATCTTCTCCATCGCCTTGGGCTCGTCCACCTGCTCCATCGCGGCGAGCTCGCGCGCGAGGCGGCTGGCGGCGCCTTCGAAGATCTGGCGCTCCGAATAGCTCTGTTCGGGCTGGTCGTCGGCACGGAACAGGTCGCGCACCACCTCGGCGATCGACACGAGGTCGCCCGAGTTGATCTTCGCTTCATATTCCTGGGCGCGGCGCGACCACATGGTGCGCTTTACCTTGGGCTTGCCCTTCAGCGTCTGGAGCGCTTCCTGAAGCGTCTTGTCCGACGAGAGCTTACGCATACCGACGCTTTCGGCCTTGTTCGTCGGCACGCGGAGCGTCATGCGCTCCTTCTCGAAGCGAAGGACGTAGAGCTCAAGGCTGATCCCGGCGATTTCCTGGCTTTGCAGTTCGACCACGCGGCCGACACCATGCTTGGGATAAACGACATAATCACCGACATCGAAGCTCAGCGCCTTTGCAGCCATGCTTTGCGACCTTTCTCTACAGGGACAGCCCCCACGGCGCCGCGATCGTCCCGAAAAGCCGGGCGTCAGCAACCTGTGGAGGTTATGGGACTAGTCTTAGCCTTCCTTAGCGGATGAGGAACATCCGTTGCGAACGAGGACGCTTTTAACAGATTCGCAACAAAATTACCAGCCCCGCGTGCAGGGCTGGTGCAAGACGATCCGATAATGTCGATTGTCGAGAGGCTTCAGTCGCCCTGACCGGGTTCGGGCGAGAAATATTTCTCATACTTGCCCTCTTCGCCCTTATGCTCGTCGGCATCGGCGGGCGCGCCGCGCGCGCGCGTGATATTAGGCCACTGCGCCGAGAAAGTGGCGTTGAGTTCGAGCCACTGTTCAAGACCATTTTCGGTATCGGGCAGAATCGCCTCGGCCGGACATTCGGGCTCGCAGACGCCGCAGTCGATGCACTCGCTGGGATTGATCACCAGCATGTTATCGCCTTCGTAGAAGCAGTCGACCGGACAGACTTCGACGCAGTCCATATATTTGCAGCGGATGCAGGCGTCGGTGACGACATAGGTCATGATATTCAGCTCCCGGAACTGCGCCCTCGCTATGTCGGCTCCCGATGAAGGTCAATCACCTGCGCGTTGCTGCAAGTCATTCTCATGACCCGGCGACAGATCGTCATAGCAGAGACATGCATCATCGGCCGCGCCGCGCCGCGCCGGAAGCGCGGTCACCCGGATGATGCGGACGCGGCCATGCAACGGAAAACTCAGCACATTGCCGACACGCACCGTGGCATGGGCGCGATCGACGACGCGCCCGTCGATCCGCATATGACCGGCCTCGGCGAGGGCCTGCGCCAAGCCTCGCGTCTTCGCCAGCCGCACGAACCACAGGAACAGATCGAGCCGGATCGTAGCGTTGGTCATAAGCGAATGCGTTTCCAACGCATTCGAGGCGGCACCGGGCCGCTCCTCCACCCGGACTCAGCGGCCATGCTGCACGAGATCGGCGAGGCCGGCGAAGGCATTGCCGGGGCGTGACGGCGCGTCCTTGCGCGGGTGGCGGCGCGGCGACCAGGCCCAGCTCTGCGGCGCGCCTTCCGCACCCGGCGCGGGCCGAAAACCGAGCGCCTCCATCAGCCGCGCGAGCGACGCGGGCGCCAGCCCCATCGATGTCGCGAGCGAGGGATCGGGCGCGAAGGGGCGGCGTCCGTCGCGCGCATCATGCGCGGCGCGGGCGATGCGTTCCGCAAGATCGACGCGCAGCATCTGCTTGCCGAGCATGCGGAAACCGGCTGGCGCGACGCGCGGATCGACGGCGAGCAGAGCAACCCCGGCAGGCGGCATCGCCGGCAGCAGCGCGCCGCTGCGCGCCGCCTCCAGCGCGAGGCGCCAGCGCATCGGCTCCGGCTTGAGCAGCGCGGACGCGAATATATCGAGCGCGCCGATGCTGATGCCGATCCGCCGCGCCTGATGCCGTGCCGCCTTGTCGAGCCCGGCAACGGCATCGTCGACGAGCGGACGAGCGATCACCCCGCCATTCTCGCCGAGCGGCGCGAACAGCGCGCGGAGCGCAGGCGCGACTTCGGGATCGCGTGCGCCCGCGATGATGCGCGCCAGCGGGGCGAGCAACTGCGCGACCCTTGCGGCAAGCCAGCGCTCCAGCCGCGCCTCGATCGCCAGACGCTGCGCCTCGGGCAGCGCGGCGATCGGCCGGTCGAGCCTGATGCGCGGCGCGAGCAGCGCCTTGCCCTTTTCGAGGCGTGCGACCTCCAGACCGCGCCAGCGGATCACCGGCGCCTGCCCTGCCTCCGTGACCAGCGCGAAACCATCGTCGCCGTCCGCCGCGAGCAGGCGCGCACGTTCGGCGCGCTCGCCCGCCAGCCGGCGTTCGGCGGCGGCAAGCAGCTTGCGATGATCGGCGGCGCGCGCCTCGGGCAGCGCGCGGAAGGCGAAGCCGGTCAGCGATCCGATCGGCTCGTCATCGACGCGCACTTCGCCTTCGGCACTGACCGTCACCGGCAGCAGCGCGGAGTCCGCACCGACCTCGCGCATCAGCACCGTCGTCCGCCGATCGACGAAGCGCTGGGTGAGCCCGGCATGGAGCGCGTCGGACAGCTTTTCCTCCAGCGCGCGCGTTCGTTCGGCCCAATGGGCGGGATCGGCGAGCCAGTCCGCCCGGTGCGCGATATAGGCCCAGCTTCGCGCCGCCGCGATCCGCCCGGCGATCGTCTCGACATCGCCCGATACGCTGTCGAGCCGCGCAATCTCCTCGGCGAACCATGTGTGCGGAATATGCGCGTCGCCCTCGCTCAGCGCGCGGAATATGCGCGCGACGAAGCGGCTGTGCTGGTCGACGCCGGACTTGCGGAAATCGGGGAGCGAGCAAGCCGCCCATAACCGGCGCACCATCGCGGCACCCCGCGCGCGATCGCGCACCCAATCCTCGGCGGCGAGCTGCTTGAGCACGGCGAGATCGGTCGCCTGCGGCGCGGCACGCAGCACGGGGCGATCGGGCCGGCGCTCGAGCGCGTCGATCAGCGCATCGAGGCTCGACATGTCGGGATCCCCGTCGCGCCAGTAGAGATGATCGAGCGGGGGAAAGCGGTGCGCCTCGATCGCCTCGATCTCCTCGGGCGCGAACATGTCGTGCCCGGTCAGCGTGCCGAAGGTGCCGTCGCGCTGGTGGCGGCCAGCGCGCCCGGCGATCTGCGCCATTTCGGCGAGCGTCAGCCGGCGCTGCCGCCGCCCGTCGAACTTGGCGAGCGAGGCGAAGGCGACATGCGCCACATCCATGTTGAGCCCCATGCCGATCGCGTCGGTCGCGACCAGATAATCGACCTCGCCGGCCTGGAACATCGCGACCTGCGCATTGCGCGTGCGCGGCGACAATGCGCCCATCACCACCGCCGCGCCGCCGCGCAGGCGGCGCAGCATTTCGGCGACGGCGTAGACTTCCTCGGCCGAGAAGGCGACGATCGCCGAACGCTTGGGCAGGCGGGAGAGCTTCTTCACGCCCGCATAGCTGAGCGTCGAGAAGCGGGGACGCGCGATGATCTCCGCATCGGGGAGCAGCGCGCGCAGCATCGGCCGCAGCGAATCCGATCCGAGGATCAGCGTCTCCTCTCGCCCCCGCGCGCGCAGCAGGCGATCGGTGAAGACATGCCCCCGCTCGGGATCGGCGCCGAGCTGCGCCTCGTCGATCGCGACGAAAGCAACATCGCGCGGCATTTGCCGGTCGCTTCCGGCCTCCGGCCCTGCGCTAAGCGGCATGCTCTCGGCGGTGCAGAGGAAATAGCGCGCCTTGGGCGGCAGGATCTTTTCCTCGCCGGTGATCAGCGCGACATGCTCGACGCCCTTGATCGCGACCACCCGGTCATAGACCTCGCGCGCAAGCAGGCGCAGCGGAAAGCCGATCATCCCGCTCGAATGACCGCACATGCGCTCGACGGCGAGGTGGGTCTTGCCGGTGTTGGTAGGCCCAAGCACCGCCGCCACGGGCGAGGACGCGAACAGACTCATGCGTGAATAGATCGGGGAAGCTGAAGGCGAGCGCAACCATTTGCGATGAGTGTTGGGGGGAGCGGGCCGGTGCCGCCCTCAAACAGCATCCGCTCGTCGCGTGCGCGCCGCGGCCCGCCGCCTGTTAGTTTGACTTTAACCCTGAATGGCCACAGTCCTTCGCCGGGCGCCGCGAAAAGCGCGGCCGGGGATTTTCCGGGGACATTTCTTAGCTTTGTTCCAGCGTCAGGACATCGGGATCGGCTCGGCCGGAGGCGCAGCCTATGCGCCGTCGCCGGCATTCGGCCGCAAGCCGGCGCGGGTTTCGCCCTTCGACCCCTTCCACGGCCGCTTCGCCAATATCGACCTCGTTCCCGATCTGGGCGCGCGCATCGGATCGCGCGACTGGTGGCGCGGCCTTGCGACGCTCATCGTATTGTGCGGCAGCGCGATCGCCATGGCGCCCGACCTGAACGAAACGGTGCCCGGCGCGATGCCCGCGCCGATGACGCACCCGCAATGGGAAGAGGCGCGCGCCTTGTCCGTCGCGCCGCTCGCCTGGGGTGGCGACACCGGCCGCCGCATGGCCGCCAACCAGTTCGTCCAGCCGCTCGCCGACACGCCCGAGCGCCCTTCGATCGAACTCAGCGCGACGCTGGGCCAGGGCGACGGCTTCGCCCGCGTGCTCGAACGCGCAGGCGTCGGCGACGACGAGGCGCGCAAGGTGGCGTCGATGGTCGAAGGCGCGGTGCCGCTCGGCGACCTCGTCGCGGGAACGCGGCTCGACCTGACGCTCGGCCGCCGCGCCAATCGCGATATCGCCCGCCCGCTCGACGCGCTTGCCTTCCGCGCCCGGTTCGACCTGCGCCTCGCGGTCGAGCGGGTCGATGGCGCGCTGCATATCCGCAAGATCCCGATCGCCGTCGACAACACGCCGCTGCGTATCCAGGGCGTGGTCGGCGACAGCCTCTATCGTTCGGCGCGCGCTGCGGGTGCGCCCGCGACGGTCGTCGAGGCCTATCTGCGCGCGGTCGCAACCAAGATGCCGGTCGAATCGATCGGATCGGGCGCGACGTTCGACATCATCATGGAGCATCGCCGCGCCGAGACGGGCGAGACGCAGACGGGCAAACTGCTTTATGCGGGCGTGGCGCAGAACAAGCGCCAGCTCCGCCTGCTCGGATGGGACGAGGGTGGCCGCACCGACTGGTTCGACGCCGCCGGCGTCGGCGAGCGCAAAGGGCTGATGGCGCGCCCGGTGCAAGGCCGCCAGACCTCGAGCTTCGGCATGCGCCTCCACCCGCTGCTCGGTTACAGCCGCATGCATCAGGGCGTCGATTTCGGCGCGGCCTACGGCACGCCGATCCACGCGGCGGCCGACGGCGTCGTCAGCTTCGCCGGCCGGCATGGCGGCCACGGTAATTTCGTCCAGCTCCGCCATTCGGGCGGGATCGGCACCGGCTATGCGCATATGAGCCGGATCGCCGCGCACGTCGGCGAGCGCGTGCGCCAGGGCCAGGTGATCGGCTATGTCGGATCGACGGGCCTCTCGACCGGGCCGCATCTCCACTATGAACTCTACCGCAACAATGTCGCGGTGAACCCGCTGTCGGTGAAGTTCACTGAGTCCGCGCAGCTGACCGGCCAGGCACTGCAGGCCTTCAAGGCCAGGCTCAGCCGCCTGCTGTCGATCCACCCGGGCGCGGCGGGGCGCTGAGCGGCTGATCCGCTGGCGCGGATACGGTGCCGGCCCGCTCCCCCACCCGGCCTCCCACTCAATGTATCATCGATGGGAGGCCGGGTGGGGGCTGTCTCTTCTACCCATCTGACGCTGCCGACGAGTTGGATGA
>NZ_JBYTEN010000008.1:0-157661 GCF_058790595.1 Sphingomonas sp. EU05-FHT14C10 | reverse complement strand
CTAAACTACTTCGCCAAGGAGTGTCGCCGGCTCGCCGAAGAAATGGCAGCGGCGGCGCCCGCCGAAGCCGACCGCATACTGGCACTATATCATATCCCGGACGAGGGTGATAAACCCTGGCGGTGGCGTACGCGTCAGCTCCGCCGCACCCTTGCATGGTACATCGCCAGCCAGCCCTTCGGCGTGATCGCGGGCATGATACAATATGGGCACGCGAGCGCCATGATGTTCGAAGGCTATGCGGGCACTTCCCAATCCGGCTTCCGTTCGGAGATCGAAGAGGAACGTCGCCTCGCTCAGCTCAGCGATATCGTCGAGATGTACGAGGACTGGAAGGCAGGGATCAATCCAGGCGGCCCCATGCGCTCGAAACTCGTCGCCGAATTTACAAGCATCAGGAGCAAGATTGGTGATCTGCCCGGCACGGTCGTTGATGATCGGCGCCGCGCAAAAATGCTTTCAAACACTGCCGTCACGCTTCATCCGGGTTATATCAACGACTGCTTCTTCTATGCCGACCACGCCCTCTGCTTGAAGGTGAAAGGAGCTGAGGTGCAGCCGGCATTTACGAGGTGCCAGCCTGCTCGTTGTCCGAACAGCGTGGTGGCGAGGCGGCATGTGCTGGCTCTGCAATCATGCATCGCAGATGCCGAGACCATGAAAAATAGCAAGAACATCAGCCCGATCCAGAAACACGCCATTGAGGCACAGATCGTTATTTACAGACAGTTGCTGGAACAGGTCGAACGATGACGAGGAAAGCGAACCCTCCCCGAAAATCGCAAACCACCGTCGCGCTGCTTGACGCCTATAACCGCTTGCGCGACGGCAAAGGCACCGCGACGAATGGCAAGCTGAGCATAACCAATGTTGCCCGCGAGGCGGGGGTCAGTCGAGCGACGGCCTATCGATGCTCCAAACTTCTCGCTTTGTTAGATGAAGCTCCGAAGCCGCCGAAGGCCAAACCACAAATCACGAGCGGTAAGGCCGAGCTGCGCAACGTGATCAACCAGTTGCTCAATCGTATCATCATGCTGGAGGCTGCGTTGGAAGCCAAAGAGGCGGAAATCCGGCAATTGCGTTCAATGCTGCCAAAACCAGGGGCGGCCAGCTCATGATGCGAGCGAGCCCTGAGGACATTACAATCGACGCCACGTTGCACGCTCAATTCGCTCTACGCTACATGGCGACGCGAGCCCGTCACGGGCGGGATACCCATTGAACGCAGATTCAGTTTAGAACCCTCCCCGCTTGCGCAGCACTGATCCTGCCCTGCACAACGCTTGATGGATTTTGGTTGGGCCCATCGCTCGACGAAAAATTCTCTCAATCAACAGCCTGCCTGCGACCAGCAGCTTGAACGGGTATCTCGCATGTAAATGACCGCGATGGGCCGCTTGCTGTCCGACCGGTTCTGGTTTGAAAAACGAAGAAAGCTGCCGTTGGCGAAGTGATGTCGAGCAGGCGCAACTGCTGTGTCTGTGCCGAGAGGGCTATCGTTGAGAGATCTCGGCGCAGACAACAGTTCGCGAACTCAGGCTCAGGTGGACGCGCGCGCCCGCTGTGGCACAGTGTCAGGGAACCAGCGCCGTCCAAACCAGAAGGCAACATTGACCAGCAGGATCAGGACCGGCACCTCGACCAGCGGCCCAATCACTGCAGCGAACGCAACCGGCGACGAAAGCCCGAAAGCCGCAATGGCAACCGCGATGGCGAGTTCGAAGTTGTTGCCTGCCGCTGTGAAGGCAACGGCCGTCGTGCGCGGGTAATCGCTCTCGACGAGCTTCCCCATGAAGAACGCGATCGTGAACTGGACGACGAAATAGATCGTCAACGGGACCGCCACGCGCAGGGCATCACCGGGCAGCGCGAGAATTTCGCTTCCCTTGAGGCTGAACATAGCAACGATCGTGAAGAGCAGCGCGACCAGCGTCACGGGCCCAATCTTCGGCAGGAACGTGTGCTCATACCACTCGTTGCCCTTGGCCTTCGTCAGCACCTTTCGGGTCACGAAGCCGGCGAGGAACGGAATGCCAAGGTAGATCAAGACAGCTTGGGCAATCGTCCAGAAACTCACGTCGATCACGCTACCTTCGAGCCCGAACAACGGCGGCAGGAAAGCCAGGAAGAACCAAGCGTAGACGCTGAAGAACAAGATCTGGAAGATCGAGTTGAACGCGACCAGCGCTGCAACGTACTGGTTGTTGCCCTTCGCAAGTTGGTTCCAGACGATAACCATGGCGATGCAACGCGCCAGACCGATCAGGATCAGGCCGGTCATGTATTCCGGCTTGTCGCGCAGGAACAGGACCGCGAGGGCGAACATCAGGACTGGTCCGATAAGCCAGTTCTGGATGAGCGAGATCACAAGGATGCGCTTGTCGTCGAGGATATGAGGCAGTTCCTCATACCGTACCCGCGCAAGCGGCGGATACATCATGAGGATCAGGCCGATTGCGATGGGGATGTTTGTCGACCCCCAAGACAGGCTGTCGATTGTCTTTGGTAGGCCGGGGAACACGGAGCCCAAGCCTACGCCCAGCGCCATGGCCAGGAATATCCAGAGGGTCAGATAGCGATCAAGGAACGAGAGACGTTCCGGCTTGGGCTCGATGGTCATGGGTCCTGCTCGCTCAGCCAGCTACGCGATTGCCGGCCGCATCGACCACCTGTTCGCCGTCTTCCTTCGCGAAAGCGCCTTGCTGCGCAGCGGGAATGAGGTCGAGCACTTCTTCGGACGGACGGCATAGCTTAACGCCGAGCGGTGAGACGACCAGCGGCCGGTTGATAAGGATCGGATGCTCCATCATCGCATCGATCAATTCGGCATCGGTGAGGTCGGCATTACCCAGGCCCAGTTCGGCATAAGGCGTGCCTTTCTCGCGAAGCAGCGCGCGAGGGGTCATAGCCGCACGCGAGATCAGGCTTTCCAGCAATGCGCGCGAGGGCGGCGTCTTCAGATACTCAATGACGTGCGGCTCGATGCCGGCATTGCGGATCATCGCGAGGGCATTGCGCGACGTGCCGCACTCCGGGTTGTGGTAGATGATGATGTCGGTGGTCATACTGTTTGCTCCAGCTTTGAGGCTCGCACCTTCGCTTTGGCCGATTTCGAGAAGTTTTTGCTGCATCGCCATCTTGTCGATGCTGTCGTGCGGGAGGGTGAGGAACAGCGAGATGCGGTTGTGAAGATAGCGCAGCGCCTTCAGGAACGCCTCGCGCTGGCCTTCGCCTTCAACTGCGGCCGGGTCCTCAATACCCCAATGCGCCGTGATCGGATGTCCGATCCACACCGGGCATGTCTCACCGGCGGCGTTGTCACAGACGGTGAAGATAAAATCGAACTTAGGAGCGCCGGGCTTCGCGAACTCGTCCCAGCTCTTGGAATACATGCCCCGCTTGTCGATCCCCATTTCATCGAGAACCGCAAGAGCCATCGGGTGAACCTTGCCCTTGGGCTGGCTGCCGGCGCTGTACGCCACGAAGCGATCGCCACCGAGCTGGTTCATGAGCGCTTCGCCCAGGATGGAGCGCGCGCTGTTACCGGTGCATAGGAACAGGACGTTGTAGGTTCTGTCGGACATGGAGCACCCTCAAGCTGATGTATCGCAGCGAATCTTGGCGATCAGGTCCGAGCACATCTCCGGCGCCCCCTGGCAGCAATCCTGCATGAGGAACGTGAGCAGCCGCTGCATTCCGGCATAGTTGGCGCGGTAGCGGATGAGGCGGCTTTCCCGTTCGGATTGAACGAGGCCTGCGCGCTCAAGCGTGCTCAAGTGGTGGGACATCGTCGACTGCGGCACGCCCGCGCGCTCGGCAATGGCGCCCGCGACATGGCCTTCCGGCCCTGCCTGGATCAGCATGCGGAACACGGACAAGCGCGTTTCATGCGCCAAAGCGCTCAATGCATCGACTGCCCACACCTGGGAGTTGAGGTCATTCATGATTCGTCGATCCTTCTAGGATTATCGAAATATGGGCGCGCCGAAGGCTCGTCAATCGATATTTCCAAAACCGTGGAAATATGGATTCACCGTGCTATTGCGGTCCTTAGAGGAATGCACGTCGTTCAAAGTTATGCGAGCTCAAGCAAGCTGCTGCGGCGCCAATGCTTTCTCCAGCACTGCCTCGATCCTCGGAATGGGAGCGACCGAATGAAAACGCACGACATCGTCATAGTTGGCGGCGGGCAAATGGGGCTGTCGTTGGGCTATTATCTACGCCGTTCCGGGGCAGATTTCGTGATCGTCGATTCAGAAACCGGTCCTGGCGGCGCGTGGCGGCATGGCTGGGATTCGCTGCGGCTGTTTTCTCCAGCGGGATACAGTTCATTGCCCGGTTGGCTGATGCCCCCGCCCTCACACAAGGGGTATCCGACCCGCGATGATGTGCTCGATTACCTGAGCCGCTACGAGGAACGCTACAAGCTGCCCATCCAAAGGCCCGTACGCGTAGAGACCATCCGCCGGTCCGGCGCTCATCTGGAGGTTGTGACGGAGGATGGGCCCTATTTTGCTCGCTTCGTTGTCAGCGCGACCGGTACTTGGTCGCACTCCTATGTGCCTGAGTATCCCGGTCACGATCTGTTTGAGGGGACGCAAGTCCACTCCGCGCTGTACAACCGCCCGGAGGCCTATGCCGGGCAATCGGTGCTGGTTGTCGGGGGTGGCAACAGCGGCGCGCAAATCATGGCGGAGATTGCTCCGATTGCCAGCGCGACCTGGGTTACAACACATGACCCACTGTTTCTTCCCGATGATGTCGACGGGCGGGTACTCTTCGAAAGGGCCGTGGCTCGGATGAAAGGGCCGCCAGATGGAGAGCCTGTCGGCGGTGTCGGCGACATCGTGATGGTTCCTCCTGTCAAAGCGGCGCGCGATCGCGGCGACCTCTCCTCGGTGCGGCCATTCACCCGAATGACGGCAACAGGCGTAGTTTGGCCCGATGGATCGGAAACAGCCGTGGATGCGGTGATCTGGTGCACCGGATTCAAGCCGGCGCTCGACCACCTGCAATCGCTGAACGTGGTGGAGGCCGATGGCAGGGTCCACGTTGAGGACTATCGCTCGATCAAAGAGGAACGCCTCTGGATGGCCGGATACGGCGATTGGACGGGGCCTGGCTCCGCGACCCTGATGGGCGCTGCACGAACCGCACGCGATGTGTCCGCGCTGCTCACTTCGGCGCTGGCGGAGGCTGCCGACAGCTGAGGCACCGGCCGGCTTTTTATCGGGAATTTCCGATTCAATATTGACGATCGCAATCCAATCGGTAAATTACGATGAATGAACACCGAAGAAGCCCTCGCTCTGCTTTCAGCGCTCGCGCACCCTACGCGACTGGAGGCCTTCAGGCTGTTGATCCGGCATGAGCCCGGTGGGCTTTCCACGGGTGAATTGGTCGAGGCATCTGGGCTGAGCCAGAGCACATTTTCGACGCACCTCGCCGTCATGGTGAAGGCGGGTCTCGTCATCGCCGAAAAGCGCGGGCGACAGCAAATTCAGCGCGCCAACCTGGATTCCTTGCGCGGCGTGATGGTCTTTCTCGCCAAGGATTGCTGCCAGGGTCGAACCGAACTCTACGAGCCGCTGCTGGCTGAGCTGACCTGCATCTGACGGGACGCGAGTGAATCCCGTTCCTGTAAGTGCGCCCGCAGTGCAGCGAACCGGCCAGCGTTTGCCTGCCATGTTGAACCTTAAAAGCCCACTTGGAGTACGCCAGTGACGATCTCTGTTCGAAGCGTGACCGTCGATGACGCGGAAGCCATCGCTGCCATCTACGCCCATCACGTACTGCACGGCACGGCGACCTATGAGATCGTTCCGCCCACGGTTGCCGAGACCACCGTCAAGATTGAGACCATCACCGACCGGAATTGGCCTTTCCTCGTCGCCTGCGAGGGAACGGAAGTTGTCGGCTATGCATACGCGACGCAGTTCCGAGATCGTCCTGCCTACGCTTTTGCTTGCGAGAACAGCATCTACATCGCGCATGATCGACGGGGCTCCGGGATCGGCAAGCGACTTCTCACGGCTTTGCTTGATGCTGCGGAAACTTACGGCTTCCGGCAAATGGTCGCTGTGATCGGAGGCGGCGAACCTGCTTCCGTTGCGCTGCACGGATCCTGCGCCTTCGAACACGTCGGCCGACTGACAGGCATGGGCTGGAAGGCGGGCCGATGGCTCGACACCGTCTACATGCAGATCGCGCTTGGCGGCGGCACGGCTTCTGCGCCGACAGCGGATCGACCGGCCTAGAGCCCAAATACCTGTGCGGTCGGTCAGTGCCGCCCGGTTCTTCGACCGCGATGCCCTGCGATCGTCCCGCGAAGAAGTGGACCGCAGTCGTGCCGGGCGAGGTTCGAACAGACATTTTGCCGCCGAAATGAAGCGGCGTGCAGCCGACTTGAGAAAGGTATTCGAGAATGAGATTGCGTGAACTCGCAGCCCCCGACCATTTGCCGGCGTTGGACAAGGCGTTCGCATTCGAGCGTCCAGCCACCGGCCTCGGCTCAGACCAGCCTCCGCCCCGCATTCTGTTGCTTTATGGTTCGCTCAGGGAACGCTCGTTCTCGCGCCTCGCCGTGGAGGAGGCTGCTCGCCTGTTGCAGTTCTTCGGCGCCGAGACGCGGATCTTCGATCCCAGCGACCTGCCGCTGCCCGATCAGGTGGCCGGAGACGACCACCCGGCCGTGCATGAGCTGCGCGAGCACGCGCTCTGGTCCGAAGGCATGGTCTGGTGCAGCCCGGAGCGACACGGCCAGATCAGCGGCATCATGAAGATGCAGATCGACCACCTCCCGCTTCAGATGCGCGGGATGCGGCCGACGCAAGGACGGACACTTGCCGTCATGCAGGTGTCCGGCGGCTCGCAATCCTTCAATGCCGTCAATTCACTGCGCCTGTTGGGTCGGTGGATGCGGATGTTCACGATCCCCAACCAGTCGTCGGTAGCAATGGCGTACAAAGAGTTCGACGAAGACGGCCGGATGCGGGCGTCGAGCTATTACGATCGGATCATCGACGTCATGGAGGAGCTGGTCCGCTTCACCGTGCTGATGCGTCCGCATGCGGTGCAACTTGTCGACCGCTATTCCGAACGCAAGGAGGCGGGTGTTCCAGTCGATGCCTCCACAGACCATTCTGCGATCGCCATCGCGCCTCAAAGCTGAATCGAAGGTCCTCTTGGCCTGACTGTCAAATGGGAGTGTCGATGAAGCGGTACTCCCAACGCACCAAGTATCCGGAGGAATGGCAGGTTTCGGGGGCGGCACGGCTTGGCCCAAACGGCCGATTTGGGCGCGTACCAGACATTTCCCAATCTGTCGGCGCAATGATCAAGGCCGCATCAGCAACCCGACAGGCAATGGCAAGTTAGTTTCTTCCGCTCAGCAAAGTCATTCCGGATGCCCCCGCGACGAGTCGCGCCGCCTTCGGCGGTTGCGCTCGGGACAGTTGCAAAGTGCAGTAGCGCTTTGCAACTGTCCCGAGCGCTTCAATGGTCTCGAATCGTCTCAAACGGCGGTTAATTTTATAGCGCATAAATAAAGGGTTGTGATGAGACGAGACACCATCTGCAAACATAAGAAGAAGCAGGATGATTTGACGGGGACCGGCAAGCCTTCGCGCTTGATCCGTGCAATGCAATCGTCTCGTGACCAGCCCCATTCCCTGAGCGGATAGCGAAAGGTGAAGCGCGGATCGTCATGACCTTCGCGATGTGCATAGCGCCGGTTGTCAGCGGGTGAACAATCATAGCCGATGAGCTTGACCACGCGTTCACCCCGCGCCCACGCGGCGAGCGCCGGCGGCCAGGTCTCTGCCCACCGATCCTGAGGCGAAATCTTCCACTTCGCCGAGCAAGAATGGCGGTTGAAACTGATTGACGGTAATGTGCCGTTCGTCAGCAGGTTTTCGAGCAACGACCTATAGGGCGGCCAGTGCTTGAAGCGCTTGGGTTCGTAGCGAACGATGTGGTTTTCGACGCCGTATCGGTCGAGCCAATCGCGAAAGAGCGGGATATAGGCAAGTGTCTCGGGACGCTCGCTGCCGGTGTCCGCCATGAGAACGGCGTCAGGCGCCTCACCTCGGGCAACAAGTTCGATAAGCATCTCTGAGCGGAACCGATTAACGCCCTTTGCGGAAGCAGTTATACTGATCCGGCAATTCGAGTCGTTCCCATAAGGAGAATAGCGAATGTCGGCGTGACCGACAAATCAGCCCGTTTGCGTTCTGACGCAACGGTGCGGTTCGCCCGAAACCCGGCAGACCGGCCAGGCCGAAGATCGTGCACGGGTTGGTATCAGTCGATCAAGGCTGGCGATGCGCTGCCTTATGAGAGCCTGCTCGAGCGCGATGCGCTGTTACTTCTCGACTTCGATCCCGATGTTGCGCAGTTCGGGGTGCAACCGGAAACCTTCGTTTGGACGGATGCGGGCCGACAGCGGCGTTACACCCCCGATATCCGGCTGGAGACGGTGGGCGGCGAGGTCATCTACCGGCAGGTGAAACTGGCCACGCGATTGGCGGCTGACCCGACATTGGGCGGACGGTTGCCAGCAATCGAAGCCGAGTGCGCCGCGCGTGGGGCCCGGCACGAGATGTGGCTCGATACCGATATCCGGCGACAGCCACGCTTGTCGAATGCGCGACGCCTGCGCGCAACGGTGGCGGTGCTAGCGGCAGAAAACCTCCACGCGATCCACACCACAATCACCCGCCTCCCCTTTCCGTCGAACCTGGGCGCAGCCGCCGAGGCGCTCGGCGGCCGCCCCGTGCATGTCAACATCGTGCTCGGCCTCGTGGCAGTCGGCGAGTTTGCGATGGATCTCGAGCGACCGCTCGATGACGATACCGTCCTCATGCGGGGGAGGAATGCGAAATGAACGCAACGCCGATGCGCTTCCAGCAAGGCGACACGCTCTCGATCCGAGACGATCAAGGTCAGGTGGCGCTCTGGTTGGTGATTGAGCGCAAGCGCCGTGGCTATCTGATGCGACCGCAGAGCGGCAGCGATGCGCGAACATGGAGCGACGATGAAATCGACATCGTCTATGGTGCCCGGCGGCTGACGCATCATCCTTGCAATGCGGACGGCCTGCCCAAGGCCATCGCCGAGACGCTGGAGAAAACCTGGGAGTTCTGGCCCGAAGAAATCCGCCGCGAGGCCGAGCGCAGGGACACCTATGTACGCATGGTCGACGCGATTCGCGGCGAGCACCCAACACTTATGGGCGCCTATGCCGCTGCTGCTGAGGCCGTGTTCGACGCGCATCATGAACAATGGGAACGCGAGGATACCGCGCTTGCGGCCCGGATGGTCGCGGAGCGGCGAAAAGGGAACGGCGAACCGCGCCGCACCAAGGCAGTGGCCCGGCCCAATCCTTATACAGTACGGGCGTGGTATGGCATATGGAGTCGGCACGGTCGCGATATCCGGCTCCTGATCCCGCACTATCATCGGCGCGGGGCACGCCAACCCCGCTATGCGCGCGCGAACGGCGATTATCCCGATACCTACAAGCTCATGCGGCAAGCCGTCGAAGTCTGGTATCTGGGCATGCCGCGGCGGCGGAAGAACTATGCCTATCGCCGCTATGTCGATCTGTGCCGCGAACAGGATGTTCCTGCGGTCAGCGACCGCACCTTCCGGGTGTTTATCCGCGACAATTATACCGAGCGACAGGAATATGAGCGTCGCTTCGGCCGGCGTGCCGCCTGGCTGAAGTTCGGCATCTTCGAGCGGCGGCGCCCGCCAGAACGGCCGCTCGAAGAAGTGGAGGTGGATCATTGTCTGATCGATCTGGTGGTGGTGCATCCGGAGAGCGGCCGCGCCTTGGGGCGGCCCTGGCTCACCGCGCTTCTCGATCGCGCCACCCGCATGATCATAGGGGTCCATCTGAGCTTCGAGGCGCCGTCCTATGCCTCACTCCAGAGAGCGCTTGCCCATTCCTTGTGGAAGAAGGATCTCTCCGGGTTCGCCGATATCGAGCATGACTGGCCGTGCCACGGCGTGCCCGAATGGCTGATCTGCGACAACGGCAAGGAGTTCCGGTCGCAATCGCTGCAGACGGCCGCCAGGATGCTCGACATCGGCATCGTCAATCTGCCGGTGAAAATGCCATGGTTGAAGGGCGCGGTCGAGCGCGTGTTCCAGACCATCGGCGTGCAGGTGTTCAGCCATGAGGAAGGCACGACATCGTCGCGGACCATGGATCTCTATGATCCGGTGGCGCGGGCAAGGCTGTCGCTCGAGGATGTGCGCAGTCGTATCCTCAAGTGGATCGTCGACGACTATCATCACAGCGTCCACGATACGTTGAAATGCACGCCCTATGAGCGCTGGCGAGAACTCAGCGCACTTTACCCAGTGCGCCCGGTTCCCGACTTCGACCATATTGTACGGCTGACCGGAGAGACCTTCTTCCGGCGCATCTCCAACATCGGCATCCAATATGAGGGGCTACTCTATGCTGATCGGGAGAAGCTCGAACCCCTGCTGGCGCGCCGCGGCGGGTTGGAGAAGGACTGGGAGTTACGCTACGATCCCTATGATCTGGGTGAGGTCTGGCTGCTCGACGACGAGCGTGGCGAATGGCTGATGATCCCGTGTGTCGACCAGTGCATATCGCGGGGCGTCTCCAAATATCAGCACAAGATCCATCGCTCGATCGCAAAGCGAAGCCTGCCGAAGAATGCGCCGGTGACGGTCGCCGATCTCGAAGCGGCGCGCAGCCTTGCCGAACAGACGGCGGGAGATCTGCAAAGTGAGGCGAGTAAAGTCCGCAGCAAGACGCGGGCGGCGCGGTATGAGACCGACGGTCGCTACTTCACGCCGATCGAAGGCCAAGAGCGACCGCCTGAAATAGAAACGCCGGCACCGGCGGTAGAAACCGCACCACGTGCGGCGAAACAGGCACCGGTGCCGTCGCCTCCCGTCATCGATCTCGACGCGGACATCGAGGCTCTGGTTGCACAATGGTCGGACCCGAGGCGATGACACATCGTCGTCGCGCCGCGACGTTACCGGCACGGCCAGCGGTGCCCGACGCCGTGCTTGCGTTCGAGACCACGGTGATCCCGCATACGCGGCACATGGGCGCGAAGGCGGCGATCCGCGAGTTACATGGCCGATACCGCCCGCGCGAGGACGGCCGACGCTTCAAGGCCCGGGCCCTGCTCATCATCGGCTCTGCTGGGTCCGGCAAGACGACGGCGCTCGAGGACTATATGGCCGACTATCCCGATAGCGCGACGGAGGATGCCGATATCCGCCGCATCGTTTATGTTGAAGCACCGGAACGGACGACGCGACGGGCGCTGGTGGGGGCGATCCTCGGCGCCTACGGCTATCGTGCGCGGGACCATTGGAACGCCAGCGAGGTGATCGAGAAGATCGCCTTCTATGCCGAGGAGACGGGCACCGAGATGATCTTCATCGACGAAGGGCATCACATGGTGAACGAGAATAATCCCGACATGACGGCGGAAGTGACCGAGTTCATCAAGTCGTTGCTCAACCGGGTAAAAGTCCAGATCGTGATCGCGGGTCTTCCCCGGTTGCTCGACATCTCCGTGGCGGGCGAGAAGACGATGCAACTGCGCCGCCGGTTGCAACCGACGATCATCCTCAAGCCCTATGACTGGGCGACGCGGAGCGGCCGCACGATGTTCTCTGGCGTGCTCGGCGTCATGGAGAAGATGATGGGGTTGCCGGATGCGTCCGGCCTCGCGAAGCACGAGATGGCAAAACGCATCTACGTCGCGACGGGCGGCGAGATCGGGATCGTCTCCAAATATCTGAGCCAGGCGCTGAGCGTGGCACTGGCGATCAGCCAGCGGTCGATCGATCTGAACCTGTTGGGAGAGGTTCATGCGGGCTGGCATCCGATTTATGAGCCCGACGTCAGGGATATGCTGGACTTCGATGCGATCCTTGAGGATGTACCGTCAGTTCCGAGCGGCGGCCCGGCTCACCACGACAACCCCTTCCTGTGTTCGGCCGAACGCCTGCGCGAGATCTGGCTGCGCGACGCCGTACCTCCGTCGCCCAAGAACATGAGCCGCGTCACAAAGCTGCGCGGAAGGGGCGCGCAACCCCTGCGGCCCTTCGTGCGCGAGGGATTATGACAGCATCGGCAACTCGACTTGCGTTGCGGGTGCGGCCGGCAACGTTCGAGCCAGGCTGGGCACTGTTCAACCGGCTTGCCCTGCGGCATGGCTGTGAAACCCAGCTGGAATTTGCGCGTCAAGTGCCGCTGGTCGACCGGACCGACTTCGTTCGGGATATGGAGCGTGGGCGACGCTTTCACGATATCGCGCGGCTCAGCGGCGTCCCGCTCGAAACATTGCTCCGTAACTCGATACTGCAGACCGAGGGTGGGAGCGTCCTTGCAGGTGAGCTTGTGAGCCGCAGCGGCAATATCAGCTATAGTTGTCACTTCGCCCGTATCTGCCCGGACTGCATGCGATCGGATATCGAGCGGGGTCACGGGCCGGTCGCCTGTCGGCCGTGGCGGCGCTCCTGGTGGGACCTGGCGAAGGTATCGAGTTGTCCTCATCACGGTCGGGCGCTGCTGGCGATATGTCCTGCCTGTCGGCACGTGTTCCGCCGTTCGGACCTCTCACCAGCGCGTTGCACATGTGGGCACGATCTGACGCAGGAATATACTGAAGCGATCACGTCGGACGGCAAGATCGGCGATGCCTATCTTGTCGGCAGGCTTGGTGATGGACCCCGTATCTCCCACGCGTTCCTCGACAGCCTGGCGTTCGCGGACGCCGCCGAGATCATGCAATGGGTGGGCTCGGTCGCACGCTGGGGCAGATCGATCATCAGCTGGCGCCGGCAGGAGCCGGCGGAACGTGCCCGCACCATGGCGGCGGGCTTTGCGGTCTGCGAGGACTTCCCCAACCAGTTCGAAAAGATGCTGGACGGGATGCTGGCGGCATGTCCGCTCAAGCGTCTGACGCCTGTGGGTGTCTATGGGCGTCTGCAATACTGGCTCGGCCTGTCCACCAATCCGACTCTCGACCCGATCCGGGAGGTCGTCAGGAATCATGTGGTGAAGAATGTGCCGATAACAGCAGGCACGATGTTGTTCCGCCAACCCGCAACAGAAGGCGATCTCACCACGCTAGGCGGTCTGGCGAAGCTCTGCGGCGTATCCGCTGAACGGGTCGCGACCGTAGCTGCGGCATTGAGGTTGATCGACTCGCTGCCGAGCAACGCCCGGGGTATGGTCGTGCCGAAATCCCTCGAGGAGCCGTTGACGGCCTTCTTCCGCGAGTCCTGTTCTCCCGAGGACGCACGGCGTTATCTCGGCGTCGGTCTCGGGCTGTTCAAGGCGCTCATAGCGCGACATTATCTTCCCCGCGCCTTCCCGCTTGGTGGAGCGTCGATCCCGGCGCAGTATCGTCTGGCAGATCTCGACCGCTTCCTTATGGCTTTGCACGGCGATGCGCCGTTCGTCACAGCGCCGCCGCCAGGCAGCGAGACGATCCTGCGGGCCGTGCGCATCTGTTATCGCTCTTCGGAGGCGATTATCGGCGGGCTGCTGCGTGGCCAGATCAGGGCTACGGGCCGCTTGCGCGGCGAACGGGGCTTTGCGCAGATACTGGTCGATACCGACGCAGTGATCACCGGCCTCGAATATGAGGACGATCCGATGTTCATGCTCATGGCGCAAGCTGCGCGGCACCTCGGCGTGACCATCCCGACGGTCGCAAAGCTCAAGCAAATGGGATGGCTGACAATCGACAGGAAACAGACACCCCTCAGGATCATGCCCGCCTTACGGCGAGCAGAGGTCGAAGCGTTCGGCGCGCGCTTCGTCAGCGCTGCCGAGTTGGCGCGCATCCCCGGCAAAGCTACGCATGCCGTGAGGGTTCATCAACATCTGCGGAGCGCCGGTCTGGTGCCGGCGATCGCTGGAAGCCGAAAGCTGCAGCCCTTCTATCACCGCGAGAGCGCCGAAAAAGTGATCCGCGGAGTCTACCGTGATCGGTTGCCCGAAACGACTGCAGCAATGTGAACGGATCTGCCGGCACGGATGAAGCGGCGCGGCTGCGGGCCCGGCTCAAGGCGCTGGATGACGAGCGGGCAGCGGTGATCGCAGCGCTGGACGCCGTCGCGACGCAACAATCGACCGAGCACCGAAAAGCTGATGCGATCTCCCTGTTCTCCGACGCTCCGGTGACCGCGACATCGCCGACAGATAAGAAGGTCGCGTTGTTCCGCAGGCTGTTCGCCGGTCGCGAGGATGTCTTCCCACTGCGCTGGGACAATCGCAAGACCGGGCGCGGTGGCTATGCACCCGCCTGCGGCAACGAATGGAAACGCGGACTCTGCGACAAGCCACAGGTCAAATGCGGCGAGTGCGCGCACCAGGCTTTCCTGCCCGTGACGAACGAGGTGATCGACAAGCATCTGCGCGGCGGCGCATCCTCGCGATCGGATGCCGGCGACTTCGTGGCAGGCGTTTACCCGCTGCTTTCCGATGAGAGTTGCCGGTTCCTCGCAGCCGACTTTGACAAGGCAAGCTGGGCCGAGGACGCGCTGGCCATGATGGAAACCTGCCGCCTGCGAGGGGTGCCTGCGGCACTTGAGCGATCCCGTTCCGGCAATGGCGGGCATGTCTGGATCTTCTTCGCCGACGCCGTGCCGGCACGAACCGCCCGCGCTCTTGGCGCATCGCTGTTGACTGACACGATGGAGCGACGTCCGGAGATCGGGTTCGGCTCCTATGATCGCTTCTTCCCGAGCCAGGACACCATGCCGCTCGGCGGGTTCGGCAATCTGATCGCGCTGCCGCTGCAGGGGCACGCCCGTCGGCGGGGAAACAGCCTGTTCGTGGATGAGCAGTTGCGCCCCTATCCCGATCAATGGGCGTTCCTGTCTTCGCTGTCGCAGCTGGATGCGCACGACGCCGCGCGCATGGTGGCCGACGCGGAAATGCGCGGGCGGGTGCTGGGTGTGCGGATGCCGGTGGAGGACGAGCATGCCGCCGAGCCCTGGCGGATGACACCGTCCCGGCGGCCGCCCTTGTTGCCTGTGGCCGAACCGCTGTCTGGGACACTCGATATCGTGCTGGGCGATCAGGTCTACATCGACCGGACTGGGTTGCCGGCGGCGCTAACCGCGCAGATCGTCAGGCTCGCGGCGTTCCAGAATCCCGAGTTCTATCGGGCGCAGGCGATGCGCCTGCCGACGTTCGGCAAGCCGAGGATCATCTCCTGCGCGGAGCTTCACCAGAAACATATCGGGCTGCCGCGAGGATGCCTCGACGAACTGGTCGCGCTTATCGCTGCTCATGGAAGCACTGTCAGGATCGACGACCAGCGAATGGCAGGGACTCCGCTCCCGGACGGTCTGTCGTTCCAGGGTGATCTCGAAGAACCCCAGCAAAAGGCGGTCGACGCGCTCGATCCGCATGATGATGGGGTGCTGGCCGCGACAACGGCGTTCGGCAAGACGGTGGTAGCCGCACACCTCATCGCAAAGCGGCAGGTCAATACACTCGTGCTCGTCCATCGCAAGGAACTGCTCAGCCAATGGGTCGAACGGCTGCGAACGTTCCTCAATATCGATCCGAAGCTGATCGGGACGATCGGCGGCGGCAAGCGGAAGCCTACAGGCGTGATCGACGTGGCGCTGATACAGAGCCTCGTAAGGCACGGCGAGGTCTCGGATCTGGTTGGCGATTATGGTCACCTCATCGTCGATGAGTGCCATCACCTGTCCGCGGCGAGCTTCGAGCTTGTGGCTCGGCGCGCCAAGGCCAGGTTCGTGCTCGGCCTGTCCGCAACGGTTGCGCGCAAGGATGGGCATCAGCCGATCATCTTCATGCAGTGCGGCCCGATCCGCTATCGGGTGGATGCGCGAACCCAGGCTGCCCGCCGCGGGATCGCCCATCGCACACGGCAACGACGCACGGCATTCCGGCTGCCGCAGCCGCTCGCGATCATGGACAGACCGCCGATGCCGGCGGTTTATGCCGCGCTGGCGCAGGACGTGGCCCGAAACGATCTTATCTTCGATGACGTGCTGCGTGCCTTGGAGGCGAAGCGGTCGCCGGTAATCCTGACAGAGCGCAAGGACCATCTCGAATATCTGCAGGGCCGGTTATCCCGGTTCGTGCGGAACCTCGTGGTGTTGCGGGGTGGAATGAGCGCGGCGGAACGCAAGGTAGCGGACGCCGCACTGCGTGTGCCTGACAGCGAGGAGCGGCTTATTCTCGCAACGGGCCGCTACATCGGCGAAGGGTTCGATGACGACCGTCTCGACACGCTGTTCCTGACCATGCCGATCTCCTGGAAAGGGACGCTCGCCCAGTATGTAGGGCGCCTGCATCGCCGGCACGCGGGGAAAACTGACGTGCTCGTCTATGACTATATCGACGATGCGGTCCCGATGCTCTCGCGCATGGCCGCCAAGCGCCAGGCCGGATATCGCGCGCTCGGCTACAGCATCGAGTAATCTGGGGGTGGAATCATTTATCGATTCTCGGAAGCCGCCGGCGAATCGAGAACCGATTCTGCGAATGAGATTAATGGTTCTCGACGGTCGCCGGACGCCGCCCGCAACCGTCAACGTCATATGCGCTTATCGATTCTCCACAGAGCATCGCGGTCGAGTCCACGCCTGCGCCCCAGGCGGCGAGGACAGGAGCGGTGTCGGCTGATCTGGACATCAGACCACCAGCGCCAAAAGCTGGTCGCTCGACGCAGGAGCGAGCGGGGTCACCTTCACCGGCTGGAGGGGATCGCCAGTACGCACGACAAACTGGTGGTGACCGGTCTCAGTGCGACGGCGGATCGCGACCACGTAGGCGTGTTCGAAGCATGTGAGGCGCGCGCGGAGGGGCGAGAGCGTCTGCATGAGGTCTTCCCATCGGTTCAAGGTTGAGGGGACCGGAGGTGGTCGCCCGGTCCGTTGATCGCGCGCATGATCATGAGGAGCGCCGCTGCGAGATGTTGCTCGACCTCGGCCGCGTTCATCTCGAGGCGGTCGGCGATTTCGGTGATCGACAGGTCGTGGACGCGGTGAAGCGTGAAGACGGTGCGCTGTTCCGGCGGCAGCGCGTCGACGGCGTCCCGATACCGCTGACGACACGAATCGACCGGATCATCGCCGCTCCGGCGGCCAAGATCGATAAACGGGAGCAGACGTGAAAGCGGACCGCGCAGGGATGTAAAGCGAGGAAGGAGCATGGTTGAAAGCCTGAAGGACCGTGGGAGCGCATCGCTGCCGATGCCCTACCCCACTCCCTGCTCCGCTTCCTCCGATCGCTACCAGGGAAAGGTCGGAAGATCGTTTTCCATGGGGCCATCGGAATCGAGCAGCACATAATCGCAGTTATTGACCCGACCGAGTGCCAGGATCGCGGGCAATTCCCTGGGAAGGTGGCGCTGGGCTTCGGTCGGCAATTCGCGGGTGCCGAGGAACCAGCCATAATGGGTCGGGGCGACCAGCAGAGGCTGCTTGTGAGGTGCAAGGTCCGCCCAGGCAGTAAGGATGGTGCCGGTCGCACAGCGGATATGGGCGGTGCTGAGCACCAGATATTGTCCGGTCTCCATGGCGATATCGTCCTTTCGACGTCAGAATTGGGGGATGGCGGCGGCGAACGCGCGAAGCATGACGGTCATTTCGCGGCGCAGGTGGTGGCGGTTCGAGATGACCTGCTCGGGCGCCAGCGCATTGCCACGGACTGTTGCGAACCCGGTGGCGGGACGGCCATCGGGCAGTTCGATCAAGATGATGTGGCCGCGCGGTTTCGCAGGGCCGCCATAACGCGCGGTGAACTCGCCAAGCCGGCCGGTCAGTCCCCGGGCAACCTTGCCCCATCGGATGTGGCCGGCGCCGCGCATGTCGTCGCCGTCCAGCCCGCGCGCCAACCAGAGGCGGAATTGGGACCGTTGCTGGATGGCCGAATTGCGCGTCCGCTCCATGGTCCGGCTGAGCGGAATCGCATCCGCTTCAGCATCGATACGGGCAAGATCGTCGCCGCCGGCGGCAACGAGGGCGTCCTCGAATTCCGCCCCTTCGAGCAATGCGGCAAGTGGCAGGCGCAGATCATCGCCGCCGGCGGGGAATCTCGCAAAACCACTCTGGGCATCGACCGTGATGACACAGGCGTCCACATGGCCCGGAAATAGGGACAGTTCTGCGCGCAGCATCGCTGTAACCGGGTCGTCGGATCGGTTGCCCAGGATCAGAAGCCGCGATCGCCAACGGACGGGGCGCGGACCATCGGTGGGGCTTGGCCATTCGCTCGGCAGCGGCCGGCCCCGGCGCGCGAGGTTGTCGTGCGCTGTCCACCGGGGCACGATGGACTGGGCAGCATAGGCGCGACGCGCCGTGTCGAAGAGATCGTCTGGACGGCCACCGCCATCGCCAAATCCGAGGTCATAGGCGCGCATGCGCGCTTCGCCTTCGGCCCTCCAGATCAGCGGGCGGTATTCCCAGCCAGCCGGCGCGGCATGGTCACCGTCGGCATAGGCGACGGCCTCGTCCCAGCCGAGCCCATGACGATCGCGGGCCCGAAGAATCGCAGCGTAGCGATCACCGCCGAGACCCAGGGCGCATTGGGCTTGTGCGAAGGCAAAATTCGCAGCCATGCGTGCGCGTTCCGTCTCGACGCGGATCGCCTCGTGCACGGGCCGCATCGCCGCGACACGGGTTCGCGTTCGAGCCATCCGGGCTTCCAGCGCCGCATCTGGCGGGAGATCGGGATAATCTCGCCAAGCGGCGGCGATCGCGGCGGCATGATCGGCTTGCCGCCCGCGCGCAAGCCAGCACGCCGGGTCCGCCGGGTTGAACGGCTCATCCGTCATGACGACGGCTGGTCACGCGCCGTCCAGGCCTCCGCAGCCTCGACGGCGGAATGATCGAGGAACTTGGCTAAGCAGAACGGCTCGAAGCTGGGATCCGATAGGAGGCCAAGCGTGCCGAGCAGGTCCGCAACTGCCGCGATATAGAGCTCGGTCGCCGTCACCTGTCTAGCCGGCACCCAATGGGCCAGATCATCGCTCTCGGCGCCGCAGAGATTGCAGGTCGTGGAATCATATATGCCCGAAACCTCCCATGTTTGGGTCTCGACCTCCCAGCGCACGCAAGCGTCGCGGACCAGTTCGTCTGCCCCGCAATGGGGGCAGATCGGTTTGACCTGGGCGGCTGGCGGCGGGGGATTGGGATCCTCGGGATCAATTGGCGTGATCACCAATTGATAGGTGAGGTCGGGGACCCGCGGGTCATAATACACGCTGGCTTCGGCTGCGGCCCTGGCGGCGGCCTCGATGTCGCAGCCTTCGATTTCTTCGAGCCGGATCGTCTCGACGGCGAAGGTCTCGCCGCCGCTCAGATAGTCGATGCGCACCTCAAAAGTGCGCGCCAGGAAAGGCGTGGTGGCCATATTGGTTCTCCATGGAAGAACAGGAATCCCGGATGGGGCGAGCGGCAGTCAGGCCGCCTGCCTGCGGGTCACGGGCGGGATCACGGGATCCGGATCGGGCACGATCTCCGCGCGCATGTTGGAATAGCGGTTCGTCGCCATCCAGCGCTCGGCGCTCGCCATGTCCGGCGCGAGGTGTCGCAGCTCGTCGCGATCGTCGAAGCTGGTGAGGACGCGGACCATGCCAGGCTTCAGCGTTTCGAGAATCTCGAACTGCTTGGCGCCCTCGGTGCTGAACGTCTGGCGCACGGACAGGACAATCGTGCCCTCCGCCCCGAAGTCACCGAGATGCAGGGTGAAGGTCGGCGCGTGTCGGGTCATCGTGCCGAGATATTCCCCATGCCGCTCGACGAGGCGGCCGGTGCCATTATCATTCTTCCAGGCCCGGAGTTTGCGTGTGAAGCGCTCGGGCGGACAAGGCTCGCCGGATGAAAAACGAATGAGGCTACCCAAAGGGGCGGTGGCGTAGATCTGCTGGGCGGAAAGCATGTTGTGGTCTCCTGAAAATGAAAAGCCCGGCGCTTGGCCGGGCTCATTGGCGTTGGTTGAGAAGATGAGGTGGGCGGTTATTCGCGAAGGCCCCCACCCAAGATTTCGGTAATCCAGTGCGAGGCCTCGTCGAAATCCATGTCGCCATCATCGACCAATCGGGCGAGCGCGACGGCGCCGGTGCGGCCAAGTTGGCCGAGACGTTGGATGGCGGCGAGCAGCACTGGCGCCAACTCATCGGCATTTGCGGTTTCGATGTTTGGAATTGCCTGGGGTTCTCCGTTCCTGGGTTGCTGAAGCTGTCGGTCAGTGCGCGCGCTGCAAGAGGCTGCGGGCTTTGCCTTCGAGATCGAGGCGGCTGTCCTGGTGGGACTTCGATCGTGCGACCGCGGTGATCCCGTTCACGAAGTCGAAGAGTGAGGCCGGCGGATGCCCCTCCTCGTCAAGAACGGTCGCGATGATCTGCTGCGTATCGGACTTGGAAAAGCCGCGCGTTCGCAGGAAGGTCGTGCGATCCTCATCGGTCCTGGCGACGATGCGCTCGCGCGCCGTCTTGATGCCGTTCACAAAATGGGCCGGTGAAGAGTCGGCAAAGTGGATCAACGCGGGCTCGGCTTGATGGGCGAAGCGATTGGCCGCGAATTTCGAGTGACGGATGTTGATTTCCTCGAAATTTTCCACGCCCCACAGATTGCGATTCATGCACACCGCGCGTAGATAAAATGTCGCTATTCCCAGAGTCTTGGAGCCCACTTCTGAGTTCCAGCAATAGAAGCCCCTGAAGAAAAGATCGGGGTCTCCGTTTGGCAGCCTGCCGGCCTCGATGGGGTGGGTATCATCGACCAGGAACAGGAAGACGTCGCGATCCGAGGCGTAGAGCGTGGTGGTATCGCGGCTGACATCGACATAGGGGTTATAGTGCATCGTCCCCCAGTCGAGGACGCCGGGCACCTTCCAGCGCGTGTCACCCGTGCCGTTGCCGGCGATGCGCATCACCGCCGCCACGAGTTCGTGGTCCCAGATCCGTCCGTAGTCTGGGCCGGTCACGGCACGCAGCTCAGTGCGGCCATCGCTGGTCTCAAGGAATTTCACCTGCTCGCCGCGATGCGCGATCAGGCCATGCTGCATGTTGATGCCGGCCAAGGCTGCGGGAAGATTGCGCAGATAGGAAGCCGGCGCGCCGACCAGGCTGCAAAGCTGGCCGAAGGACCAGTTGGTCGGTGCAATAGGTTGCTCGCAGCCAGGAACAGTCAACGTCAGCCGTTCGGGATTGTCACTGCGGGCCTCGACCCGAACCGCCCGGCTTTCGACGATGCGCGTCGTCGCGGATTCGGCCCTCTCCCTCACCCGCTCGTAAAGCTCGGGCAGCGAGAGAAAACGCTCGTCGTCGGGCCGCGAGAACCATTCGGAGGAGACACGGCCGATATTGCGGCCACGGCTGATATCGACCTTATAGGGCACCTTTGCCGGGCGCACTGCGGGAGCCATCATGTTCATGGAAGCTTCTCCTGGGATGAGGACAGAGCAGCGCTGCTGCTTGCTGCTCAGCCCAATCCCCGCCCCCTCCCTTCCGGTGGTTGGCTGCCGCGATCTATGAAGGATTGCTTGTTTGTAGCGCCTTCCTGACCCCCTCGCTCGTGCTCTCAATGGCGACGCGGTCAGGGAACACCACGCACCAACCGCCGCCGAACTCCCCGACGCGCTGGCGGCTGCACGTCACGCTCCACTCGAAACCGACGGGCGTTGCGGCCAATGTCGACTGGCAGCAGCGCTGGATAAGCCGTGCGACCGGATCGGGCTGAAAATCCTGTTCGGCAGAGATCAGCGCCATACATCCACCCTGGTCGGGACCGCCGGCGAGGTCGGCTCCGAAATCGGGGAAATCGGGATCGTCGAACAAGTCGAGAAATCCGTTCCATCGGCCTTCCCCGTCTGATGGAAACAGCGCCATGAACTCAGCGGACGGTGGATCCGGCTCAAGCCCCCGCCGACAGGTCCATTGCCAGGAGAAAAGCCTCGCGAAGGCGTTCCCATTCGTCGGGATGACACACAAAGGCAAAACATGCGGAGATGTAGGTGTCAGCCATGACGATGCTCCTCCTCGATGAACCGAAGAGGCGGAAAATCGGCTTCGGCGGAAGCAAAATAGGCGTCGATTGCAGCGAGCGAACCCAAGGACCGGGCCTCGGGCGCCGTGATGACGACAAGGTCGTTACTGGTCACCATGTAGGATCGGGGTTCACCGTTTCCGTCGAAGACGAGGCGTTCGGCTTCCCATGCACCGGGACAGACATCGCACCAGCGGGCGAACCGCAACCCATTGGCGATGCAGAAAGCTTCGAGGTCGTCGAGGCGGCCCCAGGCAACTTCATGTGCGCCGAGCTCGAGAGGGTCGGCGCCGGTGATCATGGAAGGATCGAACAGAGCGCCGTCCAGGCTGGTGAGGGCATAGGAGCCGGCGATGGAGCAGAATTCTTCCAACAGCGCGGATGGCAGCGAGCCACCGATCTTGATGGTCACGGAAACACGATCGGCCATTTTCGGCCTCCTTGAGATGATCGGAAGGGAGGGCGCCGCACAGCGGCGCAAGACGCGCGAGGTCAGGCGTCGGGATCGGCCGCGGCCGCGCCGATCAGATGGCGCAGTTTCGCCCAGGCGGCAGCCTCGCCGGCACGGACGCCCAGATTGAGACCGCGTCCGTACATCCGATAGGCGATTGCGGCCATTTCGGGAGAGGCAGACACTGGAATGAAATCGAGGAAGTTGCCCTCATCGTCCTGCAGTTCGACGACATCGCTGTGCTGCGGCGGCGGAAGGGCAACACGCGCCCATGAGCCGAGATTGGCGAGGTCAGCGTTGAAACTGTCGACGAAGAGTTGGGACAGGGTCGGATCGGACGACATGGAGCATCTCCGGAATAGGCCGGCAGACCATCCGCCGGCTCTCTCCAGCCGCTCCCCCTCCCTTCCATATCGACGGAAACGAGGTAGCCATTCATATATGCGCCTGTGCCCGCAGGCCCATGGCGCTGCGACTTGCCGGGTGGCTGTCAGGCGAGTAAGTTGGGAATAGCCCCGTCGGCTTGAGATAAGGCGGGTGTCAGGGCGCCGCCGCGTATTTGAGAGCGTGGCGGCGTCCCGTCTCAGTGGGCATTCCCAGGCGGAAAATAGCCGCGTGCGGCCCAAGGAGGCGCCTTATTTTCAAGACTGGAACTCGGCGCTCAAGACTTCGCTATCCGGTCGAACGCAAATCCTGCGCTGCCATCGCGTGAAGTATATCGACAGCGCGGTTGGCCGGAACGAATAGCCGGGTCTTGTAGGCAATGATCTCGGTAAAGCAGCCAAGGGACTTGAGCCATGGGAGCTTCCCGGCTGGAAAATCCTTGATCTCCAATCTCGCCTCGTCATTGACGTAGCAGCGCAGCAGCCGCGCACCGGGAAGAAATGGTATCGTAACGCCGCCGTTGCCGCGGGCGCCGGCTACAAGTTCGGCCGGTGAGAGCGAGATCGACATGGAGACCCCGAAAGCCGAGGCGACCTTCTCGAAACCCGCGGGAGAGATGATTCGGCCAAGGATGGAATTGCCCGCCCTATCGCAGATCCGCCAGACACGGACATCATCGTCCGGCAGGCGGTTCCAGACTGGGAGTAGCAGCCCCGTCGCGATGTTGATTGTTTCGATATCGATCCTGGCTTCGATCTCGGCGCACTCCGTTTCCCAGGCCGCGCAAAAGCTCGGCTCGTCCGTCTCGATCCAGTTGCTTTCCTGTAGGCGGCTGCCCCGGATGCGTTCCGAGCCCGACGGGCGGACCAGCTCCCAGACTTCGATCGCCTCCCCCTCATTGTCGAGGATGGACCAGGACGGAACCTTGAGAGCGACCCGGCCGGATCGAGCGTTGCGCAAATAGGCAATGTCGGGCGTGCCCGACCAGTGCGCCATGGTTTGCGCCAAAGATGTCGCATGGCGCTGCCGGTGCAACTCGAGCCGCGACAGCCTTGTCTCGGCGCCGGTATCGGGATCACGGCGCAGCACCTGTTCCTCAAGCAGCACGATGCGCTCGACCGCGATGGTCTCGACGCCGATGTCGAGGGTGCCACGCTCGCGCGCCGCGTCGATGCGCGCCTGGATGAGGGCCATATATTCCTCGAAAATCGCATTCTGCGTTCCGATCCGCAGCGCCAGCAGCCGATTGAGCCACCGCTGGATGGGCGGCAGGTCTTCGAGCAGGCCGCCATCGTCGTCATTGAGCAGTTTCAGGCCCGTCATATGGACGAAATCGCTGAGGTTCGTGCTCGTGAGCTTGCCTCGGTAGAGCAGCTGATACCATTGGTGGAGCGCATCGCGGGCATAGTCGCTTTCGAGATTGTCGGCCGGATCGAAGAGATTCTGCCCGCCCGTCTGGCGCTGCCCGCGTGTCAACGCGCCCAGGCTATCGAGGCGGCGGGCGATGGTCGAGATGAAGCGCCGCTCGCCCCGGCAATCGGTGGTGACCGGCCGAAAGATCGGCGCGCTCGCCTGGTTGGTGCGGTTCGAACGTCCGAGCCCCTGGATGGCACTCGACGCGCGCCACCCCGGTTCAAGCAGATAGTGGACGCGCCGCCGATCTGCGCTGGGGCAGTTGCGGTCAGCGTGATAGCTTCGCCCGGTCCCGCCGGCGTCGGAAAAGGCGAGGATCGACTTCTGCCCGGACATGAACGCCTGGGCCTCGGCGATATTGCTCCGCGCCGTACGCCGTTCGATCCGCTGACGGCCGGCCGCATCGACGACGAGCCGCCGGCTGCGGCCCGTGACCTCGGCAACGGCATCGGTGCCGAAATGCCGCAGGAGCTCGTCGAGGGCGGCGGGAATGGCCGGCATGGCGCAGAGCTGCTCGATGAGATCGCTGCGTGCGCGCATCGCTTCCTGCGAGTGGACGGGGTTTCCATCGCCATCGATCATCGGCTCGGAACGCGGTTCACCATCCTCGCCCTTGAAGACCCGCATCTGACGGGTGGGAAAGGCATTTTCGAGATACTGCACAAGATATTCGCGCGGACTGACCTCGATATCCATCTGGGCGCGCTCATCGGCCGAGAGACCGGCCAATTGGCGTTCGAGCATAGCTTCGGCGGTGGTGACCAGCTGGACGAGGACGTGGCGGCCTTCGGCGACATCTTGTTCGATCGCCTTGATCAGGGTCGGAAGCTTCATCCCGATCAGAAGCTGGCCGAAGAAGCGCTGCTTGGCCGATTCGAACCGCGAAAGCACCGCGCCCTTGGCCTGGGCGTTGAGCGTCTTGCCGGACATCTTGTCAACGATGTTGGTGGCTTCGAGGACCGCATCGAGATTGCGGTGGATCAGCGCTTATCGCGAGGTCGCGGTAATGCGCAGGAACGCGGCGTAGCCACCGAATTCCCGTGATAGTGGGCGCAGTTGCTGCGCATTATACTGGTTGCGAACCTCGGCGGTCCCTGGACCAGCTGAGGAGGCAAGCATGTTGAAGTTGCACGACGAGTTGATCGCCAAAATCACGAATTTTCTCGAAATCCAGAATTACAACCCCGTGGTCGTGGCGAACCACCGTCTCTACGCCCGCGCATTCCTCGATTATCTGGCCGAGTGCGACATGCCGGTCGAGACGGTGACGCCGGCACAGGTCGATCAGTATTTTTGCTATGCGGTTCAGGATTTTGAGGTCCAGTACGGCCGACCTCCCAGTGCGCGATGGCATATGTTGCCACGCGCCGTAATCGCCAAGTTACTTCGGCTTGCTCAAGGCAAATGGCCACCGGATGCAGAGATGATCGGCCCCGACGCCGTGCATCGACATGGAATTTGCCTCGAATACGAGGCATGGCTGCGTGAGGAGCGCGGCTTGGCAAGCGCGTCCATTGAGGCGCTGATGTGGGAGGCGCGAAACTTCCTGCGATGGCAGTTCGACCGCGGCGGTGCTGCCAGCCTCGAAGCTTTGAGTATCGTGGACGTCGATCTCTACATGGACGTGCGCGCGCCTGGCTTACGGCGCAAATCATTGGCCGATGTCGCTGAGCGGCTCCGCTCGGTGGTCCGCTATCTCCACCGGACGGGGCGCATCCCGTCCGATCTCACACCTCACATCATCGGCCCTATGCTCTATGCCTACGAAGATGTGCCCTCCACGCTGGATAAAAGCCAAATCGCCGCATTGTTGGCCGCGACGAAGGAGGACGGATCGCCGCGGGGTCTGCGCGATTATGCGATCCTTCAAATGCTTGCCACATACGGTCTGAGACAAGGCGAGATCTGCCGCCTTCGGCTTGAGGACGTAAACTGGCGCGAAGAATCCCTGCGCATCCGTCACACGAAGACCAATGCTTACTCCTACATGCCGCTTATGGCGCCGGTTGGTGAGGCGCTGCTCGATTATCTGCGCCTTGGTCGCCCCCAGGTTGATGTGCGGGAAATCTTCGTCCGATCCTGCGCACCCTATATCGCAATGACGAACCTGTACGGCATGATCCGCGGGCGGTTGGCAACTGCAGGCGTCGAGCTGCCAGGAAAACGAGGGCCGCATGTGTTCCGCCACGCGCGGGCGGTCGAGTTGCTGCGGGCGTCGGTTCCGCAAAAGATCATCGGCGACGTACTCGGGCATCGATCCACCGAATCCACCAACGCCTATCTCAAGCTGGCCACCGAAGATCTCCGAGCCGTGGCGCTCGAAGTGCCCGGATCGGAGGTGCTGTCATGAGCGCCTGGCACGATCCCGAACACACCGTCATCGACGCCTTCTTGGAAATATCGCAGTTCCGGCCGGCAAGCAGACCCACCTATCGCTGGTTCCTCCGCAGCTTTGAGGAAGCCGCTCTGCGGCATACAGCAGTAGATCGACCAATGCTGGAGGCTTGGCTGAAGGACATGGAAAAGCGTTGGCGACTCTCGGCTTTGCTGAACCAGGTCTGCATTGTCGACCGCTTCCTCGACCACCTCGTTGAAATCGGGCTGATCGCCAACAACCCCATCGCCTTGTTGCGCACTCAGTACAACGTCAAACAGAACAAGCCGATCTGGCGGGCGCTGGCTTCGGCCAATCCCGACGAGGCCCTTTCCGCATTGCGACGGCCTGCGCCCTACGGCAGCGTTCTTGGCAACTTCATGCGCGATCATGTCGCGTTGATGCGCAGCCGAGGCTACCAGTATGAGACGCAGGCTCATTGGCTGTTACGGTTCGATCGGTTCCTTCAGGCGAATCCCGAACTTGCCGGAGCGTCGCTTGAAACAATGCTGGCGCGCTGGGAAGCGGCCAAACCAACCCGCAATCACGCGGCTGAATGCCAGAAGCTCGGGCGCCTCCTGACCAAGGCACGGTATCGCCTTGATCCCAGCATCCCACCGAAACGCTTCAACGCCCGGCTGGAGCGGGAAGTAGCACGTGAACATCGGCGGCCCCATATCTTTAGCCCGTCCGACGTTCAGCAGATGCTCGACACTGCCCGGTCCTATCCGTCACCGGATGCGCCGCTGCGGCCGATGGTTCTCTACACCATGGTGGTCCTGGCCTATTGTGCCGGACTGCGCCGCGGCGAACTCGCTGGGCTCGATCTGGGCGATGTTGACCTTCAATCGGGCACAATCACGATCCGGGAAACGAAGTTCTACAAGACCAGAATCTTGCCGCTGAACGCAAGCGTCGTGGCCGAGTTACGCAACTATATCGATGAAAGGCGGTGCGCTGGTGCGCCGCAGAATCCCCAATCCGGGCTCTTCTGGCACGAGCACTTCAATGATCGCTATACCCCGGTGTCGGTCTCAACGATGATCACCAAGGTCATGCGCCGCGCCGGGTTCAAGCCCCCATCCGGGCGGACGGGGCCGCGCGTTCATGACCTGCGCCATTCGATGGTCGTGAACCGAATCCTCCAATGGTATCGATCTGGCGTCAATCCGCAGGACAAACTGGGCTTCCTATCCACCTACATGGGCCACCGGGACATCCACTCCACGCTGGTTTATATCACTGTCACGCAGGACCTGCTGCAGGAAGCAAGCGAGCGGTTCCGTGCCGTCGGTGCCCGATGCCTCACCATGGAGGTGCGGCCATGACCAAGGGCAATCCGTTCCCCGCGTTGTTGCGGGCGTTCTTCCAGGAATGGTTGGCCGAGCAACGCAGTGCTTCGATCCATACGATCCGATCCTATCGCGACACCTGGCGGCTGCTCCTGCGGTTCATCGCGGAGCGAAATGGCTGCGGCGTCGCGCGGATCAAACTGGCCGACATCTCGGCCGGAGAGGTTCGCGCGTTCCTTCACCATGCCGAGCATGAGCGCGGGGGCACGATCGGCACACGCAACTGCCGTCTTGCCGCGATCCGCAGCTTCTTCAGCTTCGTGGCAGACAAAGATCCTGAATACGTCGCGCAATGTACCGAGGTCCTGACCGTCCCGCTCAAGCGGGAACCGACATCAGCACCTTGCTATCTCGAGCCGAGCGAGGTCGAGGCGATCCTCGCCCGGCCCGACCGGACGACCCTCGTAGGGATGCGCGACCATGTGTTGCTCTCATTCCTGTACAACAGCGGCGCGCGCATCCAGGAGGCCCTCGATCTGTGTTCCAACGCGATCCGGTTCGATGCGCCGTACTGCGCGCGCCTCTATGGCAAGGGACGCAAGGAACGGATCTGCCCACTCTGGCCGGAAACTGTGACGTTGCTCAGGAAGTTGCTGGAACGCCACCCGCGTGCGCCAGACGAGCGGATCTTCGTCAATCGATACGGTAAGCCGCTGGGGGCTTCGGGAGTGCGGTTCAAACTTGCCGCCTATGTAGAAGAAGCTGCCAAGTCCGTGCCGTCGCTTCTGACCAAGAATGTGACTCCGCACAGCTTCCGGCACGCGACCGCCGTCCACCTTGTCGCGGCCGGGGTGGACATCACCGTCATCCGCAGTTGGCTGGGGCACGTCAGCCTCGATACCACCAACCACTACGCACAGGCCAATCTGGAGACCAAGCGCAAGGCGCTGGAACAAGTGGGTGCGCCAGTGGCGAGCAACGTGCCACCGTCGTGGAAACGGGATGCCAGTCTGATAGAGTGGCTCGACACCCTATGAAATAATGTGAAGGACGTGGCGAAATGTTCCCCGGTATTACGGGCGTTCGCCGCGTTCCTGCGCATTACCGCGACCTCGCGATAAGCGATCTTATGCGCAGCTGCGCATAAGATCGCCCAGGCATCGGCATAGGCATCGTAGATTGCGATCTGGTCCGGCGTCAGCTTATGTTCGAGCGGATCATATTCGACGCCGCTGAAGGTGAGCGCGCGGGCGGTATAAAGACCAAGGGCTTTCAAGTCCCGCGCGACGATTTCCATGGCCGCAATCCCGCCCTCGCCGATCGCCCCCATAAAGGCTTCGCGAGTTTCGAAGGCGCCATGCCCCCAGAGGCCGAGACGGCTGGCATAGCAAAGATTGGATGGGGCGGTGGCTCCGGTGGCACTGTTGTAGAGGATGCAGGCGCGTGGCAGCAGGTTTTGCAGCCTGACCCCGGCAAGCCCCTGCTCCGAGCCCTTTTGGGTGCCATATTTGGTGTCTGTGCCCGCGGCGTTGGCAAGCTCGTGCGCTTCGTCGAGCGCGATGAGACCGTCAAAGTCCGACCCCAGCCAGGCGAGGATTTGCTGCAATCGTGATTGCGCGTCGTCGCGCTGGGACCGCAGCGTCGCGAATGTGAGGAACAGGATGCCGCTGTCCATGGTGATCGGAGCGCCGAGCGCGAAGGCGTCGAGCGGCTGGATATCAATGGGAAGGCCGCCAAGCGCCGCCCAGTCGCGGCGGGCGTCCTCGAGCAGGCTGGCACTCTTGGAAATCCAGACGGCGCGGCGCTGTCCGCGACACCAGCGGTCGAGGATGCAGGCTGCGATCTGTCGTCCCTTGCCGACACCGGTCCCGTCACCGACCATATAGCCCATCCGGTAATTGTCGCCGTCGGCGTGGGAGAAGAGTAAGGTGCCGGCATCGTTCGGCCGATACCGGCCCGGCACGTCGCGCTCGAAGGACTGGCCGGCATAGATGACCGTTTCGAGCTGCGCGTCCGACAATGTTTCGATCGCCCGCTGCGGCAGCAACGGACGATAGGATGGCTGGGGCGGCAGGATCGAGGACATGGCGACAGATTCGACCAGTTGATCCGGATGCGGCCTCGGATTGGGAAAGGACATGCGGGTCAGACGCCAGGGAACGTAAATGCCGATCTGCTCGTCGGCGGCGGGCGGCGTCTCCAGGATTTCGTAGGAGACCGGCTCGGGTTCGCCGGCGATAACGGGCGCGGCGGGCGGCGCGACCAGCCTGGATCCGCAGGATCGGAGCAACAGACCACCCGACCGCTTGAGCGCCGGCAATGCAGGTCGGGCTGGAATGGCCGAGCTCTGTGGTTCGGGCGGCGGAATACGGTCACCGAGCCGCTGGGGCACGTCGAGGACGAAGGGGAGCGCGGCGCTAAGAGTGTCGGCGACATATCGCTCGGTCTGGCCCGACCAGCCATTGTCGAAGACAAGCAGCCGGATCGATATCGATGTGCCGTGCTTGGCGTATGGAGCGCCGTTGATCGTGAGTTCCCAGCGCGGCGGCACGACTTCGGCAACGGCATCATAGCCTTGGGCGCCGGTGCCATCACGTGCGAACGCGGGCGACATGATCGCGACACAGCGTCCGCCCTGGGTAAGCCGCGTCAGTGCGGAGCGGAGATGGCGGGCGCCGGCATATCGGTCGCGGCCTCGGCTCTCGCTGCGCGAGAAGGGCGGATTGATGAGAACAACGTTCGGCCGGCTGCCAGAATCGAGGAGATCGCCGATGAACTCGCCATCATGCTGGCTGACGGGCTGATCGAAGACGAGCGAGAGCAATTCGGCGCGGAGCGGGTCGCGTTCATTGAGGATCAGAGCCGCGCCGAGATGGCGGGCATGGACGGCCAGCATGCCGGTTCCAGCCGAGGGTTCCAGCACGCAGTCAGAGGCACAGAGCCGGGCCGCGCAGGCGGCGAGCCAGGCCAGTGGCAACGGTGTCGAAAATTGCTGCAGGTCGACCTGATGCTCGGTGCGATAGCTTTGGGTCGGGAGAAGCAGCGACAGTCGTTCACGCGCCGCAAAGGAGGCCGCCGGATTGTTCCAATCGATTAGCCCATGGTCGGCGCGAAGAGTGAGCAGGATCTGGGCTGTCTCGAGAGCCTCATAGGCATCGCGCATCGACCAGTCGCCCCATGCGTCCGAACCGCCGAACTGCTGCTGCATCAGAGACTTGAGCACTTGCCGCGAAAGGGACGTGCCCCTGACGATACGATCGGCAATGGCGCGGGCGACCGCGACGAGCGACACGGCTTTGGCATTGGAAGCTTGGGACGCCTCGGCAGGGGCGAACAGAGGAATGGTCATGAAAGAACTCCGCAGGCTGATCGAGGGCTCTGAGCCCCTCACCTGCTGTTCTCCCGCTCCCTCCTTCAGCTCATGCCGACACGGTAGATGTCGGCCGCCCACTGCTCGATCCAGCCGGTCGTAATCTCGTCATGGGCCAGATCCCCGCTTTCGATGAGATCACGGACTTCGGTGCGGGCTTGCGCGATCGCCAATTCCCATGGATCGTCCGGCGTTGCGCGCGCAGAGGGAGACGGATCCGGTTGAAGATGGCGGGTGGGTTCACGCAGACGCCGAAACTGGGCCCGGACCCACCGTTCCATATGCTCGGCAACCAGTTCGTCGGTTTTTGGAACCTGCCGCCGCCACGCATCACGGCGAGATGCGACGCCATAGGCTTGACTGTCGATCGATGCGACACGCGTGGCGAAAGGCTTGAGATAAGGGAGCGCGGCGCCCTTTACGCCAAAGAGGTGGAGCGTGACACCGGCAGGTAGCGTGCGATCGAGATGCTCGACAACCGCCACCAATCCTTCTGGGCCCGCAATGGGGCGGCGGCACATGCTGCCCACGCCGAGCACCGAACCAGGGCGGAGCGATAGCCAGAGCGCTTCGGCGCAGCGCTCATAATCCTCCGGGCGTCGTCCCTGAATGACGGGCATGAATTGTCCAAGCAGACCGAGATCCTCGGCATGCTGGCGGCAATCACGATTTGCGCGGATCGTGCGCGAGATGCGGTCGAGAACCTCGTCTCGATCCGCGGCGATCTCATGCTCGGTGCAATAGTCGAGGCTAGAGATACGCCGGAACGGATGCGACGCGGCGAGACGGAAATAATCGTCCACGCTCCATGGGAAACCGCCATAGCGGGCCATGGCGACGAAGCCGGCGCTGTCGAGGTCGAGGGACACGAGGCCATGGGCATTCACCAGCTGTGTGAGCCGCCATCCGACCCATTCGGGCCAGCCACGGCGTCTGGTCCACCGCGACAGGGCATTGGCCGAGATCAGCATGGGTTGCTGAAGACGACGGGCCCGCATCAGGACCGGCCCTTCATTGAGATGGGGCAGGCCTATGACGATCTCGATCGGCATGCCGGGAATGTGCGATGAGGCCGCAACCGGGATTGCGGCCCCATCGCACTTCAGTGTCGATTAGGCCGCTTCCGGCAAATCGACGTCATCGACGACTGGAGCCTCACCCGCCGGAGCCGGGGTGAACTCCTCCACCTCGAGATCAACCGCTTCCTCTTCGGCGACGAAGCGCATCGGCCCAGGGAGCCAGGCGAGCGCCCGGTCCTTGACCTCGCTTTCGACGATGACTTGTCCGGCGAACAGCTTTTCGGCGGACGCGGCAAGATCGAACTTGCGCGATGCGGCATAGCGGCTGCTGAGCTCGACGCCGCCGATCGCCTTGAACAGCGTCAGGATGCCGGGCTTGGTGATGCGATCAAAGAAGTTGCGCGCGGTCGGCCGCCACCAGGCCGCGACATCGATCTTGAGCTTGGCGCCGAGGTGATTGAGGAAGCTGCTGCCGCCCGCGCCTTCAGGAACGGCGTGAAGCGTCCTGGCGATCGCCCAGCCAAGCCAGGCCGCCCGGGCCGCATCGTCCAGTGCGCAAAAGGCATCGTACCGCGCTTCCATGTCCTTGTGGTTGACCCAGCTGCGATCGAGCTCGGCGTCAAGTTTGGCCCAGGCTTCGGCGGCGGGCGTGCCGCTCTCGAATCCGCCGACCCGCGGACTCGGAGCGTTCGCGCGCAATTCGCTCGGCATGCCATGATAGCTCATGGTCCGCATCGCATTGTCGACCATGATGAAGGTGCCAAGATCGAGGGCGAAATGCGGATCGCTGGCGACATGGACGGCGAGCAGCTCGGTCTTCATCATCGCAAGTTCATCGCTGAGGCGCAGGCTGTATTTGATGGCCTGCTCCTGCTCGTCTTCCTCTGATTCCGGTTCCGTGGGATCAGCGGGCGCGTCATCTCCGCCATCCTCATCGTCCGAGTCATCCGCAGCGGCGGGTTCGACATAAAGCTGCTCGTGGAGACGCGGCTGGCCGTCGGCGCCGATGACGATATAGGCGATCGCCGATGTGCGCTGTTCGTCATTGAGGACAGTGCCCGTGTCGGTCAGTTCCTCAAGCTCCTCCTGGAGCGCCTCGACGCGCTCGGATTGTTCCTCGCTATAGTCGCCCGCTTCCTCAGCCACCTCGTCGATCGCGGCAAGCTCGGTTTCGATCTCGATCCTGCGTGCGTCCGCCTCCGGCGTCAGCGGCACGGGTTCGCCAGCGAGATGATCGAGTTCGCAGGTCTCCATGTATGGCACCTTGAGCGCGGGAATGGCACGGACCTCGGCAAAGCCTTCGCGGTCACGCAGGGCCAAGGCCGCGGCGACGAGCTTCTCCTCGGCGAGGCGGTCCACGATATCGGCGTCGATCCAGCTTTCCGTCTCGGCATTGGAGAAGAGATCGCCATCGATGCGCCCACCGGCGGCTTCATAGGCCTCGCGGCCGACAAAGATCACCTTGGGATCGGAACCCTTGTAGGAACCGGCGGCCAGCATGCGGCGGATCTCGTTCACATTGTTGCCGTAATAGCTATCGGCCATCTGCGCGAAAACGGCAGCCTGGCGCGCCGTGTCGGACGTGCTGCCATAGGCCATGGCGATATCGAGCGTAATCTCCTCGGCGCGGAGCGCCTCGAAGATGGGCTCGGCGAGATTGGCGAGGCGCAGGCGACCTTCGACGAAGCGCTTGGCGAGGCCGAGCCGTTTCGCCACCTGCTCGACGGTCTTGCCTTCCTTCTCGATCATGTTGCGGAAGGCTTCGCAAGCGTCGGCGGGATTCATCGCAAGATTATAGTAATTCTCGCTGAGGCTCATCTCGATCGCATCATCGGCGTTGGCCATGACCATCACGGGCACCTGGAAGTCACGTGGCAACTTTCCCGCCTCGATCTGGTCGAGCACGGCGCGCAGGCGTCGGCCGCCGCCGATGATGCTGTAATGGTCCTTCTTGCGCTTGACCGCGACGCCGATCAGATTCTGCAGAACGATGCCGGTTTCGCCGACATTGGCGGCGAGCTCCGCGTCAGCATCGGCATTGCTGCTCTTGCGGACATTGAGGGGCGAGACCGAGCAATTGACGGCCAGTGCATAGACAATGGGATTGTTCATGGAATGGGACTCCGTTCGCGGAGCCGCCTGACCTTCAGGCCGCTTGCCGCAACCGGCTCCTTCCCTTCTCCCCTTCCCGCCGCAGCACGTCGTTCCAGTCGTTGAGCCCGTACCAGGGGAACATCGTCTCGATCACCCTGCCCTTGCATGCATATGCGCCTCGGGCCAGTTTCGCGGCGCGGCGTCCGCCCGGATCATTGTCGGGCAAAAGCACGAGGCGATCGACACCGGCGGGAATTGTTACGCGGGCAAGACGTTCGTTTCCGAGCGTTGCCCATACCGGAATGCCGAGCAGCATGGCCGCGGACTGCGCGGTTTCGACGCCCTCGGCAAGCCCCAGGCAAGCGCCTGCCCGATGGAGCCGAACGGCACCCGTGAGCGGCCTGCCAAGGGCGAGCTTCGCTTTGGCGAGATCGGGGGCGAGACGCGGTTGATCGCGATCGAGGAATATCCGCTGGATCGCGATGATGCCTGTGTCGTCGTGGACGGCCGCGATCATCGCGGGTCTGAATGATGCTGTCCGTCCCTTGCCCAGCGGCGTACGGGGATGAAAGCGCAGCGCAGGCGACGAACGGATTATTCCTCGTGCGGCAAGATATGCCTCGGCGGGGGTTCCGATTATGGGGGCGGCGTCGCACCAGATAGCGCGGGCGCGTTCGGCCAATGCGAAGTCGCGCCCGCGACGGGGTTGAACCACGGCCTCATCGTCAACCGGAACGTCCAGTTTCAAGCGCCGGACCGCGCGCAGGATTTCGAGCCCGGTGCAGCCGGCGAAACATTTGAAGAGCAGGCTGCGGTCTCCCACCCGCACCGACAGGCTGGGCGTGCGATCATCATGGGCAGGGCAATGACACATGCCACCGCTCGGCCGCCAGACACCGCCGAGTTTTTTGACGATCTGGGCCGCTGCGGTTTCAAGAGGAAGATTCCGCGTTGGGATGTTCATGGAGAGGAGTCCGTTGCCGGGAAGAGCCGATCATTGGCGCTGTTCCCCGCCCCCTCCCCACTCCGGTTCCAGCCCCGAAACCGGTCGGGCCGGCTCACTCGGGCAACAACAACTGGTGAAATTGCACCAAAATGGATGCTCAGGGGTCCGGCGCGATTTCAGGGCAAGATGTTACAAGAAGGCGACAGGCAAAGTGCGATTCTCGCTCCTTCACGAGAAGGAGCATCTCATGACAAGACGTTTCAGCTTCAAGATAATGATTAATGGCTTCATCAGCGCCCATAACGAAGAAGAACTATTCGTTCATTTGGAACGCTGCGCCGTCAATCTTGGATTTCGCCAATTCGCGATGGGCCATCATGTTGATCTGATCGGACCGCCGCAAGATGCGATTCGGGTTACCAACTATCATCCCGGATGGATCGACCAGTCGCTCGGCGAGGGCTATTTCGTGCATGATCCTGTACATCGCGCCAGTACACGCACCGCAACGGGGTTCCTTTGGTCGGACGTCCCGGGGATGATCCGGCTGACAGACAAGCAGCGGACTATCCTTAGTGCCGCTCGGCCCTATGGCCTGAGCGAAGGCTATACCATTCCCGTGCATGTGCCCGGCGAATACCGCGGCACCTGCTCTTTTGGCGCCGATACGCTCGAACGCCTTCGGCCCAATGCGCTTCTGCTAGCAAACATGATCGGCCCCTATGCGTTCGAAACCGCGCGGCGCATCATGCGAGCGCGCCGCGCGCATATCGAGCCCCGAAATGAGGTGCCGGCGCTGACCGAGCGCCAGCGGGACTCACTTGTCCTGGTGGCGCGCGGCAAAGGCGATTCCGAGATCGGGACGTTGCTGGGCATCTCGGCGAAGACGGCGCACGAGCATGTCGAGAACGTCCGGAGGGCTTATGGCAATGCCCAGCGGCCGCTGCTGATCGCTCGCGCCCTGTTTGACGGCCAGATCTCCTACGATGAGGTGTTCGGCCGCTGACAACCCGCTGATCAGCGGGTGGCGACCGGTTGATGTTTGATTGAGCTGTTCTTCCGCCAAGTAGCGGGAGAAAGCTCCATGATCCAATATTATACGGGCCATGCTGGCCCGGGTTTATCGCCGGCGCTCGACAATATGCATCGCGACCGCAAGCGCGTGTTCGTCGACATGCGCAAGTGGAATGTGCCGGTCGTTGATGGGCAATATGAGGTCGATCAGTTCGACGGCGAGCATGCCGTTTATCTGATCAGCGCCGGCGACAATGGCGAGCATTTCGGCTCGATCCGCCTGCTGCCCACCGAGCAGCCGCATCTGCTCGGATCGGTCTTCCCGCATCTGTGTGACGGATCGCCGCCAAGCGGGCCCGGCATCTGGGAAATCACCCGCGGATGCCTGTCGCCGCGATTGCGTGCAGCTGAGCGGTTGCGCGTCCGCAATCGCCTGACGACGGCGGCCGTCCAGTTCGCATTGCTCTTCGGCATCGATCGCTTCGTTTGCGTCGCCGATTCTGGATGGCTCACGCAGATCCTGACGCTCGGCTGGAGCTGCGATCCTTTGGGTGATCCAAGGTTGATCGATGGTGCCATGACTGGCGCCTTGCAGATCCATATCTCCGGCCGAACGATCGATCTGCTCCGCGAGGCGGGCAACTACGCGCCCGTTCGGCTCCAGCTCGGCGACGCCGCGTCACCAATTGCCGCATAGGGAGGCGTCCATGTTCATCGATACGATCTCCGACGCGGAAGACAGGCTGGCCATGCCGTGGGTAGCAGCGCTTATGGCGGACGGATATTGCATCGTCCCCGATGCGGTGCCGGCTGGCATGGTCGAGGCCCTTCATGCGGATCTCGCGGAGGATTTTACGAATGCGCCTCGCGCGTCGGGAGCCTTTTACGGCGAATGGACGAAGCGCTTTCACAGCCTGCTCCGCCGTTCGCCCCATATGGACGGCTTCGTCCGGCATCCGCTGGTTCTGGGCGTCGTGGAAAGCATCCTGGGATCGGGCTGCGACTCCATCCAGTTGAACTTGACCCAGGCGATCGAGATTTTGCCCGGCGGGCGCATTCAGCCGCCGCACCGCGATCAGGACATGTGGCCGGTCCGCGTTCCCGGTGTCGAATATCTCGTCAACGTGATGTGGCCGTTCACGCCCTACACCGCGGCCAATGGCGCCACGCGCCTATGGCCGGGCAGTCACCGGCGCCAAGATGAGATTCTGATTGACCCCGCGGAAGCGATCACCGCCGAGATGGAACCTGGTTCCGCTCTCCTGTTCCTGGGCTCAACCTTGCACGGCGGGGGGGCGAACCTGACGCAATCGCCTCGGCGAGGCATGATCGTCAGCTACAGCCTGGGATGGCTCAAACCCTATGAATTGCCGTGGCTCGCCTATCCGCCAGAGATCGCCAGGCACTTCCCGGCCGGGCTTGCTGCTTTGGCGGGCTACCGTGCCCACCGGCCCAATCTCGGAACCTTCGAGGGCCGCTGCCCCTCGATGCTCCTCGACGCCGACCGACCCGAAACGGTTGGCGCGGTCGATGCGCTTCGGCCCGAACAGGAAGCCCTTATCGCGCAATTCTACGCAGGTGCGCTTCCGGCGAACCTCACCGTTCAGTCGGACAGGTGACCTATGTCCTGCGACCTGCCCCGCGTCAGTGCGACGTTCGACCGATGTGTGATGATCAGCCTGGCCGCCCGCGCACACCGTCTGATTTCCCATCAGTTCGGCCGCGATCTCTTCTCGATGCCTGCGCTCGACATGCTGCTCGACCTCTATATGCGCAAGGACCGGCAGCCGAGATCGCTGACGAGTCTTTGCGCGGCGTCAGATGCGTCCGAGCGCAATTGCCAGCGGATCATTCACCGCATGGTCGAGCGCGGCTTGCTGCTCCGCTCGCGCGATCCATTTGACGGCCGCCGTATCAACGTCGAACTGGCTCCAGAGGCGATCGAACGGCTCAATGGCTTTTTCGACAGGTTGGTCGAGTTGCTGTCGGGCTCTGAACTGCATGGCCGGCCGCCGGGCCATATATGCTGAGAAGAGGGAGGCGCCCGCACCAGCGGCGGTCTCGTCATGACGGCTTGCAACCGGAAGCGATGTAATGCACATTTTGCAGGCAGCGCGGATGATGAGGCCGGGGACCGCCTGCAGGATTGACCTACCAGGCATGACAGGCGCCCATCCATGAAGGCTGGGCACACGCATTGGATATTGAAGCCCGCCCCCAATGGGTGGTCCTGTCGTGACAGCATTTTCGAAAGCATTCGCCGGTGCACGTGATCGTGCGCCCGTTCGGGGCATTTCTTGAAGCCATGCTCCGGTCAGATGGTGGCCAGCACCGTGCGGCTGGCGGCGGAATCGATCGCGAGCAACTCGACGCCGTTTACCGGCTCGAGGCACCGAGGCTCAGGCAGCTGCTCAAGCGCAAGATCTGGCTTGAGGACGAACGGAACGATATCGTCCAGGAAGCCTTTGCGCGGCTTGCGGCCTCCACATCGGGCGCCGCGCGCTATAATCCTGGCGCCTATCTGCAGGGGATCGTCCGACATCTGCTGGCCGATCGCGTGCGGAATTGGGTCAGAATGCGATCGGTTGACCCGCTCGATTTCGCGGTCGAATGTGAACCGCTTGGCCCGGACACGGCTGCTGAGATAAGCGAAATGCGGGAGAGGTATCGAGCGGCCGTAGACGCCCTCCCGCCAAAAACACGCGAGGTCTATTTGCTACATCGAGGGGATGATCTGGGATACAAGCAGATCGCTGAGCAGCTTGGCATCAGTATCCGTACAGTGGAATGGCATGTGGCGCAGGCCATCATCCGGATCGGCAAGAGTATCAGCACTGATGGTTGATCGCGGCAGTCCCGACGACATGGGCCGACAGGACCAACTGCTGGAGGAAGCCTCCCTCTGGTTTGCGCGCATGCGCGGCCCCGACGCAGAACAGTATCGCCCTGCCTTCGAGGCCTGGCTTGCGCTCGGAGCGGTGCATCTTTCGGCCTATAACCGCGCAGGCGAGATTTTCGCCATGGGGCGATTTCTCGAACATGAAGCGGAAGCGGCATCCCACGACGAAGCGGACGCCCCTGCCCGTTGGCGCGGCTACGCGCTGGCGGCGAGCCTTCTGCTGGTGGTCGGAGCCAGCGCATGGTTCGGCAGGGATTTCCTCAGCTCTTTCGTTGGCCTGAGCGAAGGAACGCCGGCGTCATCTGTCATCGCCTCAGCGGGGAATGAGCGCTGGACGGCGGATGGCGCCCGCCGGACGATCCGGCTTTCCGACGGCTCGCTTGTGACGCTGGACGACGGCGGCGCGCTCAGCGCCCGTTTCGACCCAAAGCGGCGCGAGCTGCGTCTCGAACGCGGGCGCGCCCGCTTCGACGTCGCGCATGATGGCCGACCATTCATCGTATTTGCCGGCGATGGAAGCGTGACTGCGCGGGGAACCATCTTCGATGTCATCATCAACCGCGACCAGCTGGTGACCGTGCGGCTGCTGCGCGGCGCGGTGGATGTGGAGCGGCCAGCCACCGGCACAGGTGATCGCAGGACCGTTGCCCAAGCTATAACCCGTCTGGTCCCCGGTGAGGAATTGAGCTTCGGCCGTGCGACGTTCCCCGACCTCGCCACACCGAGCAAGTCGCCGGGAACCGAATTGATCGCTTCGATGCCGCAAATCCCTGCAGTGCAGGAATTCGACAAGGCTTCGCTGTCGGCGGTGGTCGCCGAGGCGAACCGGGGATCAACGCTTCCGATCCGCATCGCCGATCCGGCCGTGGGAGCGTTGACCGTCTCGGGACGATTCCGGGTGGATGACCCGGAACAGGTCGCGGACCGGCTTGCGGCGCTGTTCGATCTTCAAGTCGATCGAACCCGGCAGAATGAAATTGTGCTTCGCGCCCGATGATCCGATAAAAAATTTGGAAGACCGACCCCGTAGATTGCACTTTTGTTGCGATGCCCTCTGAAAGTCCCGCCAAAATGGCGGAATTACAAGGGGGCAAGTCATGGGGTTTATGCGTAGCCAGGCTCGGAATCATCTACTCGCGGCAGTGGCAATGGGTGTCATGGCCGTTGCCACACCTGCGCAGGCGCAAGGCGGACTCACCCAGGACTATAGCATTGAGGGCGGGGATCTCGGTGACGCGCTACGCCGCGTCAGCCGCCAGTCGGGCCGCGAGATAATCTTCAGTGCCGAGGCGGTCAGCGGCAAGCGTGCTCCGCCGCTTCGTGGGACCTATAGCGCCGACGACGCCGTTCGTGCCCTTATAGCGGGAAGCGGCCTCGCGGCCGAGTTCAGAAAGGATGTGATCCTCATCCGGGGGCGATCGGAGCCGCCGGGCGCGGTAGATAGCCGTTCGGCGGACAGTCCGGAGATCGTGGTTACGGGATCGCGCATCAGGGGCGCTCCACCTGCATCCCCCACGATCGTCCGCCGTCGTGACGAGTTGCTCAGTGCAGGGCAAACGGACCTTGGCGAATTCATTCGCAGTCTTCCGCAAAATTTCTCAGGCGGGCAGAATCCCGGCGTTGCCGGAGGCGGAAATCAGGGTGGAAACGAAAACATCAGTGGTTCGTCAACGCTGAACCTGCGTGGTCTCGGCCCCTCGGCTACCCTCACACTCATAAACGGCCACCGCGTCGCCTATGACAGCCTCAGTCAAGGCGTGGACATATCGCAAATTCCGGTCGCTGCGATCGACCGCATCGAGTTGGTCGCGGACGGAGCCTCGGCTCTTTATGGCTCGGATGCGGTCGGCGGTGTCGCCAATGTGATTCTTCGCAAGGACTATGACGGACTTTTGACAAGCGCTCGGTTCGGTGCATCGACGGACGGAGGCAACGAGCAACAACAATATGGCATTCTCGGCGGTTCGACTTGGGCCGGAGGGGGCTTCTTCGCCAGTATCGACTATAGCAAAAATACACCGATCACGGCGCGCAACCGGGATTATACGCGAATTCTGGACGACTCGGCGAGCTTGTTGCCAGGCCAAAGGCAGGTGGGCGTTCTTGTCGCCGGGCATCAAAGTCTCGCTGAGGGTGTAGAGCTGAAGCTCGATGGCCAGTTCAATGATCGCAAGACCAGGCGGGTTCAGCCTTTCCTGATAACGTCAAACGCCGAGACGAACGGTCTGATCTCGCATCCTCATGTTCAATCCTTCTCTGTTTCCCCGTCGCTGGAGATTTCTTTGCCCGCCAATTGGCAGGCAAGCCTGTCGGGGACATATTCGGAGAGCAACAATCATGTGTTCTCACGCCGATATGCTGCCGGGGTACAGACCTTATCCGGCAATATTGACTACGATAACCGATTGAAATCGATCGAGGCATCCGCCGAGGGACCTACATTCAGCCTGCCGGGTGGCACGGCCCGCCTCGCGATCGGCGGCGGTTTCCGCGAGGCGGGCCTCGGTGCGCGGGTCACGACGGTGAGTTCCACCGGCGTCACGGCTACCACGACCAATTTCAACAAGGCACGCCAGGTCTATTATGCGTTTGCGGAAGCATCCCTGCCGTTCGTCGACAGCGCTGACGCCGTCCCGCTTATAGATGAGCTTTCGGTAAGTGCTGCTCTTCGCTACGAAAATTACAAGGATGTAGCCGACCTCTTCACTCCCAAATTTGGCGTCATCTATCGCCCCTTCCCAGGTGTGACGCTCCGAAGCGCCTGGGGCCGTGCGTTCAAGGCACAGACGCTCTATCAGGAATTCCAAGTCCGACAGGGCGTGCTGTTTCCGGGGTCCATCTTTCCGGGAGCTGCATCCACGAAAACGGTGTTCGTAGCTGCGGGCGGCAATGACAATTTGAAGCCCGAAAAAGCTACGACTTGGACCGCCACATTGGAGGTGGAACCAAAATTTCTACCCGGTCTGACGCTCCAGGCGAGCTATTTCCACGTCAACTACACTGACCGTGTCGTCCAGCCGCTGGGAAACAACCTCTTTCAGGCCTTCTCGGATCCGATATACAGCGCCTATATCCTCTTGAATCCATCGTCGCAGTTCCTGGCGGACCAGATCGCTCGCCTACCGCAGGGACTGTCAAACGCGACGGGACAACCCTATGATCCGGCCAATGTCGGAGGCTATCTCGACGCATCGCTGCAAAATGCCGCTGTCCAAAAGGTCCAGGGGATCGATCTTTCAGCCGAGTATCGCACGCACTTCGAAAACGGCGATCAGCTGAGTTTGTCGGCGTCGGCAAGCTACCTCAAGAGCGAGCAACAATTGAGCGAAGGGCAACCGACGGTCCAGCTTGCAGGCCTCATTTTCAATCCGCCGCATTTGCGCTGGCGCGCGGGCAGCAATTGGGAACATGCCAATGTCACTCTGTCGGGATTTGTGAGCTACATCGGCGGAACGACCGATAATCGGTATGTCCCCTCTCCTCACGTCGGCTCGTTCACCTCCGTCGACCTGGTTGGGCGGATCAAGTCCACCGCAACCAATGGCCTTTTTAGCGGCATCGACGTAACGCTGAGTTTGCTGAACATATTCAATGAAAAGCCGGCGACGATCACAAATACAAACCCGGCTGATCCGCCCTATGACTCGAGCAATTACTCCGTCGTCGGACGCATTGTCAGCCTGACTCTTATCAAGTCCTGGTGATGTTTGGGATGGACCGGCGGCGCATCGGCGCCGCCGCATTGCTGCTACTCGTCGGCGCTTGGGCCCCGCAGTCAAAGGCTGCGTCCTGCGAGGGAATGGTTCCGCCACAACGGCAAATATCAATCCCTCGTCCCCTGCAAAGCGCCGACCTCCTCCGTCTGAGGGATATCGGGTCTAACGGAGAAATGTCCCAGGCGCCGATGTTTAGCCTGTCACCGGACAAGCTGAGCATCGCCTTCGTGTTGCGGCAGGCAAACGTTGAAAGGAACAATTATTGTCAGGCTTTGATCGTGGTCCCGCTGAAGCGCGCCGGTGTTCCCAAGATCATCGATGACGTAGGCACTTTGATAAGGGCCACCTATGATTTTCGAGGCAAAGCAGACTTTCCCACCGGCATTGCGAAGGTCATCACACCGCATTGGCTGCCGGATGGGCGGCAGATCGCATATCTCAAACACCTCGCGGGAACTGCGCAGGTCTGGGTGGCGAATGTCGCGACGGGCATCAGCAAGCCTTTGACCCATGCGACCGCCGACGTGGAGGATTTTGTGATATCGTCGGATGGGCGCTTCATCGTCTACAGTACCCGGCACGCCCTTGTGACCGCGCTCGCCCAGATCGATCGGGAAGGGCGAACCGGTTTTTTGTACGATGATCGCTATGCACCTGCATCGAGCAATCGTCCTTTTCCCAGGACTCCCGTCCCCCTATCCTACTCGACGATCGAGCTGGCGTCCGGCAAGAGCCGAGAAAGCAGCATCGCGGAGATTCAGCTACTCACCAACAGATCTCCAGCGATACCAGGAACGCTTGCAATGGCGCGTTCTGTGCTCGGATGGAATGCTCGGATCATGGTTCCCAAGGACCAGGCACTTCCGCTTGTGACATCGCTGGTTGCGGATAACGGCCGTGGGATGGATTATCCCTGCACTGCTCCCGCTTGTGCCGGCAGGCTGGTCTCGGTCTTCTGGTCCGCTGCCGGAAATGTGGTCTTCTTCATGCGACGAGAGGGATGGGCTTCGGCTTCAACTGCGATCTACGCATGGATGCCCGACCAGGGGGCGCCTCGGCGCATTTTCTCGACCGACGACATTCTGGCCGATTGCAAAACGACAAGCATTTCACTTATTTGCGTGCGCGAGGGATCGATACGACCGCGCGAGATTGTCGAAATCTCGCTATCCAGCGGCAAGCTTCGTGTGCTGTTCAATCCTAACCCGGAATTCCAATCACTTCGTCTCGGCCAGATTGAGCGTCTGCATTGGAAAAACGGCTTCGGGATAGAAAGTCTTGGAGATCTCGTGCTTCCCGTCGAGTATCGAATGGGCCAGAGCTATCCGCTGATTGTCGTTCAATATGATACGCGCGGTTTTCTGCGTGGCGGCACAGGTGACGAATATCCCATTCAACGGTTCGCTAATCTGGGCTTCGCCGTGCTGAGCGTCAGCAGGCCGCGCGATATCGGTCTCATACGCGGCGCAAAGTCGATCAACGAGGCAGAAAGGCTCAATCTGGAGGATTTTGCGGACAGGAAGAGCGCCCTGTCCACGGTCGAGACTGGTGTCGCCATGCTTGTCGCTCGCGGCGTGGCCGATCCTAAACGGATCGGCATAACGGGGTTCAGCGACGGAGCGTCCACGGTTCAGTTCGCGCTTTTACATAGCAATACCTTCGCGGTGGCCGCCATGAGCCAATGCTGCTGGGATCCTTCATTGCCGCTTCGCGTCGGCTCAGGCGCGATGCGCGATTTCAGAGCTCAGGGTTACCCTCGCCTCGTTGATGAAGCGGCTTTCTTCTGGTCGCAAATTTCGCTTGCGCGCAACGCGGCGAAAATTCGCGTTCCGATTCTGCTCCAGGTTGCTGACATGGAATATATGAGTTCGCTCGAGAGCTTCACCGCTCTTCGCGAGGTGGATGCTCCGATCGAGATGTATGTCTTTCCCGACGAGCAGCACGTCAAATGGCAGCCAGCGCATCGGCTGGCGATTTATGAGCGGAGCGTCGATTGGTTCGTCTTCTGGCTGCAAGGCAAGAGAGGGGCGCATAGCGAGCGCAGAGCGGAATTTGACCGATGGGAAACGCTTAAAGAAATGTCTAAAACACTTCACTGACATGAACCGATCCGCCATCCCAAGATGCGGCCCAGGCTTCGGCATCAACCAGATGGAGTATCTTCACCTGTTCGATGCCAATATTCGGCCCAGCATCGGACAAAGTTTGTTCGAGAGCGCGTCCGTCAATGACGCCGTGCTTGGCAAGCCGGCCGTCTAGCAATCGATCTCGGATTTCGGCTCGGCGGTGCTCAATGATCTGAGAGCCGAAGGCATCCGGGCCACCCTTCGTGCGCCTCGATATTAGGACCTCGGGTAGGTCAGGCGTGAAAGCCTGCCTCGCGACTGACCTGTTCATACCACCATCGCACCACTCCCAGCTCTGAATTCCCAGGCAAGCCTCCATGATTGGTTGTGCCATGAGGGGGTCGATGATCGGTGCGTATGTGCTCCGCTGCGAGCAACCGAGGCTTTGCTGGGCGCGCAGGAGGGAGGCAATATGTGCGGATTTACCCGGTAGAGCGCCTGAAGGCGCAGTTAGCCACGGATGGGAAAATCCCTTTTCGGCAAAATCAGCGCAGCGCTGTGGGTCCAACAGCCGGGCATCAGGCCGCCAGGAATAGGATCGGCGCCGCGACAGAGCGACGCGCGAGGCTGCGCGCAGGGCTTGCCAGACGCTGCACCCATTCAGTCGGCATATGTCGCCAATCGTCCGGAGAAGATCGCAACTGGGGCCTTCACCGAGCAATCGGTCCAAGATCGCGGTCGCTGACTGGGAATAGCCGAAGACATTATCGCCGCCATTGCCAGTAAAAAATGCCGGGATTGAGTGAGCCTGTGCGATCCGAATGAATTCTGCGTCGAATGCCTGGGCAAGGCTTCTCCCGATTGGCCGCGGCAAATGTGCAACTGTCGATTTGCCGAGATCGACATCCTCGAGGCGATAGAAGGATTCGTACAGAGGGACGCCGAGATGAGAGCAAAGTATCCTCGCGGGATCGCGCTCGTCACCGTCCGGATCATTGGTCGCCATCGTCAAGCAGTGGAGTTCGGCCCTACTTCGCTTCAGGCAAGCCGCGACGATGGATGAGTCCAGACCTCCCGACACGCCGAGCAATACCTTATTGAATAGCGAGGCCCATGCGGAGATCGACAAAGTCACCGCTCGACGCAGCAGTTCGATCGACTCGGACGGCGGTCGGCCCGGCAAAGGGCGCGCAAAGTCCCAAGGGTTCCACATGGGTTTCGTGCATGACGATTTCTCGACACTGGAAACCTGAGTACCGGGGAGCACTTCCCGTACATTCTTGAGCGCGGTTGCGGGAGCCGGAAGCCCCGCGCTCCAGAGCTGCCAGGCAAGGCAGTCCCAATCGATCTCGGCGCGTGATGCAAGCGCCGCATAAATCAAGGAGACGTTAGAGACAAAGATCGTCATCTCCGGTTGGTGGACCCAATAGCAGGCCAATCCGCCCGAAGGGTCCCGCAGAACCGAAGGCTCCCTCCCGCCATGATAGGCGACATATGCGCCCCAGTACCGCTCGATCAGCGCGACCCCGTTCGAAGCCAGGATCGCCTTTTCCCGTGTAGCATCGAGCGATGTCATCTTCGATGGAGGACCATGTTTTTCAAAGAGGGTCCCGATGATGACGCCCTCGCCATTACCGAGGTCAAAAACGTTCAGCCTTTCTGACGAGAGAACCACCGCAGTATCGGAGGTCCAAACCACGCTCAGCTTCGTCTTGGCGCAAACCCGTTCGACTGCCCGCTCCCTGATGGAGGGCTCGGCTGCGATGATCAACGCGTATGCCATCGGGTTCAGACCGCGAGGATCGGCGTGAACAGGCGTATGTTCTCAACGCTGTCGTTGAGCACATGTGTGTCGCTCTGGACCCAGCAATGAGCGGTGAAGGGGTTGATGCGCACGCCAAGCACTAGCGCGGTCGGGATTTTACGGCGCTGGCAAAGCTTGAAAAATGCGATCGACCTGGGAAGGCACCGGTCGGCGGGACTGAAGAGCAGCGCCGATCGCGAAAAGCCGTCCGCGATCGCCTCGGCTCCGACATGGGGCTCGGGCCACGTCTCCACGCTCTCCTTTCGGCGAGAGAGTGTCGCAACGACAGAGCCGAATGACTGCGTCCGCAAAATGGCTGTTGACCATAACTGGGCTGCGATGGATTGGCAGCAGACCGTCAAGGAAGCGCGGCGTGGATCAGGAAGTATTTGGGCGCTCGGCCGCGGCACTTTCGTGGGCTCGATCTGAGTTCCAACCTCCACTCGTTCCAAGATTCCGGCCTTGATCAAATTATCAAGGCGTAAGGTTGGATGTCTGTCAGGAAATTCGGGCGACGATAAACTCCGAAAGTCGGACTCCCAATCTTGAGGAAGACAGAAATACCTGCCTGTTGCGACATTGATAAAAACGAGACGGTCGCCGCAATCACAGAAGCTCAGATCCCCTTTCAATGCGTAAGCCATCGTTCGCGCACGCCCCGGATGTAAGTGCGGCGCGTACCGGATCGGCACGCGCCGCGAAGTGAGACGTCAGTCGATGCCGAGTCCGGGAACCAGACGCTGACCGATGTCCTGATCGTTGAAGTTCTGGGCGCTGCCCTTTGTCTCGTCGACGATCGCACCCAGGTCGATCAGATGGTCATCACGATTTTCGTCATTGCGCTGCATGGGATTACTCCTCGTGTTTCGCCGCAAGAAGTTGCGACAACGCGAAAATAGCGTGGAGCGGCACCATGCTGGCGAGGATATTCCCCGCCAAATTGGCGTGGTATCCGCCACGAACGCAATGGGGCGAAACACAGATACAGCTGTGTTTCAACAATCACTTGGGATTATGGGATATTCCACCAGCACGGCGGTCAGGGCGCAAATACGCCCGAGCTCTTCAGGCGGTCAATTCTCCGCAGATGATAAGATTCAACGCGTCTCCGCATGCTCTTGTGGATATCCTTCACGTCCGCATTTATGAAATTTTGCAATTCCCTGACGGCAGTTGACGAACTGAATGGTTCCGCGATTCGCACATAGTGCAATCGTTCATTCGTGCGGCGAACATCTGCAGCCAACCGGCGATTGCCGGTGTCCGCCGAGAGCGCCACGAATATCTCGGTCGTAAGCTGAGCCATGTCGATGGCAGTCGGAACGATGATGACGTCCGCGAACCGGAGCAAGGTGCGGCGAACCGCAGATTCTTTCAGCCCGGAAATGACGCCCAATATCATCTGCATATGGCAATCGTACAGATCAATGATGTCTCTCGGTTCATCAACCGGGACGGTAAAGCCGCCGTCAGGGTGATGCACCAGAAGGCCTTGCCCAACCATGATGCAGGCTGCCTCCCGCACCGGCGTCTTGCTTGCCCTGTGCCGCATTGCGAGCTCTTGAATGTCAAGCCGCCGTCCGGGAACGAACGTCCCAGCCAAATAGTCGGCCTTCAGCGCGTGATAGACGCGTTCCTGAAGCAGCGGATCCATCGCCGCCATCAAAGGCTCGCTCCGGCCGCAAACTGGGGTGATCGCCAGCGAGGCGTCAACGCTGTGGTGAGTTGGCTGAGATTCCGCTCGGCGATGACCTCGATGCACAACCTCTCGAGATCGCAAAGGTCGCCCATGGCGAGCTGCTTTGGGAAGGACATGCGCTGTCCCGCGAACAGCAGCGGGATCAAGATATGGCCAGTCGAAAGGCCAAGCCGATAGGTGCAGAGCAGATGATCGTCGAGTTTGGACTTGGGGTTGCCAGACTCGATCTCGCGCAGCCAGCGAACCCCCATTCCGAGGTCCATCGCCAATTGGCGCTGTGTTATGCCTTCGCGCTTCCGTGCTTCTTCGATCTGCCGTCCCGACTGCAATTTGACGTACGAGAGCGGGCTTTCAGCAACGGACGCCGCGCATTCAAGCGACATTTCCGCGTCTCCTTTACGGGAGATACTGCCCGCCAAGGCCATTGTGCAGAGCAAAAGCTAGGTGTGCATACCACCACTGTCAAACGGAACCTCGGCCATTCTGTCGGGATCTGTCCATTGCAGCCGCTTGAAATCGCTCAGCTATCTGCGGTTGGGCAGACGCCGATCCTTTTGACCGGCCCCTGCGCGCGATCGAATGCGGCGAGGAGGTCCGCGCCATCGGCGAGCGTGAGCTGCCGGAGTGCGAGGATGTAGATTGTTCCCAGCGTTGGCGGCGCCCGATCCGGCATGGCGCAGCGCAGCCGATCGGCAATATTGGATGCGACATCCCAAAGGCGGTGGGACGCACCGACATGATGCTCTTCGCTACCGCTCAGCCTTGCCTCCCGCAATTCCTCCAGTTGCGCGACCAATGCGCTCGCCGGAACGGTGTCGAGATAGTTGACCGCGACATGCAGCGTCGTCCCCCAGGCAATGAGGCAGCGGGTCGTTCGAATTAGGTGGCAATGTGAGTCGATAAGAAGATCCACGCCGGCGGGTGAGAGCCGGAGCTTGAAGCTGCGTGTCGGTCTGCCCATTGCGCCTTCTACCTCCTTCCCAACGGGGATCGGCCACCGTCTCGGTTCCGAAAATGCGCCTGTTTTCCTTTCAAATTGCCCCAAGCGGCAATGAAATGCCGCTTTGGTCCGTTTCATGCGCATCGCGAAGATTATCTGTCTTCAATACTCCAATCATAAACTTCTGAGCTTTCTCTCGCCGGTTCGGCACTTCAGTGCCCTCCCTATTGCGGGCAATTCGGGACATCGGCATTGCTGCTGCCACACCGGATCGAACGTGGTCGGCGACCTTAGCTAACGCCCGGCAACGCTCGACCCGCACCTCCAACAACCGAAGCAACGCGCGGCACCGCGCCACGAGGAGACGCGTCTCATGAATTTGCCACGCCCTTTGTCCGGCCTCATCGCGACGCTGTCGCTCGGGCTCATCGCCTTCCAGGCCCAGGCCCAGGATTACCGTCCCGATGCCGAGGGCTATCCGTGCGATATGCGCAACCGCCTTGCCGTCGTTCAAGACGATCAGGGCTATTCGATCCGAACGCACCCTGGCCTGAGGGCGACCGACCAGGCGCCCGTCCTCTCCACGATCGCAATCGGAACCTCGCACAAGATCGACACCGGGATCGTCGCGCGGTCACCTCTTGCCAAGGTGGAGGTTTCTCATGCCCCGCGCCGTTGAACTGGTGGCAACGGCCCTGCTCGCCGTCGCGACGCCCGCTCTCGCTCAGAATGAAACCCAGCAGGGGACTCTCGAAACGGCCGCACAAGACGCCCAGCGCCAACTGCGCCAGACCTTCACCAACCTGCAGTTCGAGGATTTCGGTCCGGCGCCTGTGAAGGGGCCAATATATCAGGCGATTGCAGGCGGACGAGTCATCTATTTCGCTCCGGAGAGCGAACATCTGCTCTTTGCCGCCATCTACGACAAGAACGGGGTCAATGTGACGGCGCTGGCGCAGGATGCGAGCGCTCGCAAGCGCCTCGGCGCCGTCAATCCTGCCGATGCCCTTGTCATCGGTCCGACAGGCGCGCCAAAGGTGATCGAGTTCACCGATCCCGATTGCCCCTATTGCCAGGCGCTCGAACGCTTCTGGACCGCCAAAGCCGCGGAGGGCAAGCCGGTCCAGCGCCTGATTTATTTCGTGAGCGGCATCCATCCCGATGCGGCGGCCAAGGCCGAGCATATTCTCTGCTCGGACGATCAGACAGCGACCTTCAGGGCGATGTACACCGGCGCCAGGCCAGCGGTGCTGGCCAAGTGCCGCGCGGGCGCCGAGAAGGTCGCCCGGGATGCCGAAACCGTCCGCAAGATGGGCATATCCGGCACGCCGACGCTGTTCGTGGACGGGAAGCTCATATCGGGCTTCCAGCAGGCCGAACTCGAGGCGTTCCTCGAACAGAAGAGGGAAAACGCCGATGCGCGCCGCTGATCGTCGCATGGCGGCGGCCGCACCCTCTGTAACCACCGTACTGGCGGGTCTCGCCGTCACCCGGAACAGCCGCTCACACGAGCATGCGGCGGGCGATGCGAGGACCGGGATGCCGGCGGCCGCGCTCCTCCTGGAGCCGTCCAGCGTCGCCGCCGGCCGGACACGATCTTCATCGCTGCCGGCAGGCATGAAGCGGACGGCTCCCATTCCAAGGAGACCATCAATGTTCACTTTGCCCGCGTTCAGTTTTCTGGCGCGACGGACGTTCCGCACGATCGACGCGGCTGTCCTTTTCCTCCTGGCCGCAATCGCGGCAAGCGGCGTCGCCCATGCCTTCCAGGCGCCCGCCGCCGGCGATCTCGGCTACGACATCTACGACATCGTCGTAAACCAGGGGGTCAAGGGTCCGCTCGGCTTCGTCGGTGGCGTCGCCGCCTTCCTGTTCGGCGTCTCGCGCCTGTTTTCCAACATCATGATCGGCATCCCGACGATCGTGGCGGCGGTCTGCCTGATCAAGGCGGATTCGATCCTCCAGACCTTCGGCATGGTGATCTGAAGCCTTGGGCGCCGCGCCGGAGCTTCCGGCAAGCGGCCGCCTTTCGAGACGGGGGGTGATGGTCACCTCTCGGAAGTCACGCCGACGCGTGATGAAGCAAGGGAGAAGGGCGTTGGACGAACGTCTGCCGCAGTTCCTGCACCGGCCGGTCCAGATCCTCTGGTTCGACAGTCAGGAGTTCATCGTCGTGATAGCCACGATCTTCGTCGCGGTCATCGTCGGCGGGATCATCGGCTGGGCGCTCATCGGCGTCCTTCTCCTCTTCATTCCCTGGAAGCGCACCAAGCCGCGCGGGTTCATCCCGCATCTGGCCTGGCGCTGGGGCCTCACCCGCTTCCGCCACTATCCGGGTCCGACCCAGACCCGCTTCTTCGAGTAGAGCCGATGGGAAATCCATTTCGACGCAATACGCCCGACCTGATCGGGGATGTGCGCCCCAGCTGGCATCTGCACCGCTATCTGCAGGGCTCTGCCAATCTCTTCGAAGAGAACCGGCTGCTCAAATTCGCCTTTGCCGGGCTGTTCGGGATCACCGCCGTGCTCGGCACGGTACTCTATACCTCGAACCAGAACCAGCGAACGGTGATCGTGCCCTTCGGATCGGGCGGCGATCTCTATGTGACCGGCAACAGGCCGTCGCAGACCTATTTGCGCACCATCACCTTCAACGTCGTCAGCCTGGCCGGCACCTATTCGGCCTATTCCGCCGACCGGCAGTTCCAGGAACTGCTGACCCTTGTCCATCCCAGCGCCTACAATGCGCTGCGCGACAGTCTCAATCGGCTGCTGGACGAGCTCAATAACAATCCGACGCTCTCGATCGCCACCTATATCCGCAGCGACCAGCCCGTCACCTACACCGCGTCCGAGATCGTGGTGCCCGTCGAGAAGGTGCGCGTGATCGGCGGTGTGATCCGCAAATTCCGGGGAAATCTGCGCATCCGCTACGCGGTCGAGAATGGCCGCTTCTGGCTGACCGCCCTTCAGGAGGAGAATTTCAATGCCGAGATTCGGTAATCGGAGTCATATCCGTCCACTGGGGCTTGCCTGCCTGCTGGGCATCCTGCTGTCGTCCTCGCCGGCCTTCGCTCAATCGATCGCAGCGCTCCCCGATCAGACCAGTCGGATCAGGCTCTCCAACCGCGACGTCAATCATGTCGTCTGCGTCGGCGGCGACATCGAGGATGTCAAATTCTCCGCCGAAAAGGGTCTCTCGGTCGAACGCGGCGGATCGGATGCCTGGGTCAAGTTCCTCGTGCTCGAGACCGACGATCCAAACATCGGTGGGGCCGGCGCCAAGACTCGGACCTATGTGACAACGCCTTCGGAATTCTTCGTCGCCTGCAATGGTTCAATCTACCCGCTCTATGCCGAGCCCTCGGACATCCCTGCCCAGACCGTAACCCTGATGCCGGGCAGCCCGCAACGGGCTCGCGCCAACGAGGCGCTGCTGGGACCGTTGGTCGAGGAAGAACGCGCTGTCGGGATCGCTCTCGCGATCCTGCAGGACCGGGTACCGGCATCATTCGCCGAAGTCGCCCCAGGCAGCGCTCGCGTGATCATCGCTGATCTGCCCGCCGTGTCGCTCGTCGAGCGCAGGCGTCTCGAGATCGAGGGCGCCGGCCTTTCCGCGAGCGAATATCTCGTTCGCGCGGCGGCCCCGGTCACGCTCGACGAACGCGATTTCCTCGACAGCGCCCTTGGATCCGATATCTTCTCGGTGACGCTCGATCGGCTGACGCTCGGGCAAGGTGAGAGCGCGCGACTGATCGTGGTGCGCCGGAGTGCCGGACAATGACCGGCACCACCGATCCCCAAGCAGTCGAATCCGGCCCAATCTCGCCTGCCCATGCACATGAGGATTCCACGCAGCGTGAAGATCGGCCGGCTCTGCTCGACCTGCGCGCCCAGTGGGAACGTTTGACCTCCGACCAGAAGCTGCGCGCGAAGCAGCTCGGTGTCGTCACGACGATCGCTGTGTTGGGCTATGGCCTCTACACGGCGAGCACGAGCGGCACCCAGGAGGCGCCGAAGCCCCCTGAAGCTTCCAAGCTCGACATGGGCGCCGGGCTGCGCGGCGACAGTCTCGAGGTCAAGCTGCGCGGCGATCTTCAGAAGATCCTCGACGGACAATCACTGCTCGGCGACCGTGTGACCGCGATCGAGGAAGGTCGCGTCGTGCCCGGCTCGGGCGGTCCGAAGTCCGGCATGCAGCCAACGGAGGATGGGCTCCCGCCCGCGCTTCCCGGTGATGCGCCGTCTTATCCTCCGGCGCCGGCCGAAGCACAGGCCGAAGCCGGGCAACTGCCTCCGCCACCGGTGGCACCATCGGCGCCCCCTGCCCCGCCGGCACCGCCAACCGAACGGCAGATCGGCGCCATCGGCGCAGCGACGACCGCGGTTGCAGCGGAAGGAGGCGCGGCCGGCGGGGCACGATCAAAAAAGCCCAATCGGACGATCTATTTGCCACCTGGTTTCATGAAGGCCAGGCTGCTGACCGGCATCGACGCGCTGGCGAGCCGGGACGCGACCAATAATCCCGAGCCGATCATTGCCCGGGTCCAGGCGCCTGCAGTGCTTCCCAATGACGTGAAAGCCAATCTCGCGGGCTGCTTCGTCATTGGCAACGCCACCGGCAGTCTGGCCAAGGAGCGGGTCGAGATCCAGCTCGTGTCGATCTCCTGCGTGGATTTCGACGAGCATGCGGTTGTCGACCAGCCCATCAAGGGCTTCTTCGTCGATGCCGATGGGAAGAAGGGGCTTTCCGGCAAGGTGGTGACGCGCGCCGGTGCGACGCTCGCGCGATCCTTCATTGCCGGCACGATCGCCGGGATTTCCCAGAGCGTGGAAGGCACGTTCGGCAATGTGTCGACCTCGGCGCTCGGCAGCGTCCGGACGCTCGATGCGGGCGATGCCGCGAAAACGGGCATTGCAGGCGGCCTGTCGCGCTCCTCCGACAAGCTCACCGACTTCTATCTCGACCTCGCGCGACAGGCCGGCCCGGTCGTGGAGGTCGGCGCGGCGAAGGACGTGGTCGTCGTCATCCAGGAGGGCCTCGCCCTCGAGATCAAGCCGTCGGTCGGAGCCAAGTTCTGATGCGCCGGACAACCTCATCTCAAGGAGCGTTCATCATGCCGATCCAGGCATCACGCCTCGCCATGTGCGGGATCCTCGCTGCCACGACACTGCTCGGTCTTTCGGGTTGCGCGACGATGGGATCGCTCATGTCGCCCTATTCCGAGAAATTCTCGTGCAAGAATGATGACCACGGCCAGTGTATCCACCCGGAGAAAGCTTACGAAGATGCTGTTGCCGGCGTCGCGTCGAAGTCGGATCCGGCGGTCACCAACGACAAGCGCATGCTGCGCGGCACGGCTGTCGAAAATAGCGGCCGGCGGAGCCGATCCAGGGCGGATGCCAATGCCTATGGCAGCTACAAGGATAGTGTCTTCCGCGAGCTCAAGGGACTGATCGATGCCCCCGTCACGCCGATGCTCAAGCCGGCGCGAACGGTCCGTACCCTGATCCTTCCCTATGCCGACCGGCAGCGGCCGGACCGGCTCTACATGCCCCGTTATGTCTATTCGATCGTCGACCGGCCCGTCTGGGTCGTCGGCGGCACGCTGGTCGCGCCACCGAGCAGAGCCGAACGCGCACCCGTCTTGGGCCAAATCAAGGAGCCTGCCGCCTCCGCAGTCGCTGATGCGCCGGAAGGTGCTCAGGTTACTGAGCAGGAGCCGCGCAAGTGATCGGCACAGCGTCTCGCAATGGGCTCAGCTATGGGCGCATGCGGAGCGCCGTGCGGCGCGACAGCTATTCGGACTTTCTTCCGCTGGTCGCCTGGGATCCCGAGACCGAAGCCTTCCTCTGCATCGATGACAGCTGGGGTCATGCCTGGGAGGTGCTGCCAACGGCATATATGTTCGCCCATGTTCAGGGCGCGCTCCAGGGGCTACTCAACATCCATTTTCCCGATGGGACCGTCCTGCAGCTCCATACCTTCGCCGATCCGTTGATCGACGATGCGCTCGACGCCTTTCTCGACATGAAAACCCGCGACGATCCGCTGATTCAGGCCTCCGCGCGCCGCACGCATGAATATCTGAGCCGCGGTCGCCATGGCTTGAAAGCCCTGCACGACATACCGGTGCGAAACTTCCGCACGCTGCTTTCGATCAAGACACGCCGTCCGCTCGGCGAGGATCTGCGCCGGCAGGTGGAGGAGCAACTTTCCAAGCTTGGCATTCGCAGGCTTGAACCGGAAGAAATGGTCGCCTTCTATCGGCGCGTCTTCAACGGGGTTGCCAGTCCTGCGCCGGGCGTCTTCGCCGATGGTACGACGATCGGGGCGCCGCCGATCGCGAAACAGATCATCGATGCCGGACCCGATCTGTTGTTCGAAGGACCCGAGGTATTCCTCGGCAACCAGGTCGCACGTTGCCTCACGCCCAAGGCGCCCGCCCGGCGGATCACGGCCGAGCGCGCCAATCGGCTGCTCGGCGGCATGCGGGGCTCGTCCGAAGACAGCGACCAGATCGGCGGGCCGTTTCTCTACACGCTCAATGTCCTGTTCGATCACTCGCAATTCGAAATCCACAAGCGCGCACAGATCCTCTCTGCGCAGAAGGCGGCGGGCAGTTTCGCGGTCGAGGTGGGCAAGCAGATCGAGGAGATCGGGTGGATCCTCGATGAAGCCGGCAATTCCAAGTTCGTGCGCGTGATCCCTACGGTCTGGGTGTTCGGCCGCGATCGCGCCCATGCGCGCGAACTCGCGGCGCGCGCCAAACGGCTGTGGGAGGGCGAGCCCCTGCCCTTCTCCATGCAGGAGGAAAGCTATCTCAACCCGACGCTGCTGGTGATGAGCCTGCCCTTCGGCCTCTATCCCGACCGCACCATGCTGCGGATGCTTGAGCGGGATTTCCGGATGCCGGTGAAGGCGGCCGTGCTGATGGCGCCGATCCAGACCGATTTCGCCGGAGGCGGGCGCCCGGCGCTCCTTTATACCGGCCGCAAGGGCCAGCTGATCACGCTCGATCTCTTCGATCCGCGCATCAACAATTACAACTTCATCGTTTCGGCCGAAAGTGGCGCTGGCAAGAGCTTCCTCCTCAACAATCTGTGCCAGCAATATTTCGCCTGCGGCGCGCTCATCCGCATCATCGACATCGGCGGCAGCTACAGGAAGCTCTGCACCCTCTGCTCCGGCCGCTACATCGATATCGGGGAGGAGCATCTGGTCCTCAACCCATTCGACATGGGCCTCGCACTCGACGGCGACGACAAGCAGTCGGCGATCACCATGGCGGTCGCGATCGTCGCTGAGATGGCCAATGCATCGACGCGCAAGGGCGTCACGACGTCGGAATGGAATCTTCTCAAATCCGCCGTCCAGTGGACGATCGATACCGGCCGCGCGGATCATGGCATCGACGCCGTGCGGGAATGGCTCGGCACCTATCCGGCACATGCGGGCAGCGAGCTCGATCGGGTCGAGCACCTCGTTCCGACGGCGCGCGAACTCGCTTTCAATCTGCGCGATTTCGGGTCGGAAGGGGCCTACGGCCATTATTTCAACGGTCCCTCGACCCTCGACATCCGCGCCGACGAATTCGTGGTGCTTGAGCTCGAACGCCTCAAGGCAATGCCCGACCTGTTCAACGTCATCGTCATGGTGGTGGTGAACGCGGTCACGCAGGAGCTGTACCTCTCGGCCCGCGACCGCCCGCGCTTTGTCCTGTGCGACGAGGCGGCCCAGTTCATGACACGGACCGAGGGCCAGGATCTTTCACGCCTCGCGGAAGCCTTCGGCCAAGGCTACCGCCGCGCGCGCAAATATCGCGGGTCCTTCGGCATCGTCCTGCAGAGCATGAACGACCTCATGCTCTTCGGTGGCACGGGCCAGGTGATCCTCGAAAATGCCGCGACCCGCTTCCTGCTCCAGGGTTCGACCTATGACCGCGCGGTTGAGAACAAGATTCTCGATTATTCGGGGTTCGTCCTCGATCTTCTGAAATCGGTCCGCAATTCCAAGCCGAACTATTCCGAAGTCTTTATCGATTCGCCATTGGGGCTCGGCATCGCCCGCCTTGTCGTCGATCCCTTTTCCTACTGGATCAACACCTCGGCTCCCGACGAAGTGGCGGCTTTCGAGGCGCTGATGCGGCAGGGTCTCTCGCCGCTTGAAGCCGTCTGCCGTCTCGCCGGCGTCGACCAGCAAGAAATCCTCGGGCCAGGGCATCTCCGAGCCGCGGCGGAGAGCGGACGATGAGACGCCCGAGCAATCACCATCCGGGCCAACTGACGATCGAGTGGCCGGACGAGGCCGAGATCGACCGGTTGGTGGAAGCCCGCCTTGCCGAGCGGTTCGAGGCGGAGTCCTTCCGCTGGCGTTTCCGTCTGATCGCGATCGAGACGCTCATGATGGGGCTGCTCGTCCTTGTCGCCGGGCTGATGCTCAATCAGCCGACCATGATGGTGCTGCGCGCGTCCGTCCTGGTCGCGGCATCCTGCTTCGCAACCGGACTGCTGCTGCTCGGCCTCTCCGCTTCCGCGGCCAAGCTCGTCACGCGCCTGCGGCGCCGGAGGGCATCATGACCGGCCTGCTCTCGACATGTCCCTCCCAGTCCGCGATTCGCTTGAGCCTTGGCGGAAGCCTGCTTTCGATCGTGCAGTCCGCGCTGCTGCTTCTGATGCCCGACCTAGAGGGCGCGGTACGAGCGCTCATTTGGTTCATCACGAGCCTGTCGGCGCTCGCGCTGCTGACCGCCGTGATCGGCTTGCCGGATCCTCCGCCCCATCATTGGAGGCGCCGCCATGCACGTTAGCCGTTTGCCGCAAGGGTCCGTCCTTGCCGCCACGAGCATGGCAGGCGTCCTGGCGCTGAGCGCGGGCATCGGTGCGGCCGCCGGGACCAATGGCTCCAGCGCCACCATCGGGCGCACCTGGGCGATCGCCGAGCGCGATGCGCTCGAAGAGATCGAGGCGAAGGTGGCGACGCTGCCGCGCGACATGAGCAAGGCCTATGGGCCGCGCAGCCAATGGAGCGCTCTCAAGGCCGCTCCGCTGGCCGCGGCGACCGCCGATCGCGTGCGTTCGGTCGTGCCCTTCTACACGCTCGAATTCGACATCAGGCTGCCGGACGGGAAATTGCTCTACCCCAAGGGCTTCACCTTCAACCCGCTCACTTATGTGCAAATGCCCCAGCGCCTCGTCGTCGTGCATCCGCGCGATCTTGGCTGGGCGCTCAATATCGCGCGACCAAGCGATTTCATCCTGCTGACGGCGCTGGGCACGCAAAATGGCGACGCTATCGATCTCACCGAAAAGACCGGACGCGCGATCTACATTCTCGAAGAGCGGGTGAAGGAACGTCTCGGGCTCACCGTGGCGCCGGTGATCGTCTCCCAGACCGGCCCGAAGCTGGTCTTGACCGAATATGGGCCGAAAAGCCGGACGCTCGTGAAGGGAGCAGCCCAATGACGCGGCGGCTCCCCATCTTCCTGATCGGCGTCCTCCTCGGGCTCGGCATGATGCTCGCCTGGCCCGGCGAGGCCTATGCCTCGAAATGCGAGGCCGGAACAGTCTTCAACCCCATCACCAAGGTTCGCTGGACCTGCATCTTTCCGATCACGGTCGGCGGCGTGAGGGTCGGCAGCTTCGACAAGCTCGACAAGGCGCTCGATGCGCAGTCCGCTTCGAAGCCGCTCTGCGCATGTCGCAAGGGTGTCCAGTTCTGGTTCGGGGTGAAGGTCTCCTACTGGAGCCCCAACCGCATGGTCGATGTGGTGACCGAGCCGGGCTGCATGATGGCGCTCGGCGCCGACCTTATGCCGACCGGCGGCAAGCTCCAGGGCAGCCAGTCGTCGATCTCGGACGGGACCAACACGCGCAAGATGTTCGCGCAGATGCACTATTATATCTCACCGGTCTGGGCGATGCTCGACATGTTCACGGATTTGCCCTGCCTCGAAAATGACGGGTTCGACGTCGCGCTCATCACCGAGGTGCTGCCGACCTGGCAGTCGGGAACGCTGGGTGCGATCATCCAGCCTGAAGGCATATTGTTCGGTAATCCCGCCGCGGGTCTCGCCTGCATGGGCGACAGTGCGGCGGCGGCAGCCGGCAAGGTCATCGACCCGCTCTTCTGGTGCATGGGAAGCTGGGGCGCGACCTATCCGATCGCTGGCGACATCCATTTCGACGACAGCGTCGAGGCCTGGGCCGGGCTTGCCGCGCGCGGCACCTTCATGATGGGACGCTTGGGGGCGCTCACGATCAGTTCGGCCGATGGCTGCTCGTTCATCCCTCAGCCGATCTGGACCAAGAGCCGATACAAGCTCCAGATCATGGAGCCGGTGAAGGGCGGCAAGTGCGTCAATATCGGGCGGCCCGGCGCGCTCTGGTCGAGCGGCAAGCACGCGCCCGGCAAGGACAATGCCCAATTCATGCTCTTCGAAAAGGTGATCTGCTGCGCCGGGATTCCGGTGCCATGACAGACGAGCTTTCCCCCAAAGCCATTCAAGAACGCCCCGTGCAAGCCGCCGACCTGGATCGGAGGTCAACCCGCCAAGGCCCTTACGGCCGCCGGTGGCTGCGCGGGACGGGAGCGGCGCCGACAAGCCCCCTTGGCGCCGCTCCACCCCCGGCCAGCGCGGTTGCGGCGCTCCCCCGGCGGCTCGGGCGTATCCTCTCCGCCCGAACCGTTCTCGCAGCCGCGCTGGCCACCCTGGTTTCATCTCCGTCTGTGCTCGCCCAGACGATGGAAGAGCGCGCCCGCTCCGCAGCAGACGCGGCTCGCGCCAAATCGAGCGACAGCGACGCGCTCCAGCAGAATTATCTGACGCCGGGTCTTTCCGGCCAACCCATTACGACGGTGGATAGCAGCCGCACCTTCACACCCGATATCGCGTGCCAAAAGACCGCGACCTTGATGGAAGTTCTGGTCCAGCCTTCATCGACCGGCGATCTCGGCAGGGTCAGCATTGCCCGCGACACCGATCTCGACGGAACGGTCGACAGCCGGAGCAACTTGCCGGTGCCCGTCTCCGGCATTTGCGCCAACGGGGTCATCGCCTGCCAGCCCGGGACATGGGGGCAATGCAGCTATTTCCGCTGGGACGTCGACAGCGCCCGCGCTCTCAAGCTGACCCAGGTCGACATGCCGCAGCTTTCGGGCTGTTATTGCATCAATAACAGCTGCGGCTCGAACCTCGCCTGGGGCAATATGCCCCAGGTTCTGCGTGATCTGGGCGGCGGCATGATCGGCGCGCTCACCACCGCCGATCCGCGCTATGGTGTGGCCGAGGCGGTGATCGATGGACCCGCGATCCGCTATGTCGGTGCGCAATCGACCGCCTGCTCGACGAATCCCGCGCTGCCGCAGACCGCCTATCGCGCCAATCCGACAGCGATCGCCGCCGACGCCTATGCGAGCTCGACCGGCAGCGCGGTCTTCCAGGCGCTCAAGGGTTCCGCCATCGGCACGGGCACGGCGCTTGGGTTGAGGCATTGCACGATCGAGCGGCGCGTGACCGTACTCAAGACCGCCGCACAGGACGTCATCAGTAGGATCGCGGGCGGTTATGCGACGCTGAAGAACGGCTCGTCGTTCGACTTCCTGATGGGGTCGCCTGCCGATAATAGCCTGAATGGCGGCAGTTGCCGCCTCTTCGATTTCCGCATGACAATACGGGTCGGCGAGGCCGACCGGATTGTCGACGCCCGCCTCTTCCAATATTTCGCGGACGACTGGGCGCAGGTCCGGGTCGACGGGACGCTTGTCGCTTCGGGACCGAGTCCCTGGACATCGATGGGCTTTCCGCCGGGCAAATGCGAATTGAAGCGGACCTTCTATTCCTATCCCAATATCGACCTTAAACCGTTCCTCACCCCCGGAGATCATGAAATCTGGCTACGCGCGGCCGTGGGCAGCGGCGGCGAGGCGTTCGCCCAGGTCCGTGTCGACGTAGATGAAAGCTGCAAGACGATCGAGCAGCTCGTCGATCAATGCGGCATCATTGCCACTGACCCGCAATGTCGGCTGGACAGCGAACTGGTCGATGGCGTTCAGACCTTCATCAATGGCGTCGCCACAGGCCTCAAGCCCCTGCCCCAGACTCGCGTCATGGGCAATTCGGCCTGCCCCGTCGAGCTGACCCGCGATTTCTTCCTCAAGGACCGGACCTATCGCTGCAAGATCGATGACATCGCGCAGCCTGACACGAGCCGCGGCACCTATATCATCGATCATTCGACAGAAACGATGCTGGCGGACAGGACCAAGGCGAGCGACGGCAGCTTTGCGGCATCAACACGGGCCTTCAGCCTGCCCGACCGTGGCTCGGTCCCGGCCTGCGAGGCGATCTGCAAGACGCGTGCGCCCAAGGCAAACAACGACGCGGCGCTCTCGGGTGTCGTCGGCGACAAACAGAATGTGCCGACCGGCTATGATATCTTCTATCACGCCTGCGACAGCGCCGCTCGTTGCCCCGCAGGCCCCGGCGAGGAGATCGTCTCGGCCTGTGGCTGTCTCGACGATTTTCCAGAAGCGGTCGTCATGATGCAGACGGTGCGGCTCGCCGGCGCCGACCTCGTCTGCACGGGAGCAACGCGATGACGCGCCGGCATCTCATGTGGTCTCGCGTCGTGACCGCCGCGACGCTCATGGCGCTCTCCTGCCTCCTGGTCGCGTCGCCCGCGCAAGCGCAGACGGGCCAGCAACTCTGCGCGGCCGATCTCAATGGCAATGGCGACGCCGCTGATCCGGGCGAGATGGCCTATTGTGCGCAGACGCCATCGGGGCAGTTTCTGTGCCCGATCCAGGAAGTCGCCTGTGTGGCCGATGCAGCAGGCCAATATAGCTGTCCGGCAGGCCCCCAATTTGCCTGTCTCGCCAAGACAACGGGGGGCATTCCTGCCTGCTCGCCCAACCAATGCGCGGACCTTGCCACCAATCCGATCGTCGATGAGCCCCCGATCGACGATGCCGGCATCGATCCTGACGCGCCGGTAGACGCCGACGGCAATTGTCTTGGCACGGTCGAGATCTTCGGCGGTCGCGGAATGCGATGCCGCCCTCCGGGTCTCAGCACGACGTTCGCCAATTGCTGCAAGGACAAGGGCAAGATCGTGAAGGACGGCATGGGCTCGTCCATCTCCTCGATCGGCACCAAGATCGCCGTCGCCAAGGGCGTGATCACCGGCATGAAGGCCGCCTATACCGCCTTCAAGGCCGGCGCGACCGCGAGCCAGGCAGCCAGCGCTGGCGCGAATGCGCTTGTCGTCGGCCTCGACCCCACCTCGATCGCCGTCAGCCTCGCCATCAACTTCATGATCGATTTCCTGTTCTCCGGCTGCGACCAGCAGGACATGGAGACCGCAATGCTGCGCTCGTCGGGCATGTGTCACGAGATCGGCACCTACTGCACCTCGAGCTTTCTCGGCATCTGCCTCCAAAAGGCACGCGGTCACTGCTGCTTCAACACCAAGCTCGGCCGCATCATCCAGGAGCAGGGCCGGCCTCAGCTCAAGGCATTCAACGGCAATCTCTGGGGCACGGCGAAGAAGCCGATGTGCCGGGGCTTCACGCCCGAGGAGTTCCAGGCGCTCGATTTCAGCAAGATGGATCTCTCCGAATATTATGCGGACATTGAGGCCCGCACCCAATCCGACATCCAGATCGATATGAAGGAACGCGTCGATGCGTATCTCAAGGCCGTCGGCCCATAGCGCCGTCGCACTGACCGCGCTTGTCCTCGCGACTGCCGCGCTCGCGCAGGATTCGCCTCGCCAGTCGATCCAGAATGAGGGCGAGAGCGCATTGAAGCGCATCGAGGGCGCCGTTTCCCGAGCGCAACGGCCCCAAGAGGGGGCCTCACCCCAATTGCCGGAGGAAACGCATCCCGCAGAACGGCGCCGCGCCTTCGAAGCGCTCCGCAGACGCGCGCCGATGCCGAATATCGATGCCAGGGCGCGCGCAGCGCTCGACGCCGGCGAAGCGAAGATGGCGGCCGAACGCGAGGTTCAGGCGAAACGTCTTCGCCAGGCCCTCGGGCTCGAACCATCCGAGATGGAGGCAATTGCTAAAGCCGGCGCAAGGCCCGCGGCTAAGAGTTGGGTGCCAGTCCTGTTCGTCTCATCCTCGATGCCGGTTGCCGTGCTGCGAAGCTATGCCGTCCAACTCGAGCGGGTCCATGGCGTGCTTGCCTTCCGCGGTATGCCTGGGGGTCTCAAAAAGGTCGGGCCGATGGCCAAGCTGTCGGCGGAGATCCTCCGGCTCGATCCTGGATGCGAGGGACCGAACTGCGCGATGCGCAGCGTCCAGCTCATCGTCGATCCGATCGTCTTCCGCCAGCACGGGATCGCGCGCGTGCCGGCCTTGGCCATGATCCCGGGCGATCCGACCGAAGCCTATTGCGAGCGGGACGACGAAAGCCCGAGGGCGGCGCACGTCGTCTATGGCGACAGCGCGCTTTCCGGCCTGTTCGAGGAATATGCCCGTCTGGGCGGGAAAGAGGAGGTGCGTGATGCTCAGGCTCTTCTGGGCGCTCGCTAACGCGCTCCTCGGGCTCTGGCCGAGACTGCGTGGTCTGCCGCGCAAGGCATCGGTCGCGTTAGGCGCACCCAGCCCCGACCTGCCCGCACGGCCGGAACGCCTGTGCCTTGCGGTTGCGATCGTGCTCCCGATCGCACTGCTCGCTGCGCTGCTGGTGCCACAGGTGACGCTCGTGATGAGCCCATCGATCGAGGCCTGGGCGGTCCGCAAGGCCCCCGGCCCTATCGCACGCGGAGACTATGTGATGTTCATGCTGAACCACCCGATCGCAGGCCCCAATCCGGTGCCGGTGACCAAGCATGCGCTTTGCATGCCGGGCGACCGGCTGACCATGATCGAAACCCCGTCGATAACGGCGCCGCGAGCCTTTGACGGACGCTATTTCTGCAATGGCGAGTTGCTCGGCGTCAGCCTGCCCTTGGCGCATAATGGGATGAAACTCGAGCATATGCGCTGGAGCGGAATTGTCCCGCCCGGCATGGTCTATGTCGGCTCGCACCATCCGCGCGGGTTCGACAGCCGCTATTTCGGGCTGCTTCCGATCCAAAGCCTGACGCGCATGGAGCGGCTCCTGTGAGCCGCCGGTCCGCCTTGGCCGTTCTCGTCGTCCTGCTGCTGCCCGCCGCGGCAATGGCGCAGGAGCCCGGCATCCCTGCGAAGCCCAAGCAGGGCTATTGGTGGTATGAAGCGCCGAAGCCACCGCCAGCACCCGACGATCCCGATGCGCTCAAAAAGCCTGTGATCCCTCCAATGAAGGAGCTGGCCACCTGGACACCGCCCAGGATTCGTAGGCTGATTGAGGCGCAGCGCGATTATGCGGCGACCGTGCTGACGGTCGATGCTGTTGCCGATTTCTGGCGGCTGCAGGATTTTGCGCGGCGCAAGGCCCGCGCCTTCGCCGGGGTCACGCAGATCGCGATGCTCCAGCACCCCGAGCTCAACTCGAAATCCGCCAATCCGATGGTCGGGGATGCACGCTCCGAACTCACAGCGCAGAAGGATGCGCTCCGCCGTACCTATCTGCGCGCCCACGCCAATGAGTTCGCGCTCGTCATGTTCTCGCGCGCGACCTGCGGCTACTGCCGTGTGCAGTGGCCGATCGTGCAGAGGTTCCAGGAGGAAATGGGCTGGCAGGTCACGCTTCTTGACGTCGATCGGCGAGCGGATGTCAAGGAACGGTTCGGCGTCGAGATCACGCCCACCACCATGGTCATCCGCCGCAACAGCCAGCAGCGCATGATCATCGCCTCGGGCGTGGAGGCTTATCCCAACCTCGCGCAGATGGCCTATCAGGCCGTCCGCCTGCTGCGCGGCGACATCCGTCCCGAGCAGTTCATGACCGGGCCAGGCGAGGACGATGGCTTCTTCGACGCGCTCGGCAATGGCCCCGTCTCCGCCACCGATCCGCGCGCGCTCGGTGGCGACCTCATCGATGCGAGTGCGGGAGAGAGGCCATGAAGTTGCTGGTCCTACTCGGCATACCCGGTCTCGTCATTGTTACCGGTTCCGCGGCGACAGCGCAGACGATCACCCGCGAGCAGGCCCTGCGCGCGGCGATCCATCCGGTGGCAGAGGTGCGAACGATGCAGTCGTGGTTGTCTCGCGTGCCTGTCACACGAGACTATCCGGATGATTTTGCCGCGACACTTCAAAATCGGGGACCGGCTTTTGTGATCGAGATGACGACGAGCCCCGGGTGCATCCCCTGCGGGGATCTATGGACCAAGCTCGTCACGCTGGGGAAGCGCTACGGCTGGAAAGTCCAGGTGCTGGGCACACAGGACGCAATGATCCGCTCAGGAAGGCTCGGCCTCCCGTGGGTTGGCAATCCCGTAGCGTGGGTGAGACCAGTCAACGATCCCGGCAGGACGGTGCCGGTGGCCATCGGCACCGATCATGCACCCAATCTCGCTCGCAATCTCTATCTTGCCGCGAAGATGCTGACCGGAGTTAGGCCGGCGGTAGGCGTGCGGGCCATGTCCAAGTTCACAGGCATCGTCGGGTTACCGACATCGTACACCGGGAGGCGCTGAGCAATGGCGGGCGCTGTCTCTCTTCCCCTTCCATCTCCACAGGAGCCCGCCATGTTCGTTCCGGCCACCCGCGTCCGCATCGTTGTTGTTGGTCTGACTTTCGCGCTTTCCGGAGCGGCAATGCCGGCCCACGCGCAGAGCTGGGCGGAAAGCTGGTTCGACAATGTAACCTATACCTCGCCCGGCAGCTTCGAGGACCAGACCCGGGGCTATGTGACCGCCGGCGGCATGTCAGGCAGGGTCGATGTCCATAACGACTATCTGATGTCCGTGAGCCTGCCCAAGGTGCGCGCCGGCTGTGGCGGCATCGATATGTTCCTGGGCGGCATGTCCTTTCTAGACCCGGACTATCTGGTCCAGAAGCTCGAGAGCATCCTCCAGGCGGCGCCGGCGGTCGCATTCCAATATCTGCTCGAGACGCTCGACGAGAAGATGGGGAACATCATCTCGAAAATGGAAGCCGCGACGAACTTCCTGAACTCGATCCAGGTCAATGACTGCCGCCTCGCCAACCGCATGGTCCAGATTGCCAAGGGTGACGACAATATGTCCGGGATCATCGAGGAGATGACGGGTTACCGCTCGGTCAAACAGGGGTTCGCCAAGAGCTATCAGCAGTCGCGCGAGAAGATTGAGGCGAACAACAACAATCCGACCGAGGATCTGAAGGATGCTCTTGCCAACTGCCCGGCGGAGGTGACCGAGATATTCCGGACCGGGTCGTTGCTCTCCCATGCAGCGGCCAGGGTCGGTGCGGGCGATTGGGCGAGCGTCATGCGTGCGCGGGTGGGCGACGTCTATATGCGTTGGGATCCGGCCGACAAGGTGCCCCTCTTCACGGCAATCCCGCAATGTCCCGCCCAGGATACGGAGAGCGCACAGGATTTCCTGACTGGCCGTGTGCAGCGCCGCGCGCTCAACGTCCCTCCGACTGGTGCTGATTGCAGCCAGGACGGCAGTGGGCGCGGTGCCCTCATCCTGGCGCGCGAGAGGATGCAGTCGATCGCGACCAAGATCCGGACCAGGTCAGCGCTGACAGCGGAGGAACGTCAGTTCGTCGCTAATGTCCGCACATTGCCCATCTACCGGATGCTCGAATGGGGCGTGCGGCAGGGCGTGATCGACTCCGTCATCGGCGATACCGACGAACTGGTCGCGCTCACCCTCGCCTATCAGATGCTCAACGACCTGACGCGCACGATCGATTTCACCGTCAGCAATGCCGAGCGCGGCGCGACGGTGGCGGGCGCCGCCGACGGTAACGCCGCGAATGTCTGCCAGACGAGGATCCTCGCCAAGGGGATCGAGCAGTTGCGTGATCTGCGCGATGAGGTGCTGCGCCAGCGCGCGCAGATGCGTCAGAGCTATATGGCCGCGCTCCAGGCGGCCAATCTCTCGGCCAATTATGCGGGTCTCATTCGCGAGCGCGACCAGGATGCCCGGAACGCCGCCGGCGCCGCTGCGGCACGCAATCAGTAACGGAGCCAGTCCCCATGCGCCGTTTCCCCCGACTGATCGCCGCTGCCCTCGCGGCTATGACGGCATCGCCTGCATTCGCAGTCGACACGAGCTTTCATACTTATGATGGCTTTGCCGAAACGGTGGATGCTTTTCGCCTCGTCTCGATGATCTTTGCCGACCCCCGCTATGAGACGCTGGTGCTGATCGTGGCGACCGTCGGCATCGGTCTTGGCGCTGTCATCGCCAGCGTGCGCGGTTCGGGCATGGGGCTCGTCGCGTTCGGTTTCCAGATCCTGTTCGGCATCGGTCTGTTCGTCGGGCTGATCGCCACGACGGGGACCGTCCATGTCTACGATCGGGTCCGCAATGCCTATCAGCCGGTTGGCGGCGTGCCGAACCTGCTCGTCCTGGTCGCGGGGGCGACCAACATGATCGAACGCGCCCTGGTCGAGACCATCGACGACAACACGATCGATCCTGACGCCAAGATCGAGTTCGGTGCGGGTGGCCACAGCTTCGACCTGTTCCTGAACGCAGTTTCTCCGCGCGGCCCGATGACCGACACTTTCCTCGACGCGACAATCAAGGATTATGTCCGGCAATGCTATCCGGTCGCCCGCGTCTCGGCCGCGTACGGCGTCGATGACGACAAGCTGTTCCGCACCACGACCGATCTGCCGGCGGCGTTCGCGGCGATGGCGGGTCCGGCGACCTTCTCGACCGTCTATACGGAGACCGACAAGGGCGGGACGACGGTGAGCTGCAACGAGGCCTGGCAGCATATTTCCGATCGGCTGTCGGACCCGACGCTCTTCGACGGCTATACGCTGCAGATCTGCGCGCGGACCGGTTTCGATACGGGCAATGCACAGCAACTCGCGCGCTGCCGCCAGCAACTGGGTGAGATGGGCCAGATGATGCTGGATCGGCCAATGACCACGCAGGCGCTGATGACCCATATCCTGCTCGGCAATACGGTCGGCGACGTTCTGTTCGAGGATTCCCCGGCAAGCGCGGCCAGGGTCATGGCGAACCGGGCAGTGATCTCGAACGGCCTTGCCACGCTCTCGGTCGCCAATGAATGGATGCCGACGATCCGGGCTACCGTGTTCGGCATCATGCTGTTCATGGTGCCCGTGGCGCTGCTGTTCATCCTGACCCCGATCAATCTGCGGGTCGCAAGCTTCGCGCTCGGCCTCTTCGTGTTCGTGGCGCTCTGGGGCGTAATCGATGCAGGCATCTATCAGCTCACGCTGGGCCGGGCCTCGGCAGCGCTCGAGGAGGTGCGCTCGAATGCTGTCGCGGCCAATGCGTGGCTGCTGGCGCCATCGGCCGCGATGAAGGCCTTGGCGATCTTCGGGAGCTTCAGGACGGCGGCCGCCGGGCTTGCCGGCGCGTTCGTGTTCACCGTGTTCCGCTTTTCCGGCAATGTGTTCACCTCATTTACATCGGGCACTCTCGGCATTGCCGGCCAGGGCACCGCTGCTGCGGCGCCGATGGCCACGACCGAGGGGCGCGCAGCGGCGCTGGAGGCCCAGGCCTCTGCATTGGGAACGCGCGCACGCGCTGGCGCGACATCGAGCTTCGGTGACTTCGGGGAACGATCGAGCTTCGGGGCCAACAGGAGCTTCGGGGAAGCCGACCGAATCCTCGGGGAGCGCCCCGGTACGAGTGGCGGGACGGCGCTGGCGCTCGGCGGGATCGAAGGTTCGCGCCAGTTGGGGAGCCTCTCCCCTGCCCTCAATGGCCGTGATCTCTCCGACCCGCAGGTCGCGCGCGCCGTCCAGGCCAACGCCGCGACAACGGCGATCCATCAATTTGCGGAGAAGGATGCGCTCAGGGGACTCGGCACGACCTATTTCGGGCAAGGCGAGACAGGAGAGAAGGCATTCGCCGCTTTCGCCCAGAATCTGGTCCAGTGGCGCGCTTTCGGGGACCATAGAGCCTATGGCATGATGATGCAGGCGGCCACCCGTCATTTCGAGCGGGCGGGCTATTCGGCCAAGGATGCGGAGCTGAAAGCGTCGGGCGTGATCGGCGAGGCGCAAAGCGACCCGACCTTCGCGAAGCTCATCGCTAACGCCTATGACCAGGAGCAGATGCTCAGCAACGACCTTACCGCCGCCCAGGTTCAGGTCGGCGCCATGGAAGGACGGCGCGATTTCGCGGGCGACAATGTCGCCGGTATCGAGCGCGCGAATGTCGCGACCGAGCAGGCCTGGCGGACGGGCGGCAATCAGGGTCAGCGCGATGCGTCCGCGATGCTCGGGCTTCCGGTTCAAGAAACCGCCCGCCGCATCGGCTTCATCAATGCGCTGTCCGGCGAAGCGCGCAGCACCGCGATCTCCCAGCTCGCCCGCGCGACCGGCCGCAACGAGGCGCAGGTCGAACGGGCACTGGAGCGTTACAATGCATCGGTTCAGGTCGGGACGGCGGACGGTGCCACGGCCGAAGCAGCGCGCGAAGGGACCAGCGTCTATGGCCGCACGCGGGAAGCCGCCGGCTACGACTTTGCCGAGCGATCGGGCAAGCTTGACGCGCAGCGCGAGGTTGGCACGAGCGGCACGCGCGCGGCGGCGCGGATCGGCGAGCAGCGCCGGCAGTCCGAGAATTTCGGCTTTGCCGAAGGGGCGGCCGCGGCCGGCGTTTCGACGCGAGAGGCGGCACGCCTCGACAGCTTCATCCAGGCGCTCAGCCGCACCGCCGGCAACCAGGTGGACATGGCAGAGGGCGGCGCGGCGGGAGTGGCGGATCGTGCCCGCAATGAGCGCCTGACCCAGATCGTCGATCGCGAACGGCTTACCCGCATGCAGGGGCTGCTGCGCAGCCAAGGCATCGTCATGTCGAAGCGCGATCTGGCGATGGTCCAGAATGGCGATCTCGCGATGAATCTGACGTCCGAACAGGCCAACCAGCTGCTCCGTGCCGGACTTATCAACGAGAGCCAGGCCGGTGCCCTGGCGCAAGGCGGCGTTGCCCGTTTCAGCTTCGCAAACAACGACCTTTTGGTTTCAAGTACCGCCGGGTTCCAGCAATCGGCGCGGAGCGACACCAGCACACGGTTCGAGGCCGGCAAGCAGGCGGGCCCCGACACGATCGAGCATTTCATGGGTGGCGGCGATGAGGGCCGCAGAGCCATGGCCAACTGGCTGCGCGGCGGCTTCGAAATGGATCGGCATGGAAACTGGCGCCTCAAGCCCCAGGTCGCCGATACGCTGCAACGCGACGTTCAGGCGATCATGGCCCAGACTGGTTGGACGCGGAGCATCTCTCGGGTTGCAGAAGATCAAACCACAATGGGTACCGAAGTGGGGGCAAGAATAGGCGGCACCATCGAAGCCGCGAGTTCCGGTACAGGCAAAAAACAAGCGGCCGGCCGATCAACCTCCGGTCGAGTGGGAGGTGAGCTAGGCTTCACCAGTCGTGACATTGGGATGACAAGCGAAACGGCGCAAAGCCAACTTGATATTGTGAATTACGATGTACGGAGCGCCATCGCTGCTGCTGAACGGGCTGCGTCGCACTCATCGACGCCTTCCGAGGCATTTTCTCAGGAATTGGGGCGACAAATCCTCGGCCCAGAGGGGCTCAGGAATCGCTATCTTGGACAGGCAGACTCCGGTCGTGGGACAGCGGATATTACGGGGCCGCTCACTTCTATCGAACAGTCATCGGTCCTTAGCAGCGGTAGTTTCTCGACCGATCTCGCCAATGGTCCATTTGACGGCAACTCTGAATTCAAGAAGAGATGACGTTACTTCAGAACCGATGATGGCGGCGATAGATCGAGCCCGAGAGCGGATTGCTAGGATCTGTATAAGGATCGATCAGCGGACGATGAAACAATTCGTCTTGCTTCGGCTCGACGAATTCCCAGTCACCCCTCGCAAACCACGCACGCACAAGACCAAGGCCGAGCACCATCAACGCTACAGGCGGGAAAAAGGCCACGTTTAGGAAACCTGCCAATGCGCTGGTATAAAATTCATCCAGAGCGGGCACAGTGAGGGAGATGGCCTTTCCGATCCAGTAGGTGGCAATTCCTGTCCACCAGAGCTTTGCGTACCACGGCCGCCAGAGCCAATCGCCGATACGCAATGTATCGACCTGCTGTTCCGGGACTTCGTCTTCCGCAGTGTGGTTGTTGTGATCGTGCGCCATTGCTGATCTCCACCGCAATAGTAGCACAGCGCCTATCCGGCGGAAGCGCTAATCGCTCAATCGCCTGCCGCTCCCTCCCCTTCCTCGCCGGCTTCGCATGCTGGGGAGCCGATGGCTCCCCGGATCACTTCACGGATTCAAACGATCCTTCACGGCTTTTGCGGGCGTGAAGCTCAGTTTCTTCGAAGCTGCGATCTTGATCGTCTCGCCGGTTGCGGGGTTGCGGCCCTCGCGCGCAGCCGAATCTTTCACCTTGAACTTGCCAAAGCCATTCAAGGATATCTCACGCCCGCCCGTTGCCGCATCGGTAATCGCCGCGAAGACGGAATCGACGATTTTGCGAGCATCAGCTTTGGTGAGGCCATGCTGGGACGAGATCTGCTCAGCAAGTTCAGTGTTATTTGTCAATCGGCGTCCAAAAAGGACCCCCTATCGGCGTGCAAAAGGGACCCCCTTCGTCGAGCAGCGTAACGGGTATGACGGGCGCACTGTTCGTGCTGGTTGCGGCGTAGGGCGGGCGTAGCCCGACCGGAGGCGCAACCAGCACGAAGCGTTCTCTGCCGGTGCCCCAGGCTTCAGCTTCGATGTTTGAAGCGCCAGCTGTCGTTGCCGGTTTCGACGATGTCGCAATGGTGGGTAATGCGGTCGAGCAGCGCGGTGGTCATCTTGGGGTCGCCAAAGACGGTCGGCCACTCACCAAAGGCCAGGTTGGTGGTGACGATGACCGAGGTCTTCTCGTAGAGCTTGCTGACGAGGTGGAAGAGCAGTTGACCGCCCGAGCGTGCAAACGGCAGGTAGCCAAGCTCGTCGAGCACCACGAGATCGAGGCGCGAAAGCTGGGCCGCCAGCGTGCCGGCCTTGCCGAGGCGCGTTTCCTCCTCGAGCCGGTTCACCAGGTCCACTGTGTTGAAGTAGCGTCCGCGGGCGCCGGCTCGTACCACATTGGCAGTGATGGCGGTGGCGAGATGCGTCTTGCCGGTACCCGTTCCACCGACCAGCACGACGTTGCGTTGGCCCGGAAGAAACGAGCCGCTGTACAGCGAGCGCACCAGTCCCTCGTTGATGGGAGTGTCGCCGAAGACGAAGGCGTCGAGGTCCTTCACCGCGGGTAACCTGGCGGCCGACATCCGGTAACGGACCGAGGCTGCATGGCGGTGCGTCGCCTCGGCACGCAGCAGGTCGGTCAGGACCTCCATGGTCGTGCGCTTGCGCTGGAGACCGGTAGTGACCGCCTCGTCGAAGGCGCCAGCCATGCCCTTCAGCCCCAACTCGGCCATGGCCGTCATCATCTCATGCCGCTGCATGGAGACCTCGCAGGCTGTCATAGCGGTTGCAGTCGGCACGGGGCGGATGGCGCAGCGCCAGATCTTCTGGCGTGACAATAGTCAGCGGTCGCGGCGGTTCGCGCCGGCGGGCCAGGATGTTGACGATGACGTCGTCGCTGGCGACGCCGGCCAGCAATGCTTCGCGCACGGCCACTTCTACCGCCTCCAGCCCGTCGTCGAGCACCGCTGCCAGCACCCGCACGAACCGCCGGTCGGCATCGTCGCCGGTGCCAAGCTTGCGCCGCAGTCGTGCCAGCGCAGGCGGCAACTCCCAGCCCTGGAACGGTGCGCCGTTGCGCAGGGCACCCGGCTTGGTCACCAGCACCGGCAGATAGTGCCACGGGTCGTAGATGGTCCGGTCGCGGCCGAAGAACCGGGGATGGTCGGCGACGACTTCACCGTCGCAGCGCACGACGATGCGGTCGGCATAGGCGCGGACCTGGACGGCACGTCGCACCACCCTGGCAGAAACGGAATAGCGGTTGCGGTCGAAGCTGATGAGGCATGTGCCGCTTACCGCATGCTCGCTCTCGTGGAAGCCGTCGAAGGGTGCGACAACAGGCTGGAGCACCGCCCGTTCTGCTGCCCATGCCTGGGCGACTGTCAGCTCCTTCTGCTCGGGATGCTGGTGCAACTCTGCCCAGCGCCGACACTCCGCCTCCAGCCAGCCGTTCAACTCCTCGAGGCCGGTAAATCGCAGGCGCGGCTGGAAGAAGCGACCGCGTGCGGTCTGCACCTGGTTCTCGACCTGACCTTTCTCCCAGCCCGACGCCGGCGAGCAGGCGGTCGGCTCGACCATGTAATGGTTGGCCATGACCAGGAAGCGACGGTTGAAGACCCGCTCCTTGCCGGTGAACACGCTCGTCACCGCCGTCTTCATGTTGTCGTAGATGCCGCGCGTCGGCACGCCTCCGAAGAAAGCAAACGCCCGTGCATGCGCGTCGAACAGCATCTCCTGTGTCTCGCGGGGATAGGCCCGCACATACATTGCCCGCGACGCGCACAGCCGGACATGCGCGACCTTCACGCGCATCGGCTTGCCCGAGATCTCGACGTCCTCGTGGCTCCAGTCGAACTGGTAAGCCTCGCCCGGCCGGAACAGCAGCGGGATGAACGCCGGCGCATTCATCACGTCGCGACGCTGCGCCTGCCGCCAGCGCGCCGCATAACGGCGAACCGCGTCGTACGAGCCATCGAACCCCTCGCGTAGCAGCAGGTCGTGGATGCGCGTGAGGCGCAGCTTCTCGCGCCGCGGCCGTGCCTCATCTTCCTCCAGCAACGCATCCAGTCGCGCCTGAAACGGCCCCAGCTTCGGCAGCGGCTGCACCTCTCGCCGATAACCCATGTCCGCTTCCGGCGCCCGGATCGCCTTGCGCACCACCTTGCGCGACAGGTGCAGGTCCCGCGCTATCGCCTTGATGGCCTTGCCCGACGCGTGCTCGCGCCGGATCCTCAACACCGTCTCCAATACCAGCATCCCGATCTCGCCGCCTGACACACCGCCAAGCGAACAGCCTAGAACACCAGGATGAGGGGTCCCTTTTCGACGCCGATCACCCCGCTAACGGGGTCCCTTTTCCACGCCGATCCACAGTGTTATTCATGTCGACTCCTTTTGACGTAGGCGGATAGGCGGGGGATAGAGCTAGCGGCGGCGCGCTTCAACAGCGCGAGGGGGCCTTTAATACCACCTGCCAGACAAACCGTTTTCCGCAGACCTTTGCGCGCGAGGGCGAAACGGGCGACATTTCGGGTGGCCAGCTCAGCGGATGATTGCAGCAAGCCGCCAACCTTTGCCCTGAAAAAGATCGATCTGGAATCGACCGCTCCTTTGTGGTAGAAAGGTAGAACGTTTATCAACCAGGTGGAATATGGGTATCAGTCTCAACATCAAAGATCCCGAAGCCCACAAACTGGCGCAGGCGATCGCGCAGGCGACTGGCGAGCCTATGACGCGAGTGGTAGTTGAGGCACTTCGGCAGCAACTGACCCGGCTCGAACAACGCCGGCAACGGGCGAGCGTATCCGAGCTTCTGGCCATCGCCAACCGGTCTGCCGAATTGGTGCGCGGTCCCTATGCCACGCATGGGGAGGAGCTCTATGATTCCGATGGGCTTCCCAAGTGATCGTCGACACATCGGCACTGGTTGCTATTCTCTATGGCGAAGAAGAGGCTGCTCAGTTTACCGGGATCATCCATGACGCCGAAATTTGCCGATTGAGCGTCGCCAGTTTTCTCGAGCTTACGATGGTCGTCGAGAAGCAGTTGGGGCCAGAGGCAACCCGCCATGCCGAGGCGTTTATTCGGCGCGCGGGAATTCGGATCGAGCCTGTCACCGTCGAGCAAGGGCTGATCGCGCGGCAGGGATTCTTCGATTTTGGCAAGGGGCGCCACAAGGCCCAGCTGAACTTTGGGGACTGTTTCTCGTATGCCCTCGCGAAAGCCCTTGAAGAGCCGCTGCTGTTCAAGGGTAATGACTTCGCCCTGACAGACATCGAACGTGTCGCCTAATAATCCCATCATTCGAGCCTATTCTTAATGAAAACCGACCTCGACCATCTCCCGGCAAAGAAGCAGCGTGAGCTCGAGCGCGTTGTCCAGATCCTGTTCGAGGAATTTGCGGATGCCCACGGAGAGCCGACCGGCAAGCGCAAGATGGGGCGCATCCTCAAGATCATCCTCTACGGCTCCTATGCGCGCGGCGGCTGGGTCGATGAACCGCACACCGCCAAGGGCTACCAATCCGACTTCGACCTGCTGGTCATCGTCAACCAGAAGGAGTTGACCGATCGCGTCGATTACTGGGAGCGGGCCGAGGAACGGCTTACCCGCGAGCGCGCGATCACGAGAACGCTCAAGACGCCGGTGAACTTCATCGTCCATAGCCTGCAGGAAGTGAACGACGGGCTCGCCCATGGCCGCTATTTCTTCATGGATGTCGCCCGCGACGGCATCGCCCTCTACCAGTCCGATGAAGGCGAGCTGCTAACCTCGAAGCCCAAGACACCGCAGCAGGCCTTTGATCTAGCGACAGAATATTATGACTATTGGTTCTCGCTGGCAGTCAGCTCGCAAAAGGGTTTTAGGTTCTTCTTATCTCAAGATGAATATCGCGACGCCGCCTTCAATCTGCACCAGGCCTGCGAGCGGCTATATCATTGCGTTCTACTCGTCTGCACCTTCTACACACCCCACGTCCACAATCTCAATTTCCTGCGCACCCAAGCCGAACGCCTCTCCCCGCGCCTCGTATCCGCCTGGCCCCGCGGTAACCGGCAGGATCGCGCCCGCTTCGAGAAGCTCAAGGACGCCTACGTGAAGGCCCGTTTCTCGAAGCACTATAGCATCTCCACAGAGGAACTTCTGTGGTTGGCCGAGCGTGTCGAGGAGCTCGGGAAGGTCGTCGACGAGATTTGCACGGCACGGCTTGCCGAACTGAAAGCGGCTCTTTGAATCGGCGGTCTCTGATCTTCGCAGTGGCCGTTCTTACGCTGTCCGCGAGCCCGGCTCTCGCCGATCCATGCACAGGTGCCCTTCCCCGCCCGGGTTCGACTTTCACCGGCGCCGTCCGGTATATCGGGGACGGTGACAGCCTGTGCCTGGGCGTATCCCGCAGCCCGGCTTCCTGGGTCGAAGTCAGATTGGCGGACTTCAACGCACCGGAACTGCATGACCAGGGCGGCATCCAGGCGAAGCGCCGCCTCAATGCAATCGCGATGGGACGAACTCTGGTCTGCCGGGCAAAACATCGGAGCTATGATCGCATCGTCGCGTACTGCACGCTCAATGGCCGCAGCGTTGGCACGCTGCTGCGTGAAAGCGGCGGCGTCGAAGGCGGTCGTTAGACCGCAGCGAAGGCAGCACTGAATGGCGTCATGCCTGACGGCCTGCGGTTACCGATCAGGATGCCGGGGCCTTCGGCTTCCGGCCGCGCCGCTTGGTCGGCTCTGCTGCGGGTTTCGGCTCGGGCTGCGGTGGCGCTCCACGTCCCTTGCGACCAAGACCGATCTTCTTGGCAAGGCTCCGACGCTGTTCGGCATAGGCTGGCGCGACCATCGGGTAATCCGAAGGGAGTTTCCATTTCGCGCGATAGGCATCGGGCGTCAGCTGATAATGCGTCATCAGGTGCCGCTTCAGCATCTTGAGCTTTTTCCCATCCTCAAGGCAGACGATGTAGTCCGGCTTGATCGAGGCGCGAACGGAGACGGCGGGCTTTAGCTCCTCGTCGGCCGCGGACGCTGGTGTTGCGCCGAGGCTCGCAAGCGAACGATGTACGTTGGAGATCAGCGCGGGAAGATCACCGACCGCGACGCTGTTGTTCGCCACATGCGCCGAAACGATATCAGCCGTGAGCGCGAGAAGATCGGGTTTGTCGGCGATCGTATCGTCCATCGTCGTCCTTTGCAGTGCTGAGTGTCGGCCGCCCACAGCCGATTTCATCCTGTGACCTAAGTCGAATAGGCCATCCTTGGCAATGATCGAACAACCCATGCCTCACGCCGCCACCGAAGCGGTGTCGTGCCGACCCTGCGACCGAACGTGTTGGTGAAGTGGCTTTGATCGACAAACCCGCACTCGAGCGCGATTTCAGCCAAGGGTGAAACGGTGTGCGCCAGCAACTCCTGGGCATGCGCGATCCTTTGTCCAAGGAACCAGTCATAGGGAGCCGTTCCCACGGTGTTGGCGAATGCCCGGATGAAATAGCTGAGCGAGAGCCGGCAGGCGCAGGCGACATCGGAAATCGAAACAGGTTCCGCCAGATGTTTTCGCATCAGTTCCTTGGCAAGGTGCTCCTGCCATGGCGCCAAACGCGGCCCAGCACCCGACCGGGTCTCGCGGCGTGCAGACCGGGCGGCTGGCAGACGGCCAGACAACGCTTCGTGGCCCTGCAAAGCGCACGCGCTCGTCCTCCTGCCCGTCATCAAACGTGCGCTGCCGCCATTGCGACCCCCGTGGGACAATGGGCTGGCTGCGGACGCCGAAGGGTGTCTGGTCGCCGATCCCTTTAGTCGACACGCGCGGATCCGGAGCGTCTGTCGAAGCCAGACGAAGCGGGAAGCGGCGTGAGGACCCTGTTACTCCCTATTCTCCTTGACACCTGGGATGCCCCAAAGGCGGCGCTGCAATGCGCATTTTTTTGCGGGAGAGGACGCAACCGACTGGAACGGGCTCGGCAACTTATCGGTGGGATGCCTGAACATTTGGCTATAGGCGATCGAACAATCCGGGCGTCCGGAGCATGACTGCATGCTTGATCGCTGCTACTTTCGCGGCTTTTCCCTGCCAAGCGCGGCCCGCAGATGCCGCTCGGCGCGGGTCAATTCCTTCTGGACGGTTCGTTTGTGGAGCCGAAATTCCTCCGCGATTTGGGCCTGCGTTTTGTCATCACGCCAACGAGCGAGGAAAATCTCGCGCTGCCGTGTGGGCAGAGCAGAGAGCGCTGAGAGCGCGCGAGCCATCTCGTGCTGCGCGCCCACCACATATTCGGGGTTCGGCGCGTCATCAGGAAGCGTGTCGAGGTCAGAGATGTCGACAGGCGCAAACCGGGTTTCTCGCCGCCGACGATTCTTCGCCAGGTTGATTGCCATTCGGTAGAGATAGGATAGCGGCTGCCTGATCTCACCGACTGCGGCTCCGCTTCCGAGCTTCAAATAGGCATCATGCAGTGCGTCGGTCGCCGCATCTGAGGAACGCAAGCTGGACGTGAGCCTGGCAAGCAGCCGGCCATATTCGGCTTCCAGGAGCCTCAACAGGTGATTGAGCGATGTGTTGCCGGCGTCATCAGTGCGGGAAGCGGCTCCACTTAGTTCAGGCGGCATGGACGCATCGATCTTCATGAAAAGCGTCGAAGCATCTCCATCATTCATGAGCAGCGCCGCCTCCGACCAGCGCCGGCCCATTACGCTGGGTTGTGCTCGTATCGGCGATAGAAGCCGTTCCTACATCCAGGAAATGGCTGACGCTGAAAGCAAACATTGCTGAACCGGCGATTTCCGCTCGACCAGCGCATTGAGCGATGGTCGAGCGCTCGATCCCCGGATTGTCGCAGACTACGCACGCATTGTCTTGTTGAAAAATCGACTGGAGTCGGATCAGGAAATCTCGCCGCCGCCATTCGGCGAATACTGGAGGCGATCGATGATCGGACAATCCGGTCGGTCATCGCCATGACAATGATCCGCAAGGTCGAGCAGCGTCTGGCGCATAGCCTGCAGGGCCTCCGCCTTGCGTCCGAGTTCGGCGGCGCGCGCCTCGGCCAGCGCCTTTACCTCGGCGCTCGAGCGCCCGAGGTCGGACCACAGGCCGAGAAGCATCCGGATCTCCTCAACCGGGAAACCGAGGTCGCGGGCATTGGCGATGAAGCGCAGGCGATGCACGTCCGCATCGGCGTAATCGCGATAGCCGCTGTCGCGCCGTGGCGGCGCGGGGATCAGACCGATCTTCTCATAGTGCCGGATCATCCGCTGCGAGACGCCGCTCGCGTCCGACGCCGCCCCGATATTCACAATGTCACCCGATTGAGGCGGAGCGCGTTCATCACCACGCTCACCGACGACAGCGCCATGGCTGCCGCCGCGATGATCGGCGAGAGCAATATGCCAAAGAACGGATAAAGCAGTCCGGCTGCGATCGGCACGCCCGCGGCATTATAGATGAAAGCGAAGAACAGGTTCTGCCGGATGTTGGACATGGTCGCTTCGCTGAGACGCCGTGCCTGCGCTATTCCGGTCAAATCACCCTTGAGCAAGGTGACGCCCGCGCTCTCGATCGCGACATCCGTTCCCGAACCCATGGCGATGCCGACATCCGCCGCCGCCAGGGCCGGTGCGTCGTTCACGCCGTCGCCGGCCATCGCAACCACGCGACCTTCGCGCTTGAGCCGCTCGACCACGGCGCTCTTTTGATCGGGAAGCACCTCGGCCTCCACCTTCTCGATGCCGAGTTTGCGCGCAACGGCTTCGGCGGTGATGCGATTGTCGCCGGTCAGCATGACGATGGTGATCCCTTCGTCGCGCAGCGTGGCGAGCGCCTGCGGCGTCGTCTCCTTGACCGGATCTGCGATCGCAAGAATGCCCGCGACCGCGCCGTCGATTCCGATGAAGATAGCGGTCGCGCCATCGCCGCGCAGTGCATCGGCCTGAGTCACAAGCTTGCGCGCGTCGATGCCGCTCTCTTCAAGGAAGCGCGCGTTGCCGAGCGTGATGCGCTTGCCATCGACCGTGCCGACGGCGCCCTTGCCGGTCGGCGAGTCAAAATCGGTCACCTTCGGAAGGTTCATCTTCCTTTCCTGCGCGGCGGCAACGATGGCCAGGGCGAGCGGGTGTTCGGAGGCGCGTTCGACGCCGGCGGCGAGCCGCAGCAGTCCACCTTCATCGAAGCCATTGGCGGCTACGATGCTCGTGACTGATGGCTTGCCCTGCGTGAGTGTCCCCGTCTTGTCGACAATCAGCGTGTCGACCTTCTCCATGCGTTCGAGCGCCTCAGCATTCTTGACCAGCACGCCCAAGCCCGCCCCTCGCCCGACGCCGACCATGATCGACATCGGCGTGGCGAGCCCCAGGGCACAGGGACAAGCAATGATGAGCACCGCCACCGCGGCGATCAGCCCGTGCGCGAAGCGTGGCTCTGGCCCCCAGATACCCCATGCTGCGAACGCGGTCACCGCGACCAGCAGCACGGCAGGAACAAACCATCCCGCAACCTGATCCGCCAGCCGCTGGATCGGCGCGCGCGAACGCTGCGCCTCGGCGACCATCTGGACGATCCGCGCCAGCATCGTGTCGCGGCCGACCTTCTCGGCGCGAATTACGAGGGCCCCGCTCTGGTTCAGCGTGCCGCCGATCACATGATCGCCCGTGGCCTTTGTAACCGGCATGGATTCGCCCGTCACCATGGACTCATCGAGGGCCGAACGCCCGTCCTCGACGATCGCGTCAACTGGCACCTTCTCTCCCGGACGCACGCGCAGCCGATCGCCGACCGCGATCAGGTCGAGCGACACTTCTTCATCGCTGCCGTCTTCGCGGATTCGCCTGGCTGTCTTCGGCGCCAAATTGAGCAGCGCCTTGATAGCCCCCGAGGTCCGTTCGCGGGCGCGCAACTCGAGCACCTGTCCGAGCAGCACCAGCACAGTAATGACCGCTGCCGCCTCGAAATAGACGGCAACCGAACCGTCGGTGTCGCGGAACGCCGCCGGAAAGATTGCAGGCGCGATTGTCGCAATGACACTGTAGGCCCAGGCGACGCCAATACCCATGGCGATCAACGTGAACATATTGAGATTGCGGGTCTTGAGCGACGTCCAACCACGCTCAAACAGCGGCCACCCCGCCCACAGGACAACCGGTGTCGCCAGCAAAAGCTGTGCCCAGGCCGACATCTTGGCTGGTATGAGATGCTCGAGCTGCGGGATCAGATGACTCATTTCGAGAGCCAGAATGGGAAGGGTGAGTACCAGACCGATCCAGAACCGACGGGACATGTCGACGAGCTCGGCGCTCGGGCCGGAATCGGCGGTAATCATCTCGGGTTCGAGCGCCATGCCGCAGATCGGACAGGCGCCGGGATGATCCTGCCGGACCTCAGGGTGCATCGGGCAGGTCCAGATGGCCCCGGGCGCAGTATCGATTGGCGCCTCGGATCGACCGGTCAGATACCGATCGGGATCGGCCACGAATTTCGTCCGGCAGCCGGCGCTGCAGAAATGATAGTCATGGCCGGCATGGGTGGCATGATGGGACGTCATCGCCGGATCCACCGTCATTCCGCAAATCGGATCGATCACCGTCGCGTCGCCCTTGTCCTTGCTGGCCGCACAGCAGCTATGGGCGTGAGCATGGCTCGTGGGTTTGGACTCGGGCACAACACGTCTCCTTGTTGACGTTCCCTATCTGGGGTCTGACATTATGTCAGGGTCAAGCGCTCTGCTGAATATTTTTACCCGCGAAGCCCTGTCTATCCGGACAAACGATTGTGAATTGCGGTCGCCGCGATGGCCGCCTGACCCGCAGCAACGGCGATCTGATCCAACCCCTCAACGATGTCGCCGGCCGCAAACACACCATCAATCGTCGTTTGCTGATGCTCATCGACAATGATGCAACCCGATGCGCTCAGCTCAGCACCAGCCATCATCGCCAATTCCGAGCGGGCGGAGGTTCCAAGAGCGACGTAGAGGCTGTCGAAGCAGAGCGATTGGCCATCGACCAGGCTCACGAAGATAGAGTCATCCTCAATCGATAGGTTTTGGATGGGCGCAGGCTGGACCACGATCTCGCTTCGGACCAGTTCATCCTCATCGGTTCGTGACAATTGCGAGACCTCTTGGGTTAGCAACGTCACGGTATCGCTATAGCGACGAATGAAGCGCGCCTCGGCCGCGCCATGGTTAGAGCGACCCAGGACGGCTATGCGTTTTCCGCGGACTTCAAACCCGTCACAGATTGGACAATAGCGAATAAGCCCACGCGCGACGGCACGGTCATGGACCTTAGCGGCGAGCCTTGGCTGGCGATTCGTCACGCCTTGGGCAAGCAACAGGGTCCGCGCTTCGACGGTACGCGACCCTATATCGACAACAAAGCCGGATTGAGCTCGCGTAATCCCATGGACGCTGCCACTGACCAATTCCGCGCCGTAGCGAGCGGCATGCCGATGCATGCGTGCAAGCAGGTCTTCACCGGATATACCGTCTGGGAATCCAAGGAGATTGTGCGTCTTGGGAATACGGGCGGCGCGGCCGCTCCCGGCATCCACGAGTAGCGTTCGGCGGAGAAACCGCCCGAGATAGGTCGCGGCCGTTAGACCTGCGGGTCCCCCACCGATGATAACGCAGTCGTACATGCGCGCCTTTCGCTGACGTCTATCCTCACTCCTATTACGCGGCACACCGCGTCTGCCCTCAAAAGCCTCTGCTTTTGGGAAAATGCAGCGCGGCGCGAGGGGTTGGCCTCGTCGATGCGTAAATCAAATGTAGCCCAGTAAATGAGGCAGAAAATGCGGTTGCCCACGGGTCGCAGCGTGGGGCGGGGACGGACGGAAATGGAGAAGGCGGATCGGGAACATGATTCCACTCCACATCCGCCCGCCCCCGCAACAGTTCGCATCGCGAAACAATCCCATGGCCGCGGGAGGATGCATGCAGATCGACAGTCCCTTTTCCGTCTCAGTGGGGCGCGCGCTTTGGGTGATGGCGATGGTGGCCGGGCCGCCTCTGCTCATCATGGGGCTGGTCGGACTGGTCATTTCGATCATCCAGGCCGCGACGTCGGTCAACGAGCAAACCGTCAGTTTCGTCCCTAAATTGCTGGCGCTCCTATTCGTCCTGGCCGTCTTCGGCGCCGCGATGGGAGGATTGCTCATTGACTATACGCGCGACCTTCTGATGCACATACCAGACGAAATTCAATGAACGGCTAGTCCCGTGGCATGCGTTCATCCGGGCGATGTCGATCAGAAATCTGGTTTGCCGCCTGACCTGATGCTAGCGTCGCTGAGGAACGGCGAGATTTAATGGGGGGCGGTTTGGCGGACTTTGAATTGCTGGCGAGGCAACTGATCCAGCGATGGAAGGAAGACCCGAACGCAACCTATCAGAGCTGGTTTCTGTGGGATGAGCGCATCAAGAATTTCCGTTCCATCCGCCGCGGTCTGGCCCAGGTTGTCGCCGAGATCGAGGCGGGGCGATTTGGCGTCGCCTATCGTGGATCGTCGCTTGAAACCGTGGTCCATTCGGTCGCGGAGCAGCGGCAGATCTTCAAGGGCGCGGATCACGCCTTTCTGTGGAAACCCAAGCTCCGAATACCCGACATTTATGAAAATTCGGCGCACCAGCGCGCCTTTGGACGGCTGCTGGATCATTGCGCCTGCTGCGATACCGCTGAAGAGATCATCGCGGGCATCCACACGATCGATCGCATGAACATCAAGGGACTGGGGCCAGCGGTCGCCAATCTCCTCTATTTTCTGCATCCCACGCTGGTTCCGCCGTTCAACACGGCAATCGTCAACGGCTACAACAAACTTACGGGCGGGAAGGTCAAGCTCGGCAGCTGGCAGCATTTTCTCGCGATGCGGTCGGGTATCCTCGATCTCAATGAGCAGTTTCGGGACTTACTGTCGAACGATCTGGGGGCGATTGGCGGGCTGTTGTTCGATATCGGTTCGGGGCGATATCCGGCGCCGCCGCGGGATGAGGAAGATCAGGCCGCTGGAGCCTGGACGATCCGGCTCGAACAGGCGCGGGCCGAGGCGCAAAGCCTCAACAAGGCCGTCCAAAAGCAGGGCGAAAGCGATCGAACGCATTCGGAGATCCAGGCATGGCTTCGCGATATAGGGCGTGCATTGGGCTATGATGTCTGGATCGCGGCAAACGATCGGGGTCGTCTCCATGACGGGGTGCGTTTGGGAGAGGGGTGCCTTGAGAGCCTGCCCGCGTCGATTGCCACTTCGACCGGCGGTGATGCCATCCGCCTGATCGACGTGTTGTGGCTTGAACGGGATAGTGATCGCGTCGCAGCCGCGTTCGAGGTGGAGCACTCGACCTCGATCTATTCGGGCATCGTTCGCATGCTCGACCTGGCTCTGAGCGGCAGCGAACTGCATGCCGCCGCGGGTCTATTTCTGGTCGCTCCCGATGCCCGCGAGGGCGACGTGCGGGCGCAACTGGCGCGGCCCGCCTTCAGTCGTATCGCCGATCTTGAGATCGCCTATCTTCCCTATGGCGAACTGGAACGTCACAAGGATGCGATTTCCCGGTTCGGGTCGGGGCTCAAAGCGATCAAGGCCATCGCCCGCGCTCTACCCTGAAAACCGCTCTCACATACCCGATGCCGGCGGCGCCAAGAGTCCGAGCCAGGCAACCAATGCGAGGATCGCGATGGCGCAGCCGCCTTCGACCAGGAGGCTCCGCCGCAGCGCCCGGACCGCAGAGAGACCGTCGCCCTCTTCCAACGCCGCCCCGAGCGCCGGCGTCAGGAAGAAGCGGTTGGCAGCCGCCAGCGCCAGCATCGCGCCGAAAAGCAGCAATTTCGTCAGAAGCAGTACACCATAGAGGCTCGTGAAGAGCGCGCCCAGCTTTGACGGGCCGATCAATATCCAACTGTTTATCAGGCCGGAGACGATGAGCAGACCGACTACGATGGTGCCGACCTTTGCAAAGCCGTCCAAGGCCCGGTGCGAAAGATGGATATGGTCCCGCGCCATGCGCGCCGCCGGTCGAAAAATGAGCAGACAAAGGGCACACAGCGCCCCGATCCATATCCCGGCGGCGAGAAGATGGGTGATGTCGGCGCCCAGATGAATCCAGCCAAGCGCGCCTTCATCCGCCGCACCGTGCCCCGTCCATGCCAGCGTCGCCAGGGCTGTTGCCGCCGCGGTCGACAGCGCGGTCAGAGCGAAGGTCGGCCGTTGCCAACCTGCGATCGAAAAATAGAGTATCAGCAAGAGCGCGGCGATACGCACTTGCCAGACGGTGCCGGCAGTCGTTCCCGATATGACCATATTGACCGTAGCTCGGTCGATTTCACCGATCGGGACGCCTCCCATGGACGCCGACAGCACCATCATGCCCAATATCGACAACCCGATACCGACGAGGGCGATGGTGGCGAGAACAGGGCGGAAGCGCAGGACCGAGCCGGATTTCCGCTCGGCCCCGCGCAGCGTGTAGAGCCCGAACATCGGCAGCCCAAAGAGAAGCATGAGGTCAATATAAAGACCCAGCCTGACGGCAGTCGCCACCATGTCCGGCACGGCCTTACTTCACCTTGAACGTATAGCCGCCCTGGATGCGATGCGTATCGGTCGATACGACGTGATAATCGACCCTATATGTGCCGGCCGACAGCGGCTTCGCAAACGTCGCAACAAGGGTCTTGCCGTCAGGGGCAAGCTCGGCCTTGACGCCATTGATCTTCATCGGACCCATCTTCATGCCGGGCATCTCCGTCATCGTCAGGTCGATGCCGGAAAATTGTGCGACCAGCCCCTCGGTGAAGACGAGCTGGATCTTGGTCGGGGCGGAAACCACTGCATCAGCCGCGGGCGACGCAGTTGCCAGCCTGGGGTGCGCCTGCGCGGCGGTAGTGACCAAAGCCGAAGCCGCCAGGGCGACCGCAAAAACTGTTTTACGAAACATCGATTTCTCCATTGGCGGCGGTACTGCCGACACAACCAATTACGCACGGAAGCGCACGCCCCCTCATCGATACAACCATATTTCTTTGTGGCGCGATCCATCCGGCCGCACGGCATCGCACCCGTATGATTTACGCGTCCCGTGAGGGGTGAGGACGGCGCGTGCGTATGATCAGATGGGCGGGTCTGAAATAACCGCTCGTCCAGGCACTTTTGCTGGGGAGGATGCGATGACAGATTCCAGGGCAACAAGATTGAGGCGGCATCTGCCGAGCGGCCCGTTCGTTGTCGTAGCGGCGCTTGCGGTCGCCGCGGTCGGGGGCATGGTTGTATATGTCGGAGCCTATAATATCGGCGCCGACGCGCCGCATAGCAAACCTGTCTATTGGCTGATCGATCAATTGCGCCATCGATCGGTTGCTGTTCGGTCACGCAACATCGTCGTTCCGGCAAACCTGATGGACGTGAAGCGTCTCCAAAGCGGAGCCGGGCTCTATACGGAGATGTGCAGCGGCTGCCATCTCGCGCCGGGCATGGAAAAGACCGAGATCAGCCAGGGGCTCTACCCCAAGGCGCCAGAACTATTCCGCGACCCGCAACTGTCGGCGAGAGAACAGTTCTGGATGATAAAACACGGCGTCAAGCTGACCGCCATGCCGGCTTGGGGCAAGACGCATAGTGACGAGTTGATCTGGGATATGGTGGCCTTTGTCCGCCAACTGCCGAAGATGTCGGCGGCGCAATATCAGGCCGCTATCGCCAGCGCCCCCGAGGATCATGACGCGATGATGAAGGACATGCCCGGCATGGCGAAGCCGATGCATTAGATCGGCATGCGCGAGTCCATCTGCCCCGCGAATGCGCCAGGGGCAGGCACCGATTCCCTGCGTGCTGCCCGGGCGGTGAAAGACAAGGTAGGGTGGCCGCAGTATCGAAGGGCCAGATTGAACGATTGGGAATATGTGATGAATACAGACCTTGATGGGCTTTTAAGCCGCCTTCGCACCGAAGCCGTTCATCCCGGGCTCGCCGGCCTGGAGGAGGCTGTGTTCAAGCGCCTCGCAGCGCGGCCGCAAGTTTCCACCGCTCAGCAGTTGAGCCTTGGGATGGTTGCTGCGTTCGGCGCCGTACTCCTCGGCGTTGCCAGTAACGGTCTGGCGCCGCCCGCCGAAGCCTCTGTCATGCTTTCCCCCTTCGGTCCCTCCAATCCCCTAGCGCCCTCGACGCTCCTTGCAGGTCCGCGATGAGACCCAAGCTGTTTCTGTTGATCGCGCTTGTCGCCTTCTTCGCGGCCATGGCGGGTGTGTGGCTTGGTCGCCATTTCTTCCCGCAGCCGGCGACTGCGGGCGTCGAGCTGCATGATGTGCTGCATAGCAAGCTTGATCTCGATGACCGTCAGAAACGCCAGATCGATCTTCTCGAGCAGCGGTTTGCCGTGCGCCGCAGTGCACTGGAGTTTGAACTGAGGGCCGACAATGCGCGGCTCGCCGACGCAATCGAAGCCGAGCATGGCAACGGTCCACGCGTGACGGCGGCCGTCGACCGGTCGCATCAGGCGATGGGCGAGCTGCAAAAGGAAACGCTCCGCCATATCTTCGCCATGCGCCAGATCCTTCGCCCGGATCAGGCCAGGACCTTCGACCAGGCGGTGGTCCATGCGCTCACCGACAATGTGCGGTGAGCCTCGACCTCAAGGCGTGTTCGGACGGTGAACTGGCTGCGCTGACCCTGGGTGGACGGCAAGCGGCATTCGCCGAAATAATGCACCGGCATCAGACCCCGATCTTTCGTCTGGTGCGCGGCCTGGTGGGCAATGCCGAAGAGGCGCTTGATCTCACCCAGGACTGCTTCGTGTCAGCCTTCGGGCATTTGCGGAAATATGATGGGGATCGCCCGCTGCGCGCCTGGCTGTCGCGGATCGCGATCAACAAATGCCGGGATTGGCGGCGGCGGCAAAAAGTGCGGCAGTTTTTCACCTTCGGCGCGGCGACAACCGAACAGGAGTGGGAAGAAGTGCCCGATGATAGCCCGTCGGCACATGACAGCGCAGCAGGGAAACTGGAGCTGAGGCGCTTGAACGCGGCGATTGCCGACCTCTCGGCACCCTTGCGCGAAGTGCTATTGCTGCGGACCGTCGAGGGAATGACGCAGGCGGAAACAGCAGCCGCTCTCTCGATCAGCGGCAAGGCTGTCGAGACCCGATTGTATCGGGCTCGAACGCGACTTGCGGAAATTTTGGCGGAACGATGAGGGATCGGCCTTCGTCGTGCGTAAGGCTGAGAGAGTGCGGTAGATAAGGAAGTTCCCCGAGCCCGCGTCCGCCATATGCAACAAGGGAGATTACATGACCCCGGTATTGACCCGCCGCGATCTGATCCGTGGCGCCACGCTCGCCGGAGGGGGCCTGGCCTTTTCTGCCTGGATGCCGGCATGGGCTCAGCCAGTCTCCGCAGGGATCGTGAAACCACTCCCCATGGTTTCGGGCGCCGACATAGCCCTGACAATCGCCAGACAGACGATGATGATCGACGGCCGGAAAATGCGGGCCATTGGAATCAACGGAACCGTCCCGGCGCCCCTGGTCCGGCTGCGCGAGGGGCAGACTGTTCGTCTTCATGTGACCAACGACCTCGATGAGGACAGCTCGATCCATTGGCATGGCGTCCTTGTCCCGCCGCAATTCGACGGCGTGCCCGGTGTCTCCTTCCCCGGCATTCGACCCAAATCCACGTTCGTCTATGAATTCCCGGTCATCCAGAACGGCACCTATTGGTATCACAGCCATTCCGGTCTTCAGGAGCAGCTCGGCCATTATGGCCCGATCGTGATCGATCCTGCGGGCACCGATCCGGTCCAATATGACCGCGAGCATGTCATCGTGCTGGCCGATCATAGCGTGCTTTCGCCAGAAGCGATCTTCCGGCGGATGAAGGTGGATGCGGGCCATTTCAACTTCCAGCGCCAGACGCTTGCCGGCTTGTTGTCCAAGCGGGACCAGACGCTCAAAGATCGCCTCGACTGGGGCAAGATGCGGATGGATCCGACCGATATTTCCGACACTACCGGATCGGCTTACACCTACATCATCAACGGCTATGGGCCGCGCGACAACTGGACGGCGCTCTTCACGCCGGGCGAGCGGGTCAGGCTGCGCTTTATCAACGCCTCGGCCATGACGACCTTCAACGTGCGGATACCGGGACTCCCGCTCATGGTGGTGCAGGCCGACGGCCAGAATGTGCGACCGGTCACGGTCGATGAATTCCAGATCGGCGTCGCTGAAACCTATGACGTGATTGTCACCCCTCCCGATGACCGGGCCTATACGCTGGTCGGCGAAGCCATCGACCGCTCGGGCATGGCGCGCGCAACGCTCGCACCGCGCGCAGGCATGACAGCCGAGGTGCCGCCGCTCCGCGAGCGGCCGCTCGCCACGATGAAAGACATGGGGATGGACATGTCCTCGATGCCCGGCATGGAAGGCATGGATATGTCGGGAGGCGGAATGTCTCCGATGCGAGGCGTCGATCCGACTGCCGAGCAAAACCCTTCCGGGAAGCTGGCGACCGCGGGCGCCATGGCGATGGGCGCGGCTCCTGGCGGAAGCGCGATGGCTGGCATGGATCACACCGCCATGGCCGGGATGGATCATTCCAATGTGGCAGGCGTGGCCGCAAGTGGCGGTGCGATGACCGGCATGGACCATGGCGCCATGGGTGGCCAGCAAGGCGCGATGCCGGGGATGGATATGGAATCCATGGAGATGGGCCCAATGAACATGCGCGATTTCTCCAAGGCCCCGCAGGTCAAGAAGTCGCCTGGAGTCCAGACGATCTCACCCATGCCGATGGACCGCACCGGCGAACCCGGGCAGGGCCTCGAGAATGTCGGCCACAAGGTGCTTGTCTACAAGGATCTCATGGCATTGGAGCGCAACCCGGACGTGCGGGCACCAGACCGCAGCCTGGATATCCATCTCACCGGCAACATGGAGCGCTTCATGTGGTCGTTCGACGGCGAGAAGATGTCCGACGTCCATGAGCCGATCCCGTTCATCGAAGGAGAGCGCGTCCGGATCAATCTCATCAATGACAGCATGATGGGCCACCCGATCCACATTCATGGCCATTTCTTCGAACTGGTCACGGGGCATGGCGATCACGCGCCGCGCAAACATACCGTCATCGTGCAACCCGGCGGCAAGGTCACCTGGGATTTTACCGCCGATGTGGTCGGTGACTGGGCGTTCCACTGCCATCTTCTCTACCATATGCACGCCGGGATGATGCGCGTCGTGAGCATCCGCCCGAAAGGAGAAGCGGCATGACCCGCACTTTGACGGCACTATTTGCCGGCTCGGCGATGCTGCTCGCCATGCCGGCGATCGCTCAGAATCGGTCGATGCAGGGCATGGACCATTCCAGCATGCCTGGCATGGCGATGCCGGCAAAGAAGCCCACGCCCACGAAGCGCGCAAAGAAGCCGGCGCCTAAAAAGCCAGCACCAAGGAAGGCCGCACCAAGGAAATCAGCGCCAGCCAAACCCGCGGCCAGCCACAATATGGAGGGCATGGATCATTCGGCCATGCCTGGGACGGCGATGCCCCGGGCGGCTCCTGCGGGCGACAAGGCTATGCCGACGATGGATCACAGCGCCATGCCAGGCATGGACATGGGAAACAGCGGTTCGACGTCGAAGGCCGACGGCATGCAGGGCATGGATATGTCTGGCGATCATGCCGGTCACGATATGGGCGCCATGCAAGGCATGGAAATGACCGGAACCGCACTTCCGGCAGGAAATGCTCCGCCCCCCAAGCCGCCGATGGATCATTATGCTGACAGGCAGTTCCCGCCCGCCGCGATGGAACGATCCCGGATGGCGATGATGCACGAACAGGGCGGGCAGACTTTTTCTCAGGTGATGTTCAACGTTGCCGAGGTCCAGGTAAGGCAAGGCCGCGAAGCCTATCGTTGGGATGGAGAGGCCTGGTTCGGAGGCGACATCAATCGCCTCACGATCAAGTCCGAAGGGGAAGGCATCTTCAGGCAGGGCGTTGAACATGCCGACGTTCAGGCGCTCTACAGCCGAGCGGTCGGCCCCTTTTTCAATTTACAGGCGGGTATTCGGCATGACTTTCAGCCAAGGCCGTCCCGCACCTATGCGACCATCGGCTTTGAGGGGCTCGCGCCTTACTGGTTCGAGGTCGAGGGGGCCGCTTTTCTGTCCGACAAGGGCGATGTTCTCGGCCGCCTCGAAGGCTATTACGACCAGCGACTGACGCAGCGGCTTGTCCTTCAGCCCCGCGTGGAACTCAATCTCTCCGCGCAGGATGTCCCTGAAAATCGGATCGGTTCCGGCCTCGTCGACGCGGAATTGGGACTGCGGCTTCGCTACGAGATCACCCGCCAGTTCGCGCCCTATATCGGGGTTTCCTATGAAGCCAAGACCGGGCGGTCTGCGGATTATGCGCGTGCCGCTGGCGAAGATCCAACCACAACTAGCGTCGTCGCAGGCGTACGTATATGGTTTTGATCCGAATTCGCTATCCTGATCGGTTTACGAAAAAGCGTGGGCCGGCGCATGCGCATTCATCTATAAATTAGTAAGGAGAATTGGAGTGACGAGGATCTCACGACTTTATGCTGCAGCTTGTCTCAGTTTGGCTGCAATCACCGTCTCACAGCCGCTGACCGCACAAGGGTTGGGACATACCTTTTTCATGCGGGGCCAGGTTGTGAAGGCAGCCGGCCCCGACGTCGTCGTATGCATCGGAAAAGCCGATGGTGCGCAGGTGGGCCAAACGCTCAAGGTTGTTCGCGTCATTGAACGACCCGGCCCTCCCAAGGGGACGGCTCAATTTGATCGCCGAGATGTGGGAAGGGTCACGATCACCCAAATCATCGACGACCATTTCGCCCGTGCGTCAATAGCGAGCGGCGACGTCAAGAAGCATGATTTGGTCGAACTGCATAGGTGATTCAATACGAGCCGAGCATGCGCCAACCTGGCGCGCGCTCGGCAATTGGCGAGGCGTCGGAAACGCTAAGAGCGTGGCAATTTCACACGAAAATGGCCGCCGTAGTAGCGAGCAGATCTCCAGCCCGACACAACCGAACGCGCCCTCTCCGAGACTGAATCCTTCCGTCGTGAGACCGCTTCAATTTGCTGACTTGTGGGCGCCAACACATGTGGCGCCCGCGTCCAATTTTACGCCCGAGATTACCTCCGAGTTCACTGCGGCCTCCCGGCCTGGCCGTTGACTCGCATCACCTCAGGCCGGGTGCCGCGCATCAGCGAGATCGCTGCCCGCTCACTCCAGAGGCGGACAGGTTCGCCGTGCTGCTGCCACAGCGCGTCATGCGCACAACAGATTTGGGAGGCTCTCAGTCAACGTACCTGCCCATCCTATTCGGCATTTCTACACCTAACACTATGTAACATCACGATAGTTTGTCATCCCATGCGAAACATGTGTGATCCAATCACAACAGGCAGCTCGAATATGGAATGCTGCCGAGATGTTTCTTGTGCATTGCACAACATTTCTACAATTTACCCATCTTCGCTAGCAACTTGGCCCCATCCCCCAGGATCGAGAGGTATGAGCGCGGTGAAGCGCAGGAGAACAAGGAGAACGATCAGGTATAGTAAAAGGGGGAATCTTCATGCGCAAATCCATAGCCGCGCTTTCTGCCATAGTGTTCGCGAGCGCCGCCTCTCCTGCGCTCGCTCAAGATGCCAATAGCGATGCGGCTCCCAAGGCCCCGGCGAGCTGGTCTGACACCATCAAGCTCTCCGGTCATGTCGAAGGTGGCCTGACCCTGAACACGGCCAATCCGCCCGATGGGCTCAATTTTGGCCACTTGTTCACGGACAAGGAAGGCAAGCCGCTGCTCAACCAGGCGATATTGACGATCGAGCGTCCGATCGATGCCTCTTCGCCGAATGTCGATGTCGGGTTCAAGCTCCAGGGAATGTATGGTTCCGACGCCCGCTATACGCATTTCCTCGGCGAGCTTGATGATGTCACGAATGATCGTAATCAGTTCGACATCGTCGAAGCTTACGCACAAGCGCACCTCCCGATCCTGACCGCCGGCGGCGTGGACATCAAAGCCGGACAATTTGTCACGCTGGAGGGTGCTGAAGTCATTTATGCGCCCCAAAACTTCTTTTATTCGCACACCTACATCTTCAACTTCGGTATTCCCTTCAAGCACACGGGCGTGCTGACGACGACCCATGTGAGCAAGACGCTCGACATTTATGCGGGCATCACCTCGGGCGTGAACACGACGTTGTGGAAAGGCGATAACAACGGCTCGCCATCTTTCCATGGCGGTTTGGGGCTCAACCTGCTCGGCGGTGGGCTCACAATATACGCCACCACGAGCATTGGTCCTGAAATTCCGCGTGGCACCGTCGGCGTCCGACCTAACAAGGATCTTCGCTATCTCAATGACGTCACCGTCATCTGGAAGATCAATGACAAGCTGACGTCCACAACCGACCTCAACTACATCCACGACGATGGCTTCGATGCGTCCGGAGGCGGTGTCGCACAATATTTCACTTATGCGCTAAACGAGCATTTTGGGATCGGTATTCGCGGTGAGGTCTGGCGTGATGACGATGGTTTCTTTGTCGCCGCCTTCCCCGGCAACCGCGATTTCGTCAACGTTGAAAAGGGCCGGCCGGCGCCAAACGTGTACGGAGGGGGCAGGACGACCTATGGCGCCGTCACCTTGGGCCTCAACCTCAAGCCGCCGATGCACAATGTCCCTGGTGCGCTGCTTGTGCGGCCGGAGATCCGTTATGACTGGTCGCTCAATGACACGACGCCGTTCGCGGCTGGAACTCGTGGGCATCAGCTGACCGCCGCGGCCGATGTCATCCTGATGTTCTGAAGGCCAAGGCATCGTCACATTGGCGGTGTCTTGTTCAAAAGGCCGCGCCCAACTTGACGACGAGAGCCGCATCTGCGCCATTCTTCAACTTGCCACCTTTGAGGAATGGCGCAGAGCGGTTGGTATCGACATAGCCGAGGCTGAGACTGAACGGATTGCGGACGTAGACAAGATCAAGGCTCCAATCCAGCTTGTCCCGGAAGAGCGCATTATCCTCCCAGCCGAGGTGGGACGCCACCGTCAGCGGCGTCCCTGGAATGCCCGCATCAAGGTCGGAATAGACATAGATGCCGCGCTTCCCGCCATAATTGCGCTGGTCAGGTGTGAATGCAAAACCAAGTTTGGCTGACAACGGCCCGAATTGCGTCTGACCTGAGCCAAAGAGTTCATAATAGTCTTTAGCTGACAGATCCGGGAACAAATAGCCGCGCCCGCCAAGGGACAGGCGAAAAATTCCGACCTGCTGTTCTACGCCAGCGTAGACTTGCGCTTGAAACGAACCATAATCCGGGTTGCCCTGGGTCAGGGATCCGATACCGCCGGAAAAAAGACTCGTTGAACCGCCAACTGGGAGCGTGGCATCAAGGCTCGCCTGTGCGACCGGCTCCTCCTGGCTGCGTGAATAGCCTCGGAACCGATAGTCTGAAGCCACCTCGACATCCCCGGAAATGTCTGGCGTCACGCGTTCCTGCGCCCATGCCCCTTGAGAGATGGCGGCACTCAGGAATGCGGTGCATCCCCAAATCAATCGAGCCGGCTTCAAGCTTTCCCTGCGGGATTCAATCATGTCTGGACCTTCGCGTCGCAACCAAAGCTGAAGATGGGTTTGGAGTCCCATACTTTTCCTCCATGGCAGATGCAGGTTGAGTGCTTGCTGCGCAATGGCATGTTGCAAATTTCTATCGTCCGCGCGCGGCTGGATCCGATGCAAGCGATCGGCGTTAAATCTGGTGAAGGCGCGATGTATCATTACCATTTTGAATATTTCTTTCTCGCACAGGCGCATGGGTATAGAATGGTGTAGTGATCCTAACGCGACAGGCATGCCAATGCATAACTGTCTGACCTTGCCAGTTCGGAGGGCGCCATCCGGCGGACGGCGCGGGCGGCTGCGCCGCGCTTCCGGACCAACGCATCGCGCGCTTTTGGTCCTTCTCATGATCGCATTGAGCTTGTTCGCGACGCAAGCCATTGGCCAGCGACCTTGTCCTGCAATGCCGTTGCAAGACTGTATGATGGCGGCGACCGCTGAAACTGCTGCATCTTCCGTATCGCAAGATCAGGACCCGCCCTGCTGCCCGCTCCAGCATATGGCAAATTGCACCGGCGTAGCATGTACCGGGACCTACATCGCAGCACCTCGAGCGATGGGCTTCGATATGCCTCTCGCTGTGCAGCGCCACGGGCTTCCGAGGGTCGCATCCGAACAGGCCCGCTCATTCACCGGCAATATATTCCATCCCCCGCGAATCAACTTCTCCTGATGCCCATGCGCCGCAATGGCGCACACGGAATCTTATTGGAGAGGTATAGCCATGATTACCTATCGAACGCTGGGCGCCTTTGTAGCGCTGACCATGATGTCGGTTACACTGAGCGCCTGCGCCGGCTCTTATGAGACGGCAAGGATGGAGGCGCCGCCACAACCGGGAATGAAGCAGCGATGCTTCACGCCGCCCAACCCCGGCCGGGCGGTGTCACCGCCAACGAAGTGCTGGTGGTATTGGCCGAAAACGCGGTCGCCCAAATAAGCTCGGCCACCTAGCGGCGAAGTCCGCGCAGTACCAGTGCCGTGACGATTGGCTGCGATGCGCCACCCCGACCAAGGGTGTGCCGTTAGGCGAACCGTCATGGCACGGCAGCGGTTTGCGTTCGACCACAACACCAAGGTCGTTGCTAATGGAACCCGCGGTTCCCCGGCATAACGGAGCGCGGCAGTCGCTATCGTCGCAAGCTTTTGATGCAGGATGCCGGGTCACCGATACGTTTTTGCAGACTGCTCAAGCCCCATGCCGACGGAGCGGGTCGTACGTTATTCGTCCGTTCAAATTCTCCCTCAATGAGTCCTATTCCCGATCGCGCTTGGCGGACGGTTGCGGACGCGGTCATATACGGTCGGAGACTGGATGACTGGCCGACCAAGATTGCTGCTCGAAAATAATTCAATATCCCTATTGACCTTATCACAGTGTCAAGGCGTAACCTCCTGAGCGTCACGGGGAGAAGGACACCACATTCGCGTCCACTCGTTCCAGGACAGCAAAATGACACCAATAAGGAAACTGAAACGATGAGAGTTCAGAAATACCTTCTGATAGCCGCGCTCGGCTTGGCGGCGACACCCGTCCTCGCCCAGTCGATGGGCGGCAACATGGAGGGCATGCCGGGCATGAAGCACGACATGTCGGCGAACAAGTCCGCGCAAGCCACAGGTACGGTCACGGCCCTCGACGTCAAGGCCGGCACGGTCACGATCAGCCACAATCCGATTGCGGCTCTCAATTGGCCGGCAATGACCATGTCGTTCAAGGTCAATCCGGTTTCGCTGGTCAAGACGGTCAAAGTCGGCCAAAAGATCCGTTTCACGGTCATGACGGGCGGCGCGGCTCCCGAAGTGACGACAATCCAGGCGATCTAAGGGACCGGGCGATCGAGAGATGAAGCGTCTGTTGCGTCTTGTCCTGTTCGTGGGAGCCTTCATGGGGCTACTCCTGCAGACTGCTGCCAATGCGGCAGGGCCGGACACGGGCGTCGCGGCCGTGCAATCCGCCCAAATGGATCCGGGTTGCATGGAGAAGATGCAGCAGTATGGGCAGCAGGCGCCGGAAAAGAAACCCTGCCACGGCCTGACCTTGAAATGCATCGCGACCATGGGTTGCATCTCAGCGGTCGGCTTGCCGAGCGATTTCGCACTCATGGCGGAACGCCTGTTTTCCCCGCCCCAGTCGTTCTGGACGACGTCCACGGTGCTTACGGGCACTGATCCCAGTCCCGAGCATCATCCGCCGCCCTTCCTTGGCTGAATCGACCGGCCGTAGCGGGACCTGATCAGGCGAACCAACGCCTGAGGCACCCGAAACGGCACCGTTTTGAACTCAGCTCAAGGAATACGATCATGAAGACCCTTACTGTCCTCGCCGCGATGGCGGCTGTTCTCACCGTGTCTGCGCCTGCCTTCGCGCAGAACACCACGCCCCCGGCGGAAACCGGCCATTGGGAATGGCAATCCCAGCCCAGCTATGGCCCCCGCGCACCGCTTCGTGCGCCCAAACGCGTCTGGGTCCCGGCTGCGAGCGAAACCGCCGCCAAGGATGACAAGTCCGGAAACTGCGACTGCGCTATGATGCACGCCTCGGCTGGCAAAGCCGCCGACTGCATGAAGATGGACAAGTCGGCGAGCTAGCCTCGGTCTTCCCCGGCGGGGCCTTGGAGCAGCGCTGGGGACGGACCTGTCGGCGAGACGGTTGCTGCCCCCATACCATCTCGCCGACAACGCTCCCCTAGGCTGGTCGCGCATGCAAGGATCGATTTCCCTGCGGCGCGAGCAGTCGGCCGGATATCCGTGGTAGCAAAACGCCAGCGCAGCGCGGCCCGCGTCCCGGGTTGCACCGATCTCCGTAACCGCCCTTGTCGCAGTCGGGGCCCGGTTCCATAGTCATCGTGGCTCCGCTGAGAGGACATAATTATGAATCAAAGGCTTCAGCAGAATAATACGCCTGACGCTTTTTACTTGCGGCACGAAACTGTCCCAACGGGACGGAAGAAGGCGAAACTCTCAAGAACAGTTGCCACCGCCCTCGCGCTCCTACTTTTGGCGCCGAAGCCGGTGCTGGCGCAGGAGAGTCGGAACCATGACGACGCTGCTATGACTACCGCTCCCGTTACTGCGGGACCGGAGCTTGGCCTCAACGAGGCGATTGCCCTTTCGCAAGGCGATCAACCGAGCCTCGCCGCTTATGAGCGCGATGCGAGGGCGTCCGAGGAAGCCGCCGTCGCAGCCGGCACGAAGCCCGATCCGGTGCTGCAGACCAGCATCCAGTCCTATCCAGTGACCGGTGGGAGGGCGTTCAGCCCGAACCGCGACGACTTCACCATGTACACGATCGGCTTCATGCGTGAGGAGGTCAGGCGCTCGAAACGCGAGGCCGCCGCGGCAGCGCTACGCGCAGATGCCGTGGTTAGCCGGACCCAGGGGACCGTCCAGGAACGCCGCATCCGGCGCAATGTCATGGTCGCCTGGATCAACGCAGTCGAGGCGAGCGGCAAGCAGAGGTTGCTTGCCCGGATCATCTCTGATCTGCAGGTCGCCCATCGGGTAATGGAGGCGGGCGTTCCAACAGGCGCCGCAACCCCCTCGGATGCGCTGCAGATGCAGGCGGAAATCTCGCTCGCAGAGGCGCAGCGCGTCGAGGCCCGCGGCCAGGAGCTCCGCGCGCGGGCGGAGCTCGCGCGGTGGATCGGCGATGCGGCGCGGCGCCCGCTGCCGACACGCGTCCCCACGATCGAACTGCCCGCCGGCGTCGACGCCAAGTTCGATCCGGCGAGCCATCCTGAGGTGCGGCTTGCCGATGCCGAGGAAGCGGCCGCGAAGTTGCGGACAGACGTCGCGCGCCGGGACCGCAGGCCCAATATCAGTTGGGGCGCGAGCTATTCATTTCGGCCCGACTATGGCGATTTCATTGGCTTGCAACTTAGCATTCCGCTGCAGCTCAATCGATCTAGGTTGCAGGACCGTCGCATTGCGGAGGCATCCGAACGCGAGTACGCCGCCCGGTTTCGCGCGCAGGATATGCGGCGTGATCTCGATGGCCAATATTATGCGGCGATCGCCGACTATCAGGCAGCCGACGCGCAACTTACGATCCTGACCAGTAAGTCAGTGCCGTCGCTCGAAGCTTCGTTCGATGCCGCAGAGGCTCGATACGGCGCCGGTCAAGGGACGCTCGAACTGCCGCTGTCGCTGGTCCGGCGCTACGTCGAGACCACGATTCAGACGCTCGAAGAGCAGGCGAAGCGCGCCCGCGCCGCCACGGACATCACCTATCTCACACAGGACGTCGCGAAATGAACAGGAAGAAGTCTATCCTCGCGGCGGGTGCCGCGCTCGCACTCCTGCTCGCCGGGGGCGGCAGTTATTGGCTCATCTCGGGGAATCAGGCCGCCTCGGGAGACGGCGGCAAGGGCGGTGTCATCGACGGCGTCGTGCAGGACGCCTCGGGGCGCCGGGTCAAATACTGGTTCGACCCGATGGTACCCGCAGAGCGCTACAACGCGCCGGGCAAGTCGTCGATGAACATGGACCTCATGCCCAAATATGCAGATGAGGCCGGCAACAACGGCATCGCCGTGTCGAGCCGGGTTCAGCAGAACCTAGGCGTGCGCACCACGCGCGTCGAATATGCCGACCTGTCGCCATCGGTCAGCGTTGTAGGCCGCGTCGACGTCGATGAACGCCGTATCGTTGCGGTCCAAACGCTCACGCCTGGCTTTGTCGAGCAGCTCAACGTCCGCGCGGTCGGCGAACATGTCTCGGCAGGGAGCCGCGTCGCTAGCGTTTATTCGCCCGAGCTGCTCGGCGCGCAGCATGAATATTCCGCGCTCCTGCGCATCGGCAAGTCGACCATCACGCCCGACCTGCAGCGCGCGACACGGCAGCGCCTGACGCTCCTAGGCCTGCCCGAGAGCACGATCCGCAACCTCGATCGCGGCGGCAAACCCCAGCGCACTTATGGTGTCTTCGCGCCGCGATCAGGTGTGGTCACGGAAATCGGCGCGCGACCCGGCGCCCGCGTCGAGGTCGGTCAGTCCATCCTGACGCTGGCCGATCTTTCGCAAGTGCTGGTGGTCGCTGAGGTGCCCGAGGTGTCGCTCGGCCAGGTGAAGATTGGCCAGCAGGTTCAGATCACATTCCCGAGCTATCCGGGCGAGGTGCGGCAGGGCCGCGTGGATTACATCTTTCCTACGCTCGATCCTGAAGCGCGAACTGCCCGGGTCCGCGTCATCCTGCACAATGGCGATAGCAAGCTTAAGATCGGAATGTTCGCCAATATGACGATTACCGGAAGCTCGACCAATGCGCTGGTTGTTCCGACGGAGGCGGTTATCGCGACCGGCAAGCGTAACGTCGTGATCGTACAGCGGGGAGCCAGCTTCATTCCGGTCGAAGTCCAGCTTGGGCGGACGGTCGGCGAGAAAACCGAAATCCAGCGCGGCCTAGCCCAGAACGATGTCGTGGTGGTCTCGGGCCAGTTCCTCATCGACTCGGAAGCCTCGCTGGCAGGCCTGATCGAACGACTATCGCGTGGGCAGCCGACACCGGGGCAGTCTGCGAAGCCGATGAACATGCCCATGCCGGGCGGACAACAGCCGCAAGAGCAATCCGACCTCATCGAAGGGACAGGCACCATCAAGTCGCTGGACACGGCGGGCGCCAACGTGACGCTTGCCCATGGCCCACTACCGGCGATCGGATGGCCGGCCATGACGATGACGTTCCCCGTGCAAAGCGCCGCACTGCTGCGCGGCCACAAGGCCGGTGAGCGCGTGCGCTTCGGCTTCAAGAAGCCCGACGCGGGCAAGACGCCGATCATCTCGCGCATCTCCGCGGAGGGCGCACGATGATCGAACGCATCATCCGATGGTCGGCCGCCAACCAGTTGATCGTTCTTCTGGCAGCGGCCTTCATTGCGGCCGCGGGTGTTTTCGCCGTCAACCGCACGCCTCTCGACGCCTTACCCGACCTGTCAGACGTGCAGGTGATCATCCGCACACCCTATCCGGGCCAAGCCCCGCAAATTGTCGAAAGCCAGGTCACCTATCCACTGGCGACGACGATGCTGTCGGCGCCCAAGGTAAAGGCGGTCCGCGCCTTCTCCTTCTTCGGCGACTCCTTCGTCACGGTGATCTTCGAGGACGGCACCGACCTTTATTGGGCCCGGTCGCGAACGCTCGAATATCTCAATCAGGCGGCGGGACGTATGCCAGCTGGCGTGACGCCCGCGCTCGGCCCTGACGCCACCGGCGTCGGCTGGGCCTATGAATATGCGCTGGTCGACAAGACCGGGCATAATGACTTGGGTCAACTTCGCGCCCTGCAGGACTGGCAGCTTAAATATCAGCTCAAGGAAATCCCCGGCGTCGCCGAAGTGGCAAGCGTCGGCGGCATGGTTCGCGCCTTCCAGGTACAGGCCGATCCCGAGAAGCTGCAATTCTATCGTATCTCACTCAACGACGTGATGGATGCGATCAAGACCGCCAATAATGAGACCGGCGGCTCGGTGATCGAGCGCGCCGAGGCGGAGTACATGATCCGCGTCGGCGGTTATCTCAAGACTCTCGACGACTTCCGCAACATCCCGCTCAAGGTGAGCGAGACCGGCGTACCGATCACGATCGGAGACATCGCCCGCGTCCAGATCGTTCCCGATTTCCGGCGTGGCATCGCCGAACTAAACGGCCAAGGTGAAGTGGCTGGCGGCGTCATCGTCGTCCGCGCCGGTGCCGACACCCGTTCAGTAATCGATGCAGTCAAGGCCAAGCTCGAAGACCTCAAGGCATCCTTGCCTCCGGGCGTCGAGGTCGTGACCGTCTATGACCGCACGAGCGTGATCGACCGCGCGGTTGAGAATCTCACTCATAAGCTGTTCGAGGAGTTCATGGTCGTCGCGATCGTGTGCGTGATCTTCCTCTTGCACTTCCGGTCGTCGCTCGTGGCGATCCTGACGCTTCCGCTCGGCGTGCTGACCGCCTTCATCGTCATGTATATTCAGGGTGTTAACGCCAATATCCTGTCGCTTGGCGGCATCGCGCTCGCAATTGGGGCGATGGTGGACGCCGCCGTCGTCATGATCGAGAACGCCCACAAGAAGCTTGAACATGCCGAGCACGAGCATGGTGGCATGACCGAGAAGCTCAGGCGCAAGACCCTCATCGACGCTGCCGTCGAGGTGGGACCGGCGCTGTTCTTCTCGCTGCTCATCATCACGCTCTCGTTCCTGCCTGTGTTCAGCCTCGAGGCGCAGGAAGGAAAGCTGTTCAAGCCGCTCGCTCTCACCAAGACCTATTCGATGGCGGCGGCGGCGGGCCTGTCGGTGACGCTGATCCCCGTGCTGATGATCATGTTCATCAAGGGCAAGATCCTCCCAGAGGAGAAGAACCCGATCAACCGCTTCCTGATCGCAGCCTATCGTCCAGCGCTGACCTGGGTGATGCACCGGCCGAAGCTGGTGCTGGGTCTGGCGCTCGCGGCCATCCTCGCGACGGCCTGGCCGATTTCGCGGCTCGGTGGCGAGTTCATGCCGGCGATAGCGGAAGGCGACCTTCTCTACATGCCGACCGCGCTTCCGGGCCTCTCGGCATCGAAGGCGTCGGAACTGCTCCAGACCACCAACCGGATGATCAAGACAGTGCCCGAGGTGAAGACCGTGTTCGGCAAGGCCGGACGCGCAGACACCGCGACCGACCCTGCGCCGATCGAGATGTTCGAGACGACCATCCAGCTCAAACCGCAAAATGAGTGGCGGCCGGGCATGACGATGGACAAGATCATCGCCGAGCTGGACTCGAGGGTCAAAGTGCCCGGGCTGGCCAATGTGTTCGTCCCGCCGATCCGCAACCGCATCGACATGCTCGCAACCGGCATCAAGAGTCCGGTTGGCGTGAAGGTCACCGGCCCAGATCTCGCGACCCTGGACCGACTCGGCGCCCATATCGCGCAGGTGGTCAAGGGCGTGAACGGCACCTCCTCGGCGATCTCCGACAAGATCCTGGGCGGGCGCTATGTGGACATCCAGATCGACCGTCTGGCTGCTGCACGCTACCGCCTCTCAATCAAGGATGTCCAGAATACGGCGGCGGCGGCGGTCGGCGGCATGCAGGTCGACCAGAAGATCGAGGGCCTTGCCCGCTTCCCGATCAACGTCCGGTTCCCGCGCGAGAGCCGGGATAGCGTCGAAGCGCTTCAGAACCTGCCCATCGTCGCGCCGACGGGCGGCATAGTGCCCTTGGGCGCGGTGGCAAAGATCGCGATCGCCGATGGTCCGGTCATGGTGAAGAGCGAGAATGCTCGTCCCTCGGCCTGGGTATATATCGATGTGCGTGGACGCGACATTGTCGGGTTCGTCAACGAGGCGCGCCAGCGCGTCGCCAGGGAAGTACCACTTCCGCCCGGCTATTCGATGATCTGGTCCGGCCAGTTCGAATATGCCGAGCGAGCGTCGCAGCGCCTGATGTGGATCGTTCCAGCGACGATCGCGGTCATCTTCCTGCTCTTGTACATGGCGTTCAAGCGGGCGCGCGAAGCGATGATCGTGCTCTCGACCTTGCCCTTCGCACTCGTGGGCGGCATCTGGCTCATCTATCTGTTGGGCCATGCCTTCTCGATCGCGACCGCTGTCGGATTCATCGCCCTATCGGGTCTTGCCGCCGAGTTCGGTGTCATCATGCTCGTCTATCTCGACCGCTCGATCGAGGAGCGCATTAAGGCAGGCAAATTCTCGACGGCCGAGGATCTCGAAGACGCCTTGATGGAAGGCGCGGTGCTTCGCGTGCGGCCAAAGGCGATGACCGCCGCGGTCATCCTCGCCGGCCTGTTCCCGCTCCTGATCGGCACCGGAACCGGCTCGGAGGTCATGCAACGCCTCGCGGCGCCTATGATCGGCGGCATGATCACGGCGCCGCTCCTGTCCCTGTTCGTTCTGCCGACAATCTACAAGCTGTTCGGCGTGCAGCGCTTCCTCCCCCGCGCCGGCGACCCCGAAGACGAGGCGCCGAAGCCAGCGGCCCACCCGGAGCCGGCCTAGCGCCGGCTCCGGGTGCAGGGCGCTGCACAACATCAATCACCGCGTTCGAATTTACCTGAAGGAGAATGAAGACCATGAAACCCATCTACACTGCGTCCGCGCTCGGCCTCGTCGCGCTGCTCGCCGCCTGCGGCTCCAAGACCCCAACCGAGGCGCCCACCACCGCTAACAATGCCGAGGCGAACAGCGCCATGACCGGCATGGAACCGACGGACGCCATGTCGAACATGAACAATATGTCGAACATGGCGAGCCCGGGAGCGATCGAGACCATGATGGCCAAGGCCACTGGCAAGGTGACCGCCATCGACGCCGCTGCCGGCACCGTCACTATCGCGCACTCGGCGATCCCTGAGGTGAAGTGGCCGGCGATGACCATGACGTTCAAGGCCAACCCCAAGCTGCTCTCCGGCATCGCGGCCGGCGATCAGATCGCGTTCGATCTCACCGTCAAAGGCAATGACGGCGAGGTCACCGCGATCAAGAAGCAGTGATCCCATGTTCGAGATGATCGCATGATCGAGGTCGCTGCGGACATTGTGATCGGGGCTGCGCCAGACCGGGTCTGGCGCACGCTCACCGATTTCGCGCGTTTCCGGCAATGGCACCCGTTCCTCGAGTTGGAGGGCGTGCCCGAGAAAGGAACGAAGGTCCATTATTGGTTCCGGCTGAAGCCTGATGGGCCGCGCCAATGGGATACGACAGCCTGGATCACAGAGTTGGAGACGCAGCGCGCGCTCGTTCTCGAGCTTGGCATCCCCTTCCTGCTACGGATCGAGGAACGGTTCGAGCTTTCGCGAGAAGCAAACGGGACGCTGCTCAAGCACATCGCGCGCTTCCGGGGGCTGTTGCCAGCGATGATGCCGCGCAAGTTCATCCAGCGGCGCGCGATCCATATTTACCGGACGCCAATCGAATGGTTGCAGCGCTATTTCGCGACCGCAACCCCGCCTGTTCCGCAGCCCCCGCAACAGGGGCCGAACCGCTTCCAGAGGCGGAGCGTGCGAAGCAGGCGTTGAGGCCCTTTTTGTTGCAGGTCGTTGCGCCTCGACCTGCCTGTTGGCGCGCCTTGGAGTTTGGAGGACCGGATGGTCGAATGTACGCAAACAGCTCCGCAGCATCTTCCGGCGACCCGGGTGAAAGGCTCGCCTTAATGATCACCAATGCTCATCAATATAAGGTCGCGCGGCGCGCGCTCCTGACGCTTCGGGCGAAAGCGGAACGCGCGAGGTCTCGGGCAGACGGCGACGACGGGAATAACCGGTCCGACATCGAGCAGCGCATCGTCGAGCTGACACGCGAGGTGGAACTCTATGAGAGCCTCCAGGCGGGCAATACGCCCTTGCTCGCGATCGGCAACCTTGAGGCTCTGGCGGACCTGCTCATCGCCGGGCGCATTGCGAGGGGCATGACGCAGAAGGATCTGGCCGATTTCCTTGGGCTCAAGATGCAGCAGATCCAGAAATATGAGTCCGACCGCTATCAGTCGGCGAGCCTGCGCCGGATCACGACGATCGCCGAGGCGCTCGGGCTCGATGTCCACCAGGCCGGCGGACTCGTCGGGCGGCCTACTCTTAGCGCGACCGATCTGTCGCGGCCGGCAGCCTTTCCGCTCGGTGACATCTACAAGCGCGGGTGGTTCGCGCCTTATGGCGGCACGGTCCTCAGCACCCGCGAGACGGCGAGCCAGCACCTCGCCGCCTTCTTCACCCAGGCCTTCGGCGGTCGGGCTGGTCCGCGCAGACGATATGCGAGGTCTGCAAGCCCTCCGCATGAACCCGCAATTTCCGCGTGGGAAGCGAGGATCATGATCCTCGCGGACGAACGCCCTCCCCCGCGCATCTCGATGCCGAGCCTCGTCAATGAGAACTGGCTTTCGGGCCTCGTTGGGCTCACCCGGGAGCGTCATGGCGCAAGGCTCGCGCGCGATTATCTCACGGAGATCGGCATCGCCCTGATCGTCGAGGATCCATTGCCGGGCGTGCGGCTCGACGGCGCAGCATTGCGGACGGCGGGAGGCCGGCTTGTCGTGGGCCTGACGCTGCGCGATCCGCGCCTGGAGAGCTTCTGGTTCACACTCATGCATTTGGTTGCCCACATCTTCCTGCATATCGGCCCGAACCGCTACGACGCGATATTCGATGACCTCGATGCGCCGGCGAATTCAGAGATCGAGGAGGAAGCGGACACCTTCGCGCGGGAATTGCTGGTTCCGAGCGAGAAATGGGCCAAGTGCAAGTCGCAATATAGCTGGAGCCGCAAGACGATCATCGAGGACGCCAGCCGCCTTGGTGTCGGTCCAGCGGTGATCGAGGGGCATCTCCGCCGACTATACGGCGACGCTCAGGTTCAGCCTCGCCTGACGCCCAATATCGACGTGAGGAAACTGCTCAAGCCCTAGCGTGCCCGGCGCGATCGATGGTGTGAGCACCATGCCAGCCTAGGTGAGGATGCGCCACGCCACCTCCGCGAACCGCGGGCGAGAAAATGCCGGCAGAGCCAGGGCCCTGCCAGCAAGGGTTGGAGGGAGGTTCGAGGGGTAGGCGTTACTTTTGCGAGCCGCTGTTCGAAGCCGCGGCCATTGGGTTATCGGGCACCCAGGTTCGCACCGGCGGGCGAAGCGGAGCGCGGGGACCATATTGCGCTTGCGCACGCCACTCCCAATGGCCGGGGCCGTCCTTCGGCCCGAGCGTGCGGGCGAGCTGGCGCTCGACGACGGGCTTCCCATCGGCATCGACCAGGACCCGGACCGGCGCGCGCAGCGGCGTGCGGGGGCCGTATTGCGGCGGCAGGCGCCACTCATAGTGGTTGCCGCTGGTAGCGATGCTGACCTCCTGGGCGTTCGCGACGGAGGGGAAAGCAGCCGCAAGGCCAGCGAGGATCGAAGTGGTGGCCGCAATGGTGGCAGCAGCGGTGATGAACTTGGGCATGATAATCATCCTTTGGATTGAGCTTAATGTGAATTCGTATTGAGGTGCGCGAGATCCGGATGAGCTGGATCGAAGGGCGATCCCCCAACGGCGCAGTCGCGCGAGCTACGAAGTCAGATCAAGCTCGGAGGATGAGGTTCTGGACCGTCGGATCGACCGGCAAGGGACGTGGCTGGCATCGGACCATAGTAGGGCGATGCGAGCGGTATGACATCGGCCGGGCCGAAATCTTCATTAAGGACAACGGGAGCGCTGCAGCTCATTTGAGCGATGCAGTCGAGAGTCATCTTCTTGCAAGGGACAGAGCTCTTGCCGTCATTGTGGGATGCCATCGCCATACCGGCGCAGTCCATGTCGCTCATCGCGGCGACCTGCTGCGTGACCGTTATCGGCCTCGCGAGGTCGGCGCTCTGCGCAAACGCCACTTGCTGGCCAAGCAGGCCAATCCAGGCGCCAAGCAGGAGCAGCAAGGGAAGTACGCGTTTGAGCACCGTCAGTTCCTATCCTGACCGATCAGCCGGTCATTGAGTAGTTCGTCGTCCTGGTCCGAAAGGTTACATTCCGATCCGCAAGAAAGTGCGACCTTGTTGCCGCCGCTCGAGATGCCGGCGAGGATCGGACAGTCGCCGAGATCGTCGTCGCCGTGGCACTGGCCGATGAGCTGCTGGAGCGCGCGGCGCATGGCTTCTAACTTGACCGCCTTGCGGCCCATCTCCTCGGCGCGCGCGACCGCCAGCGCCTTCACCTCGGACTTCGAACGATTGCGGTCGGCCCATAGCCCGAGCAGTCCGCGAATCTCCTCGATCGCGAAGCCGAGATCGCGTGCGTTTGCGATGAAGCGCAGCTTGTGGACATCACTGCCGGAATAGTCCCGATAGCCGCTGTCGCGGCGCGGGGCCGGCGTAATGAGGCCAATTTTCTCGTAGTGCCTGATCATGCGCTGCGAGACGCCGCTCGCACGCGAGGCTGTTCCTATGTTCATCATGTCTCCAGATTCAGTCGAAAGGCGTTGGCCACCACGCTAGCCGAGGACAGCGCCTTGACCTCCGCCGTGATAATGAGGGAAAGCAGGATGGCGAAGAGGGGATAGAGTAGCCCCGCCGCGATCGGGATGCCCGGCGTGATGGGCCGTGCTGGCGGGATCGACCGTCATGCTGCAAACCGGATCGAACACGGTCGCTCCGGGCGTTGCGCAAAATCCTAGATGGCGCGCGCGATCGCAGACCGGTGCATGCATATCGTTGGGCGACCCGGTCACGGTGTATCTCCTTCTCGATCGGCACCTTCCTGCAGACGAACATGATGTTAGGGCCAAGAAGGATTTTAACGACAGTCCGGCGATCACCAACGTAGCAAGCGCGGACCCAGAATGGCGCCGATCAGGGCGCAGAGGATCACCGGACCGCCGAACCAAAGCGCCACGAAGGGGAGTGAACCACCGGGATGATGGAGAGCGAAGGCAGTTGCGCCGATAGCGCCGGCAACCAGTCCAGCCACAGCGCCGGTTAGACGCAGGCGTGTCGGCGCCTCGTTACGCAAATACCAGACGAGCGAGGAGAACGGGATGATTGCCGCGAGAGGAATGCAAACAAGGCAGTCCGCCCATTGCGGACCGAAGATCATCGCGCTCCAGCCCGAGGGCCGTCCAAGCGAAAGGGCAATCACGGCAACAGCGATCAGGCCGAGAAGCAGTAGCCCAACGATCGCGAGCGCGCCGCGCCCGGCGTTGCCGGGACGTGCTGCCATGCTGAGAAAGCGCGCGCCAACCGCGGCTAGGCCGAGCATATAGGCCAAGGTTAGGATGGTGAGGCCAAGGAATTTGTCGCCAAGCGCCTCGCCGGGCACGCCGAATATCACGAAAATGAGGCAGAGGGCAGCCGCCGCGCCAATGCCCAGGGCAACAAGCAGCGCGCGGCGCCGTTCGCCGTCGGCGACCGGCTCGACATTCGTACCGAGCATGTTGATCAGATCATTTGTCTTCACGATGGTCTCCTTACGCGAACCAGCAGGCTCAGCGCCTTGAGTCCCCGATGTACCATCACCTTGATCGCCGACTCCGACATTCCGGATTGCTCCGCGGCCTCGCTGACGCTGAGGCCATTCAGTTTCACCAACCGGATGACTTGCCGGGTCTTGGGCTTGAGTTGGCCGAGAAGGTCATCCAGGTCCAGCCTGCTCTCGATCGCGGGTGCGTCGTCCAGGGCAACCAGATCCTCGGCCTCTTCCACCTGCACCATGAGCTGCGACGACTTAGTGCGCCGCAGAAAATCGATCAGACGATAGCGCGCGATTGCATGGACCCAGGGGGTCAGCAATTGGGTCCGGTCATAGGTGTGCCGGCGCGTGTGAAGCGACACCAGCGTCTCCTGGACCAGATCCTCTGCGTCGGCCGGACTGCGGCCCATGCGCGCGCACTGCCCAGTGAAGTAACTGCGAAGATAGGCGCTGAGTCTCGACAGGAGTCTCTTGTAGGACGCGTCATCGCCTTCGAGCCCAGCAAGCATCATTGCCCGCAACTGTGGTTCTTCGGAGCGTATATCCATTCAGATCGTGCAGTCGTCGTTGCGGATGCCCATCACACGCCCCTTCCAATAGTCCATGAGATTGGACCGATATCATAACATGGTCCCTCGCTATCAATGGAAATCCCCCTAAGATCGAACGGAACCGGCGGATCGGCAGGCTTCAGGATTGGGGCGTTTCGGCGTTGGCTGTATCGATGTTCAGCGCCGCCGGCCGCGCGCTCCGCTGCCCGCCATGGCCCTTCATGCACATGAACATCATTGCCATGCACGGGAGGAGGAAGAGCAAGGGTACGAGTTGGACCGCGAGTAGCCAATGCTGGTCAAGCGCCAGCGCGAGCATCGCCATCGCGATGAGCGCCATGCCGCGCCGTCCGCTTATGAAACTACCGGCGCCACCCTTGCCCGAATGGCAGGGAGCGGAAGGTTGGGAAGTGTCGGTGACACATTCAGTCATATTCATCGTTCAATCTCCGCTATGGTTGGGAAGAGCCCGCGGCAGCGCCGCAGCCGCGCGCAAGTCGATGGATTCGCCGACCGGCGAATGGCGGCGCCTTGCACTGAAGAAGCGCCTGAACAGCTTGATTCCGGCGTAGATCAGAACGCCGTCGAACAGGAGAGTTGAGATCAGCATGAGCCATCCTGGAGAAATACAGTTCAGGGCCGTGGCCATAAGCACTTGCTCCGTTGTCGGGTCGCCAGGATTTTCGATCTGGCGGATCGCAAAATATCGGGCGGTCGACACCACCCTCACGATGAAGTACGCAGCCGTGTCGGAAGAGGTTACCTTGCGCCCTCGACAAGCCCATCGAGTTGACCTCGCGCACGTAGAGCTACCGTGCTCCGGGCAATGGCGTATTGGCACGACCGGCTCGGAGGTCATGCAACGCTTGGCGGCGCCCATGGTTGGAGGAATGATCACGGCCCCGTTGCTGTCGATCTTCGCCTTGCCCGCAATCTACAAGCTTTTTGGCGTCAAGCACTTGCAGTGCATGCCAGTGCGCCAAGAGGCGATTCTGAGTGATGCGCATCGACTGGGATGGGCCTGCGGTCGTTGTGGGGCACATGCGACGGCTTTGCGGCGACGTTAAGCTATCAAGCAGTCTCTGAACTGGATGCGCGTAAGCAACTTGACGTGACGTTCAGAAAAATGGGCGGCGCAGGAAAGGTCAAGGAAGAACCAGGCCTGACACCTCATCGACGGGCAGATCCGCAACTTGAAACAACTCGACCGCATAGCAGCGAATATGCCTGCAACGATGTCGATGAGATTACACCGCGCATGTAACCAGTGGCCCACCGAAGAGGCGCGGGCGGGACGCTGGCTGTTATTGTAGTCGACCGTGAAGAACGCCATCAGGTGACGATTGACCGCTGGGTTGGCGTTCGAGGCGCGGAGAATGCGGCCAGGATTTGGGCGCAAAGAAGCGCGAGCCAGCGGAGCAGCAGGCGGAAGTTGTAGCCGACCGCGGCGAGGATGGCGTTAATGGCATCGCCGCTGGCATGGGCGAGGTAATTTCGCTCCATTCTGTGATCGGATTTGAGATGGCCGATGACTGGCTCGACGGCGGATCGTCGTTTGAGCTCGCGCTTGATGGTCTGGGTGACGCCTCGCTTCTGGCCTGAGGTGTAGACCTTGAGCTTGTGGCCCTCGGGGGCATTGTGGCCGCGATAGCCGGCATCGGCGACGATGCGGGCGAGACTGGCGCCGATCTGCGCCTCGGCGGCGGGGATGATCCTGGCGAGCGTATGGCCGTCATAAGGGTTGCCCGGCAGCGCCTGGACATGGGCGACGAACTGGCCGCCCTTGCAGCGATAAACCGGCGTCGCCACGGTGACCTTGACGCCGAACTCGTAGGGCTTGTGGGCTTTCCCCTTGCCGATGCACTCGACCTCGGGGGCGTGGAGCGAATAGACCTTCGGACCGCGCTGACGGCGATCCTGCCTGTGGACGCGGCCGGCCAGATGCAGGGGCCTGGCGAAGGCCTCCTCCAGCCCGCTCTGCCCCTGATCCTGCGCTCGATGTCGCGGATCACGCGGCCGAGCTGGGTTCTGAGCGTCCTGAGCGCCTTGCCGGCGCGCTTGAACTGATGGGCATGGGCATAGCGCTGGTACTTGATCAGCGCGCGCTTGCCGACCCGCGCATAAGACTGGCGCAGCGTCACGCCCTGCTCCTTCGCCAGCCGGACCAGCCGTTCGCGGGCGCGATGCAGCAGCCGGGCGTCGGTCGGGAACATCACATTCTTGGGCTGCACCGTCGTGTCGACGGTGAGCTTGGAAAAGTCGCTCGGCCTGGCCGCTCCCGTCCGGGTGGCCACGCTCAGGCTTTCCTGGATCAGCGCCCTCAGCCGCTCCTCGCCCATCCGCTGCCGCCAGCGGGTCAAGGATGACCGGTCGAACGGCGGCTTGTGCCGGAAAAACTCCTCGCCGCAGAAATATTGGAAGTAGGGATTCTCGACCCAGCGGTCGCACAGGCTCTCGTCCGACAGGTCGTGCATGTGCTTGAGGATCGCCAGCCCCGCCATCAGTCGCGTCGCCAAAGGCGGCCGCCCCGGCTTGTCCTCGTGGACCTCGCCGAACCGGCTCTCGAGAAAGGGCCAGTCGATCTTGCCCGCCAGCCGCACCAGCGGATGACCCATGTCAATGATCTGGTCGAGCCGCGACCGGAACATGTCTCGCTGGCCCGTCTCGCGTCGCTTGGTCGGCTTCATCCCCGCCCCCAACATCGTCGTCAGGCGCAGTGAATCATGCCCCCAAGGCAAAATCAATTTGCAAGAAAACCCCCGGCCTCATCGCCAAACCCGGCAAACTCGATTACTTCCAAGCTCCCGATTAACCGTTTATCCTCAGTTACTTGTCTGCTCTTCACGGTCGACTATTGTATCATTTGCCGCGACGCCGCAATCGAACGATTAATCGGATTGGTCAGCATTTCTTTTGCTCGCTGGGCGCGAGAAGCCGAACTTTCTGCTTCAGGCGACGAAGCGTCCAACCGGCCTTTTCCCAATTACCGAGGCGGGCAGCGGAGGCGAAATCGTCCAACAAACGCCGCGCTGCCAATCTCTGCAGCTTGCTTTGCGGTGCAGCGCAGTTGGCCTGATCGAGGCTGCCAATAATCTGGCCGAGCGTTTCGACCTGGCTTGATATCGCTTGCGCATCCTTGCGCGCCAACGCCACCGTAGCGTGGTTGAGCGCGGAACCCAGTCTTTCCCAAGCCATATCTTGAGCCGTCACGTGCCCGCCTTGCGCGGACAAGAGAAGGAAGAGCACCGCACATATTTTGGCGCTCAGGCGATGCGTGGCGGGACGTGGTTTGTTGCAAACGTCACGGCTTCCCGGAAGATATTTCGCTCGATACCGTTCGGGCCGACAATCCTTCTCCATGGCCCGGCATAATAGCAGCCTTTGCCCCGATCTTCCAATGTCTCGGCAACGGGAGAATGCTTGTGGAGGAGCTCCGTCACGACCTAAAGGTTCTCTTCCAATGTGGTCTGATCGCTGATCGGGAGGCCCAACATGAAGTATCATAGAGCGACCGCTATCGCACTTGTCGGGGCCGCGTTCATAAGCGTTCCCGCGATTTCAGTTCCGCACCGGCGGCGTGGCGCCTCCGCGGTCCCCGGCGCGTCCTTTCGATGTGCTGGAGCTTTCCGTCATCGGATCGGCCATGCCAGATCCTTTCGCCACGGGGGCGCTTCATCGCGGAGCTTTCGGCGGGAGGCGGCTCGGCCACAGGCACGGCGGCGGCGTCATTGGCTTCTCGGGGGTCGGGTGGGGCAGAGGCTTCGGCAACCCCTATTTCTATGATCCCTATCATTAGGGTGCTTCCTTCTATGGTCGCGGCTACCCGTACGATTATTATGATCATGGCCGTACCTACCGGAGCCGCTATTATTCGCGCCGGTGCCGCACCCAGTGGGTTTGGGACGACTATGTTGCGGATGAGGTGCCGGTACGGATCTGCCGATGACTGCCTGAAACATCCGTCAGCCCTGCCTGGCGATGATTTCGGCTTGACCTTACCACGATGGGAAGCCCGATAAGGCGGCGAATCGAATTGACTGGACATCGGTTGCGCCGCGCTCGCACAGCAGTCGGATCTCCGGCAGGTATTGGACAGCGAGCCGCGCACTCGCCAAATGAGCTTCGAAATTTTGATGAGTGCTTTTTTGCAATCTGAGCCATCAGCAGCGTTATGGGCCCTCGACCGGCGTTCATTCATGCTCGGCGCCGCAACTGCTGTGACGGCGGCGATCTCCGGTTGCTCACGACTGAGTTCCCAGGAAGGAGATATCCAGCTAGTAGCGGGTACAGGCCAGGCTCGGTTGCTCCGCGATTCGCAGGCGAGCACACAAATCTGGGCCTATGATGGGCGGGTCCCAGGCCGGGAGATCAGGATCCGTCAGGGTCAGAGATTGCGGGCCAGCGTCGAAAACCAGCTTGCCGAGGAAACGACGGTCCACTGGCACGGGATTCGCGTGCCGAACGCAATGGACGGCGTTCCCCACCTGACCCAAAAGCCGATCGCCGCAGGAGAGACCTTTCTCTACGATTTTGTCGCGCCCGACGCCGGGACCTATTGGTACCACCCTCACCATAACAGCTTGCGCCAGGTCGGACGCGGACTGTACGGCCCACTCATTGTCGAGGAAGCCGAGCCCATCACGGTCGACCGCGATATCACCTGGCTCCTTGGCGACTGGCGCCTGCTAGACGACGGCCAAATCAGCAACGACTTTGGCAACATGCATGATAACATGCACGCGGGCCGAATTGGCAATACGATCACCATCAATGGACGGCCGCCGGAACCTCTCGCCGTTCGCACTGGAGAACGGATCAGGCTGCGCCTCATCAACGCGGCGAATGCGCGAGTCTTCGGCCTCGAGTTCAGCGGGCACAAGCCAAAGATCATCGCCCTCGACGGGCAGCCGGTAACCCCTCACGAACCGGACGGGAAGATCTTGCTGGGGCCGGCAATGCGGATCGACCTCATACTTGACATGGTCGGGAAGCCGGGATCGCGGTTCGTCGTCGAGGATAATTTCTACAAGGGGCTCGAATACCCCCTTACGACGATCGACTATCGTGCGGAGCCGTTAAGGTCGGAATTGCTTGCCACTCCGATCGGGCTGCCTGCAAATCCGATCCCGGAACCTAAGCTCGAACAGGCCTCCCGGCATGAGATCCTGTTCAGCGGGGGCATGAGCACCGACAATCCGATGGACATGGACATGATGCGAACCGGGATGGTGTGGGCTGTCAACGGCGTCGCCGCCTCAGGTCACGTCCATGAACCGATGATGAGGCTCCCGAGAGGCCACACTGCCGTTCTGAACCTCAACAACAACACCGCATGGTGGCATCCGATTCACCTGCACGGCCACAGCTTTCGAGTCCTCTCGCGGAACGGAAAACCGACCGCGCACCGCGAATGGCAGGATACCGTGTTGATGCCGCCCCACGAAAGTGCCGAGATCGCGTTCGTAGCCGATAACCCGGGCGACTGGATGTTCCATTGCCATGTTCTGGAACACCAGGCCGCGGGCATGATGGCCACAATCCGGGTCGCTTAAGCAATTCACGAGGAGAAATCGCAATGAAGACGTTCATGAAGTCAGCCATTCTGGGAGCAGGCCTCGCGCTTGCCGGACCCGCAGTTGCTGCCGGCGCCGCCGAGCCTGTGGCCGTGCTTTATAAAAACCCGCAGTGCGATTGCTGTGAAACATACGCAAAGTACCTTCGCGTGCACGGCTATGAGGTCAAGGTTCAGGCGACGCACGACCTGCCGCTCATCAAGAAGAAGCACGCGGTCCCCAACGCGCTTGAAGGCTGCCATACGACGCTTATCGGCGGCTATGTCGTCGAGGGCCACGTGCCCGTGAAGAGCCTCAACAAACTTCTCACGGAACGCCCGAAGATCGCCGGCATCTCACTTCCCGGCATGCCAACGGGCTCCCCCGGCATGATGGGTCCGAAGCGGGTGCCGTTCAAAATTCTTGCCTTTAATAAAGCAGGCCGAACGGCCGTCTACTCCGTTGAGTAGGCGCGCAGCAGAACCGGTTGCGCAACGGATCAGGGCATTTATGACAGCCGATTACGGCGGCCACCAGGAGCCAGGCCACGGTGCGTCAGGGCGCTTGGGGAACCAGGCCCATGGAATGGTCATGCTGACTCTTGATAAAAACAACTTTCCGGAGACACCCGAGCGATACGCCGTTCCCGGCGACCGCTCATTCATCTTCGCCACCGGCATCGCGAACAGCTATCCCACGATCAGGGGCCGAGAGCCACCGCGCAGACCGTCTCGGTGCCCGCGTAGCTCTCTGCGACGATCGAAACTTTCACCTCGGGCGGCCAGTCCCGGCGCTTGCCCGCGTCGGTGAAGACCTCGAGGCAACACGACACGAGTTCCTGTTCGGTCGGCTAATAGACTGGCGTCGTATTCACACCCGCTACGACCGCTGTGAGCTGCGCCCACACCTTCATGAGCGCCATCGCGCTCGCCGCGATCGGCCTTTTCTGGCTACCCGGTTGTGAGTCCTGAGCCTGCCCGGGCGTTTACAACCGCTGTGGGCGCTCACGTCATCGACTCTGGGGATCAACCGTGCGCGGGAGATAAAGTATTCTGAGGTACAAGGAGATATAGTTAACTTATGTGCATTATCATACTGCCATGTTCATGATGTCTTTATAGGCAGACAGAATCTTGTTGCGGATTTGCAAGGTTGCTTCAAAGCCTATTCCGGAACGCTGCCGGGCCAGCATGACCTTCGCGATATCCGTTGTCTCGCCCCGCTCGTACGCGTCCGTAAGCGCTCCAGCTTCGGCATTAATCCCGTTAAGCTTTTGTAAAGCGGATTGAAAGGTTGAAGCAAAGCCGGTCGGGTCAGATGATCCAATAGGCTGCACGCCCACGCTGCCATGCGTGCCAGTTGCCGCGGATCCATCAACCGCCTGCAAAGCATGGTTCATCGCCGCATTGAATGCCGAACCGCGCCCGCTCTCGTCACTGCCGCCGATCGGTGACGCCTTGGCAACATTTTGGAGCGATACGTTCCTGTCCAGGATCGCACTCCTAATCGCTAGGACCTCACTGACCGACATACAACCTCTTGTTGCTCGCTAGGGCTGGCTTTATCCTGCCCTAGGTAATGGTTAACGCTGGCGGGAAAGTTTTGAGAAATGATTAACGTGGCCGACCTGCCCCGTTTCGCGGCCACCTCTCCGCCCGCTCGATATTACGTGTTCGTCGCCTCGATTATGGCGTTAGCCTCAACCGCCCGCTAGCGCACCACGTCCGCTTTAGGATTAGATGAACCGCCTTCGTCGCGCAGCCGGACGCCGATAATCGCAAGCCAACACGACAGAGTTTAATGGCCGCGATGACCGTCATGCTGACGCAGGTTGAGGTGGCCCCTGGGGTGACCTGACAAGGTCTAGCGTTTAGAAAACACTGAGGCGTATGACCGACGGTATCATCAGGCGCTACAATGACGGCGGGGCTCTTTCCGGTGTGTAGCGCGGGATGGCGAATTATCGGACAACTCCGAAGGTCGGACAATGGATGAAAGAGCACCGGCCGGAAACATCGCCGGAGATTATCGCCATCGCCTGGAAGGCCCAGCTAAGGCTACATAAACCCACAAAAGGCTGACCTAGCGAGGTAAACGATCGGTAGTGGCGACCACCTCTGTTGCGCGCGAATTGCTCGGCTTCATCTGGTCCATCATCCAACAGTCTGGCGAAGCGTGGCAGAGCTTGTCCGGCACCTTCCCTATCTCGCCCTCAGGCGAATCCTTGTGGACAGGCAACGCCGCACTCTTCGGGCGCTGCGCGCGTCGCTCCTCCCCACGCCGGTGCGCCCGTGGCAACTTCTGAGCCGCTGGTCGTTTATATCTGAAGACAGCAGCAAGACGACTGCACCTTCCGAATACAGAGCTTCCGGCTGGCACAATGGCCGAAAGGAACGGAACCATGGACAATCACATCTATTGGGGGCTGGCAGCGATCTCATCCGTGATCATGTCGTGGCTCCTTTATCGCTACCTTCTGCCGCGATCCTGGCGTGAATGGACTCGCGCCGGCATATTACAGGCGTTTATTATCGCCTTCTACGCCGAGATGTACGGTTTTCCGCTGACAATCTATTTGCTGACTCGCGTGCTCAAGCTCGATGCCAAGGGAACAAGCCTGTGGGACGGAAACCTATGGATTTACGTCACCGGCTCACCCGCAGCGATGCTGGTATCAATGATCGTCGGCTATGCGATCGCCATCTTTGGGATTGTCCTGCTGGCCGCAAGCTGGCGCGAACTCTATCGAGCAACGAAAGAAAAGCGGTTGGCGACCGAGGGGCCATTACGCCTTCGTGCGTCATCCGCAATATACCGGTCTCTTTCTTGCTGTGTTCGGAGAAGGCGTCGTGCATTGGCCGACGGTTTTCTCCCTTGCAGCTTTTGTGGTGATCGTTTTTGCTTATGTGATGCTGGCGCGGAAAGAGGAGCAGGACATGTTGAACAAATTCGGACCTGAGTATTTGCAGTACAAACAGTCGCGGCCGATGTTCTTCCCACGTCATAACGATTGGAGAGCCTCCGCCCGCCGAGCTTCTCACCCTGCAGAAGGAAAGCTAGGGCGCGGACTCATTACGCGGGGCACCAGAGGCGGGTGCAGATGAGTTTGACGGCGGCGAGGTAGTTTTCCGGGCACCTGTCGTAGCGGGTGGCGATGCCGCGGAACTGTTTGATCCGGTTGAAGAAGCGTTCGACGAGGTTGCGCTGGCGATAGAGCCAGGGCGAGAACCCGAAGCGTTGCTTGCGATTGGAGCGGTTCGGAATGTTGGCCCAGACGTTTTTGCGCGCCGCCTGCTCGCGGATGGCGTTGCTGTCATAGCCCTTGTCGCCCAGGAGCGTGGCCCCCTCGGGGATGGCCTCGATGAGCGCTTCGGCTTCGCATGCGTCGTGGACCTGCCCGCCAGTCAGGCGCAGGCCGACAGGACGTCCTTCAGCGTCGACAAGAGCGTGGATCTTGCTGGTGAGGCCGCCCCGGGAACGTCCCAGGCCATGATCGGAAGATCCCCCTTTTTGCCCGTCGCACCATGTTGGTGGACGCGCACGCAGGTGGAATCGATCATCACCAATTCGCCGTTGAAGCCAGCAGAAACCGCCGCCAACAGCCGGTCCCACACCCCGGCTTTGCGCCACCGGACAAACCGGTTGTAGCAAGTCGTGGGTGGCCCATAGCGTTCGGGTATCTCAGCCCATGGCGAACCGGTGCGAAACCGCCAGAGAATGCCGTTCAGCACTCGGCGATCATCCACCCGAGGAACGCCGCGCGGCTTGTTCGGCAGCAGCGGCGCGATGATCCCCCATTCCCGATCCGTCAGTTCGTACCGCCGCCGCGTCATCAAGCCTCCATCGCAATGGAAAGCCTGAATCACTCTGCCCCGCAAACCTCAAGCCCGTTTATGAGTTCACGGCCTAGATTCTAGAAGAGGAGCTTGAGATGAACACAAGCACAGTGTTGCTAATCTTCGCGGCCGTGATGCTGGCCTGCTGCGTCGGGCCGATGCTGTTTATGCGAAAGCGCCGGGACCGTTCTGACGATGACGGTTCCCAGCATCCACCTAGGGTGAACACCAAGGACGACATTTGATAGCCTTTTTTGCTTCAACGTCGGACGAGCGCGATGGACAAATTGTGATCACGGTGCCGGCGCATGAATGCAGGCAGCGGGGCCGCGTGCTTATTCGTTTCGTAGGTCGTCGTGACCGATGCCGCATGCGGATCGAGACAGTTGGAGCAGCAGGTCGGACCGCTTGACCTTCCAGGTGGCGGTCGTGGGTAGATCCGCCCAGCGACACTGAATTGGCCCGGCCACGGTCGGCAGGCCACGCACGGCCATTACCCACCGTGTTGGATCAAGCGGCTGATCATCGATTGTGCAGACAACGGGAGTGGGCAAGGCCCCATCAACCCCGGGGAGAAGCACCAATTCATTCAACTCAGGCAGGCGCGCCAGTAGTTTATCCTCCATTGCGAGGGCATCGGGCAAATCGGGAATCGCGTCAACCTGGCGCCCGAGAAGACGAAGAGTGCCCCATCGCGTCAAGCTCCCAACGTCCTCCATTCGCCACCACGCCCCATTCCAACGGGACAACGTACGCTCCTCTTCACCGAGATATCCGGCTATTTGTCCGACAGAACCGACCTCGATCTGTCCGACTGATCCTCGCGGGACCCGCTTCCCAGAAATGGTGTCCGTAATTCGAACCCTGGTCAGCCCAGGGATCGCCCAACCGACGTCGCGAGCATCGCCCGTTGGTTGCCGCTGACGGCGGCGGTACCGGATACTGAGCGTGGCGAGGCCAACTTCACTTTGCGCGTAGCCTTGCACCCACAATGGGAAGCGCCTCCTGGAAGCCCACAATAATCGTTGGATGGTCCGCGGGTGCACCGCGTCAAACGTCGAGATGAAGAAACGAACATTGGCGAGCGGCCCCCGCGGGTCGTCAGCGAACTGTTCCCAGCGAATGTATAGGTTGGGGAATGTGTCCACCACCGTTGGCCGGTAACGACTAAGAAATGTCGCCGTTGTGGCCGGATCGGGATCGAAGAGGGCAAGATGGCCACAGCCGACCGCCAGAAGGGCATGCCAGCCTGACAGAACCCGTGCGTGGATCGCCGTGGGACATGTCGCGAACACATCGCGGCGGGTCAGAAAGACCTTGTGGGCGATTAGTTGAACGCAAGCCTGACCGGCCAGACTGCGGCCGGTGTGCATGCATAATTTCGGGACTCCAGTCGTACCGGATGTGTGCGTAAGCACCGCCACCTCATCGGGCGCGCGCCTTACGACGGGAGGCGTTGATCCTCGATCCAGTTCGCTGAGACTAATTGCGCCCTGGAACGCTCCATCTGTGGCAAGGACATGGCTGGATTTCTCGGTGAACCGATGCAACTGGATCGCGGAGCGATCCGCAATCACCAGTGGCCATCCTAGGCGCGCGAGCAATATGGCCATTGCTTCGGGGTCAAGCGTTGGCGACAACAAAGCGGGAATCGCACCCAAACGACTTGCGGCGGCTGCCAGTACGAGAACGTCCATGTTGTCCCGCTTAACGATCGCAACGTAATCCCCGAGGGACACTCCGGCAGCTGCAAGCCGCCTCGAAGCATCAACGATCAGCGCGGAAAGTTGCACATAGTCTAGTTCGAGTCCGAGCTCAGGTGCGATATCGAGCGGACGGTCAAGCCACAGCGGAATCGGACCATGGCGGCGGACCGCGTTCTCGACGGTCAGACCCAACTCAACCGCCGCACTATCGCCAGCAAAGGCCAAAAGGCCCAGCCGCTTTCCGCGAATGCCTTCCGCATCATGCGGACCTGCGAGTTCGGCTCGGCCATCCCGGCGCGCCCAAGGGAAATAAATCCACTTGTACAGAGGACAATATCCAATGGCGCCGGTTATTACGAGTTCCACACAAGCGCCCAGAACCAAGGCCCACACCAAAAAGAGGGTTACGCCATCCCCTATGATGCCTCGCTGCGTGCCAGCAATCATGCCACCTAATAAACCCAGACCGAGCGCAATACGGATCACCCGCTCGAGCGGAGTTATGTTTTGATATGGAAAGCTGTATTTGAGGATTCTCATTTTCTCAACGAACCCCCATTGCTTACAATTTAGAATGTGTCGAGTTAGCAACGCCTTATAGGGTGATCGACTTCCCGGTCGTGGATGCTGATTATGGTTCTGACCTTTATGTGGTCGGCCGCTAGCGTCCCCGCACCACCATCCAAATTATACCGACGCACATTACGAGGCAGGGGAGAAGAAAAAGAATACTTATTCCTCCCAAAGTGGCCGTAAGCCATCCGCTCCATCCAAATGAGAAACCAGCAGCCACGATCCCAGCCAGCGCGATTGCCGCAATTATCATGACGCCTGCAGAACGCCCCATGCCCACCCTCGTTTTACGTTCGTCGCGGGAGGATCCGCTCGCCCGTAAATCGTTGGCGTCGGTCGCAGGATTTCGGGGATCGCGTGAGGTCGGCCGCGGATCGATACTGTTCATGGGAACATCCTTTTTTATTGCAATGGCCTGACAAGGCTGCCCTATCCATATCCTGGCAAGTGCGAGTCCCTGGAAAGCGGACGGGAGGCAGTTCAGCCGGGCAAGGTCTGCCCGGCCTTTCCGCAGTCGAGAGCCTTTGCGAAGCGCATTGCGCGTTCACCTCCGGTCGCCCGTGATTTGAAGAAGGAAGGTGAACATGTTTATGAAGTCCAGATAAAGCGCGAGCGCGCCCATGACGACGGTCTTGCCGATCATGTCGCTGCGCGCGACATCGAAGTAGAGGCCCTTGATGCGCTGCGTGTCGTAGGCAGTAAGGCCTGCGAATAGGAGTACGCCAATGAGACTCACCGCCAATTGCAGCACCGAGGACCGAAGAAACAGATTGATCAGCAAAGCCACAAGCAGACCCACTACGCCCATGATCAGGAACGTTCCGAACCGCGACAAGTCGCGCTTGGTTGTGTAGCCCCAAAGGCTGAGGCCCGCGAATGCAGCTGCGACCGCGAAAAAAGTCGTCGCGATCGACACGCCTGTGAAGACTAGGAAGACGGAGGCCATCGATAGGCCCATCACCGCGGCGAACGCCCAAAAGAGCAGCTGTGCGGTCGCAGCCGAAAGGCGATTGATGCCGAAGCTGAGTACCATCACGAACGCTAACGGCGAGAGCATGATGACATATTTGAGAAAGCCAGGCCCGCCAAGAATGGTGGCCGCATAGCCGCTCTCGGCGAACAGCAGCGCGACTACGCCGGTAAGCAGCACCCCCGACGCCATGTAATTGTAGACCGACAGCATGTAGGACCGCAAACCCACGTTGATGGCGGCACCTTCCAGACCGGCGCGTGCCGCGCCCGAGTTTGGCATCGGCCGCGCCTCGGCGGGCGTTCTTCGTTCAAATTCATTCGCCATCATCATACCTTTCCTGAGGGGAGCATGTTGACGATCCAGGACAGATCGGACCGACCGATCCGATCATCGGGCCGGAGCCAACCCCGGTGCGATCGCGCTTGGTGGCGTAGCCATAGAGCGACAGCGCCCCAAACGCTGCGGCGGCGGCGAAGAAGGTGGTGGCGATCGAGGTGGCAGTGTAGACAAATATGATCGCGCCCAGCGAGGCGCCCAGAAGACCGATCAACCCCCAATAGAGTAGTCCGGCACTGCGGAGTGTCACTTTGGCCGCGATGAAGCTCGCGCCAAGCAGGATCGCCAGAGGCGCAAATATCAAGATCATGCCGGCAACGGAGTAAACCGGCAGCCGGCCATCAGCCGCAAAGTGGAAGTGATAACTTGCGAAGGGCGGATGTGAGGTCACCCACGCCAGGGCGCCGGAGGCGATCAGGCCGCTGCCGACCTGGGCGTAGACCCCCAGCCTGAAAACACGCGGTCCCTCATCGGTGACGGTCGTGGCCGACAGTGCGAGCGACCTGGGCCGATATTGATCGAGGTGGGTCATATCAAACTCCGCTCCACATCAATGGCTGATGCCTCGTTATGATCCCCTTGACTGGCCACCCTTGCGGTGGGGCACGGCTGGCGCCGGAGGTGAGGCATGCGACCCCGCATCGGCCTTGCTCTTCATCATGCGTTCGCAGTCATCCATCATCTTCTCCATGCGCGTCATCATCGCCCTCATCCGAGCCATGTCGCTGGCTGACATGCCTCCCATGTTCATGCCGCTCATCTTAGCATCGGGCATCGCCTCTTTAGCGGCCTGGGCGAATAGCGGCGTGGCGATACCCAGCGCCAGGGATGCTGCAGCCGCTGCCGCGGCGCCCATGCGAAGCTTATTCATCGTCATCTCCATCGAGGTTTGAAGGGGCGGCGGTTATGCGTGAGCTCCGCGCTAGCGCGCGCTCGGGCGTCCTCAAGCTCGCGACCAGCCCCGCACACGCGGCAAGCAATAGCGAAATCTGCAAGCCTGCGATTGATGCCTGGACGGCGGCGGCGCGCGAACAAAGGGTGAAGGTCATGCAGACGACCGTCAGCGCGGCCAAGGCCAGTGCAAACCGACCCATACCAGTACCAGGGCTTGAGCGATGACGTTCGCACCTTGATCTCCGTCCGTATGCTCTATCCTCCTCTTTTCGCCCCGCGGCGCCCGAGGTTACAATCCGCGCGAGACTATGCGCCGAACTGCACGATTGCGGGGACGACCTACGAGCAGGAATGGTGACGACGAAGCAGGTGAGCCTCGATCGACATCGAGCGATCTCCGGAGACGGTCTTGTCGACCTCCACACGGCACGCCACGCATCGTCGCCTTGAAATCCGTGAAAATAGATATCCCGGCGAACAGGGGCGAGACCGGCCCTAGGACAACGTCAACTCGAGGCTCGGCGGGGGCCCACATCACCGCAAATCGTGCTGGGCGGAGCGAACCGGAAGTTTAGCAGCGCTTGGCATTCCGAACGAGCTCGCAAGACGTCGGCAAGGTTGCGTCCGCCGAGATTGATTACACCGTAGCGATAGCTGTGACCGTCCTGCATCTCTTCCGACAACAATCGGCCTTCGGTGGCTAGTACCTCCACGCGCGCGTCCATGTGGCGGGCTTCGAGCCGCGCTATGTCCTCCGCGTCCGGAACCCGGGTGGCGACCGCATCGGAAAAGGTCCTGAGCACGCAGCTTGCGGCGAATGCATGATGTCCCATGCCTCGGGTCAAGCGCGGCCGCCGGCCGACAGCCAGATCGAGCAGGACCTGATAACTATTGTAGCCGTCTACCTTCTCGTAGAGGTCGGAGAATTGGGACGCGATGCGGGGATTGACCTCAACGATCATCACCGTGTCGCTCTCGAGATCGTAGGTGAACTCGATGTTGAAAAGACCGTCTCGGAAACCGACGCCGCTCATGAGCCGGTGCGCGATCTCACCCATCTTCGCCTGTATTGTGGCGGGGGCCGCCGATGGGTAGTCGAACCGCTCGAAGGCGAGCGTTCCAGGACTGAATACGGAATCGACAATCCCCAGCACCTCGATTTCCTCGCCGCAGGCGTAGCCCTCCAAAGTGACCTGCCTGCCGCGCAGCAAACCTTCCGCCAGCAGGTGGCCGGTTATCGGCAGTGACGAATAGTGCTCCATCAGCCGCTCAAAGGGCGCGAAGAAAGACGATTTTCGAGCCCAGGATTGCTGGACTGCGTGCAGCTGAGACAGCGCCGAAACGGGCTGCGCGCCAATGGAAAAGAATGACTTCACGGGTTTCAGGAAGAAGGGGAAATCCAGCGGCCTAGCCTCGGGACAGGCGGCCTCAACCAGCGCGAAGGCAGGTGTGGCAGTCGGTGTCAGGCGACGTTGTGCGCAGCGTGCGTGGTACTTGTGCTGGAGTAGCAGGTTCACGGCGGGATCAGGCCCAGGAAGCCCCCGTTGCCGGGCCACGATGCTTGCTATCGTGCTGCCCGGATAGTCGTCGGCGCTGATCACGCCCGCCAGCGGCGTGCCCTGGTACTGGCGCAGGATCGCTTCGATCTCGAGAAGCGGATTGTTTACCGCCTCTGCGGCGTCGGCATTAGCCCCGGCGATCCGTTCGAGGGCGTCGCTCGCGTAAACGTGGGTGAGCACCTGATCCTGACGCAGACCAAGGCGCGCCAGCTCGCGAAGATCGCGATGGGTCGGACAGATCAGCAGATATGGCGCGGATGTCGCGCCGCGCGCATCGCCCTCCAAGCGGGACTTGGGAGCGGCACTCATGCTGCTCCCCGCAGGTGATTGTGAATGGCCGTCGCGGCGACCGCGGCCTGCCCCATGGCGACGCTGATCTGGTCGAGGCCCACCACGACATCCCCGGCGGCATAGAGGCCGGCGATCGAGGTCTGCTGATGCTGGTCCACCTCGAGGCAGCCCTTGGACCCGAGGCGCGCGCCCAGGCCGACAGCTAGGCCGTTTCGCACCTTATCTCCCAAGGCCGAATAGAGGCTGTCGAAGGCGAGAACGGATCCAGATTGCGTGATCAGGGCAGCGATCCGGCCGCGCTCCAGCTGCATCGAGATTATCGGTTCTTCGATCAAGCGCACGCCGCGGTGCTGCAGGCGCCGCAGATCATGCGGTTCCAGGCCAAGGGGCTGACCGAGCGACATGAGAGTGATGTCGCGGGTGTAGTCGGCGAGAAAGATGGCCTCGGTCGCTCCGCTCTCGCCGCAGCCGATTACACCCAGGCGGCGATCGATGACCTCGTAGGCATCACAGATGCCGCAATGGCGGATCAGGCCGCGATTGATGGCATCGGCCAGATCGGGGAGCTGAGGCTCGACGTCGACCTTGCCGGTAGCGATGACGACAGTGCGCGCGCAAACGGCAACGCTATCCACCTGAGCCTGAAAATTCCCGTCAGGCCGTTTCTCTAGCGCCGTCACTAGACCGCGCCGAATTGTCGCGCCGTAACGCCGGGCTTGGGCCGCCATGCGCTTGAGGAGCTCAGGGCCTGGAATGCCGTCGGGAAAGCCCGCATGATTGTACGAGCAAGGAATCAGTCGGGCGCGCGCAGCGCCGCCGTCAGCAACCACAAAATTTCGGCGGAACCGTGCAAGATAAATCGCGGCGGTCAGCCCGGCTGGGCCGGCGCCAACGACCAGGCAGTCCAAAGGTTTAGTTGGCATGAGGGTCCTAACAAGGGGAAAGTGGTCGTGCCATTCACCAGCGGAGAAGCCGAGGCCCTAAGGTCCATCCGATGAGGCTGCAGGCGAGAACGCTACCCCCATACCAAAGGGCGACAAACGCTGGAGATTGAGCGGTGCAGTGGAGGGCATACGCTGCAGCGCTCACAGCTCCCGCATAAAGACCGGCGACAGCACCCGCTTTTTGCAGATCGGTGGGAGCGAATTTGCGAAGCGCCAACAATAGACTGGTGAACGGCGCCGTGGCGATCAGGGGGATGGCGATGATGCATTCGGCCCAACTGCTGTGTAGAAGCGCGGCGTTCCAGTTCTCGATCGGGGCGGCCAGCAAGCTACCGACGCCGAACAGCACGATTGCGACGAAGGGGAGCAGCAAGAGCCCCAACGGGGTACGACGTTCGCCGCCTGGATAAGCTAGTCGGCTGAGACAAAAGCCAGCGGTCACGGCGCTGCCTAGGCTGAAAGCGAGTTTCAGGCCCAAGAGCGGCAGATGCTGCGGTGTCCAGGGGTCTGGCAGGATCCCGAGGAGAACGGCAACAAGGACCAGCGCAGCACAGAGACCGGCAAAGCCCGCGAGAGCCACAATGCGCGGTGCACCGCCAAGCTTGACGCTGTCAGCACGCGCCGCGAGCGCTTCGATTAGCATGTCGGTATTCAATGACCGCCTCCAGATCCGACGAGCTGGGCGAGCCGCTTCAACCCGCGATGAATACTCACCTTGACCATGGATTCCGACATCCCGCGCCGCTGGGCCGTCTTCGCCACGCTAAGGCCGTCTAGCTTGACGTCGCGAATCACGCCTTGGGTGACGCTGGGCAATTTCTGAAGCAACCGCTCGAGGTCGAGGGAATTATCCACTGAGGTAGGGTCGTAGGGCGACGGCAACTCCTGCGCCGCCTCAATCCCCACACGAGCGCCAGCGGGCGAACGGCTCACCCGGCGCAAGTGGTCGATCAGCTTATAGCGTGCAATTGCGTAGGCCCAGGCGAGCGCCGGACGGGCCGGGTCGTAGGCACTTCGCTTATTGTGAATGGCCAGCAACGCCTCCTGCAAAATATCCTCCACTTCGAACGCCCCTCCCGCGCGCCGGGCTTGACGCCGGAGATAGGTGCGCAATCTGAGGGCTATCCGCCGCAGGAATAGCCGATAGGCGTCGGCGTCGCCCGCCGCGCCCGCCAGAAAAAGGGCCCGGAGTTCGGCGTCCTCAGACATCGCCACCCATTCGGCTTTTCGACGCTTCTCGACCTGCGGTTACATCGGAAGCACAGAAGAATGGCCGCTGCGCGACGTGTCGTCCGATCGCGACACGGCTGCGCCATGGTGGCGGTCTGCTACGAAACCGCAGCACTGACCTTCGTTTGACATCGAGGCTGCGTCCGGTAAGGGATCGGCCGTGACCTGCGCTCCTGGCCTGTGCGGTAGAACGAAGCGGACTTACGACAGCCGAAAAATTAAGAAAGCCGACCGCTTCGACCGGTGCACTGCGCGGAAACCGTGGCGGACGCCGATAGAGCCTCATTGGAAGTATCATCGAGGCCTCCCTCCCGGCTGAGATTCCTGTCTTGAACTCGAAACGCAAACCGATGTTTCCCTGAGGTCAACTGACCCATCAAGATCACTCCGGGCGGCTGTGGGGCTAGCGGCCTCACATCCGCAATGATTAGATTCTCAATAACACGACGTCTCTTGCGGTCAGCACACGCGGGCCTCGTAAACGGTCGCGTCGGTCGTCACTCTCATGTCCTGACGCACGTATTCGTCTACAGTGACCAACGGTTAGCGGATGATCAATTCGATCGTTATTCCCAAATTGCGCGAAGTTGAATCTCCGGTATCCGGCCTCCTAAGGCGAAGCGACTGATATCAAGCGATAATAGCTTGATGGACGATGCGATGGCGAAGCGAATTGGCCGACTTCGCCGCCGCATAGCCATCATGTTACGAGCACGCTTCGACCCAGACTCGCTCCGGGGCCAGCAAGGGCGCGCGCGGGCCATATTGCGGCCGCGCCCGCCAGATCCAGTGACCGGTCTTGCCAGTGTAAGACGGATCGCACTTCGGTCCGCGCCTGTCCGTCCGCTGCTCACGCAGATCACCAACTTTCTTGCAGATCGGCGCACGCAGTGGCGCGCGCGGACCGGGCTGTTGCTGCGATTGCCACTCGCATTTGCTCGACGATGGTTTCTGAACGTCGGACTGCGCCGTCGCCGGAACCGAACCGGCCATGAGCAGCGTGAATGCTGCAGCCGAAGCGATGAATGTCAAAGTTTTCATGAGTCCTCTCCTTGACTGGGATCACCTACGGCGAACCACCGCAAGAGGCGTGGGAAGCGCTCCGCGCTGCCCAACCGCGGGAAGGCTCGCCTAGCGAATTATCAGGCCAAGGGGCTCGGGGGATGGGGTTCGGGTTGGACCGATCGGCCCTCCAGCCTGGAGACAATTTGCCACAGGCCGGGCTGATAGGTGAGTATCGGCGTGCCAACCGGCCGGGGTCCGCTGCTGAGCGTAAAGGTGATCGGGCATCCCATGCCGGCAATGCAGGCAAGCGTCATTCCCTCGCAAGGGCGCGCTTTCCCGTCTTTGCTCTTCATCATCTTGAGGCAGTCGGCCGACATAGTCATCGGCGCTCCGGTCGCCGCGACCATGCCATCAACAGGGCTCGCGGTCACCACGGCGGTTTGCGCGAGAAGCCCTAGCAGAACGCCTATGACCAGCACAAATTTGAGTGCCTGTCTCATAAAACCATTCTCTGCCTCACGAATAGGTTCGTCAAGTTTAACCGCGCGCTTCCTTGCCCGATCCGACGCGCTTTTCGGCAAGCATGACAAAGGCAGATCCCTGTAGAGTAACCCCTTCGGCCGCGCTGGGCTGTCACTTGAGGGCAGGCCAAATTGGGCTTCACGGAACGTCTGATCGGCTCAATTGTTTCGGGGGTGCAGCCTAACCACGCTCCCGCCGCTCTGGGCCCTGACTGCGATCGAGGAATCGCGGAACCCCTGGCGGCTTCTTCGGGGATGCAGGACGCAAACAAGCCACATGCCGCCGGACGGAACGCCGCGGCAAAAGAACTGTCGGGAATGGGACGAATGCAATGGACACGAACTGCATGGCAATGATGACGGGCGGGGGTGGCGGACTGATGATGATCGGCATGGGCCTGGTCTGGCTCCTCATTGTCGTCGTCCTTCTGCTCGCAGCAGCGGCACTCATCAAATATCTTCGGTCGGGACCCAGATAGCGATATCTGGTGCGCCGGAGAGCGCACCACGTTCGGAGAGAAAGGAGCGTGGATATGGCTGATATCGTCCTCATCACGGGCAGCAGCGGGTTCATCGGTGGCGCGATCATCAAGAAGCTGGCTGGTGCCTACACATTGATCGGATTGGATCGGCCCGGCCTGCCAAACGCTCCGGCACCCGCCGAAACGATCGATGTCGATATGAGCAGCGATGAGTCGGTTCAAAAGGCGCTCGAGACTGTACGCTCCCGCTTCGGCGATCGGATCGCCTCGGTCGTCCATCTTGCCGCCTATTACGACATATCCGGCGAACCCAATCCGCTATACGATGAGATCACCGTCCAAGGCACGCGCCGTCTAATTGAGGCGCTCCAGGCGTTCAAAGTCGAACAGTTCCTGTTCGCCAGCACGATGCTTGTCCATCGTCCGACCTATCAACCGGACGAGCGCATCAACGAGGACTCTCCGGTCGAGCCGAGCTGGGCCTATCCGGAATCGAAGGTGCGGACCGAGACATTGCTGCGTGATCGCCATGGCGAGATACCGGTGGTCTTCTTGCGGATTGCCGGCGTCTATGACGACCTCGGTCATTCACCGTTCCTTGCACAGCAAATCTCGCGCATCTACGAGCACCGGCTCACGGCGCACCTCTACCCGGGCATGCTCTGTACTGCACAATCCTTCGTGCATCTCGACGACCTTACCGATGCTGTTTCCCGCACCATCGAGCGGCGCAAGCAATTGCCTTCCGAGCTTCCGCTTCTGATCGGCGAGCCCGACGCACTGGGATATGACGAGACCCAGGACATCGTCGGCCGAACCCTGCATGGCGAGGATTGGACGACGCTGCGGATTCCCAAGCCGATCGCGAAGGTAGGCGCATGGCTGCAAGGCGAGGCGACCGAAGGCGAAGCCTTCATCAAGCCCTGGATGGTGGAGGAGAGCAATGCCCATTACATTCTCGACATCACCCGCGCGCAAGGGCTACTCGATTGGACGCCGACGCATTCGCTGCGCAGCACGTTGCCGATGATCGTCGAGGCGCTCAAAAAGGACCCCGCCGGCTGGTACAAGGCCAACAAGCTCAATCCGGCACTGGTCGCCTGGTACGGCCAATCGCCTGCCCGACCGAAAGACAAAGCTGCCGCAGACCATAGCGGCCATGACGGCGACGCCGCTTCGACGGACAAGGTCGGGCGAGACCAGATGGCGATGGCCGATGGTCATGATCATATGGCTATGATGGAGGAGGATGAGCGCAAGAAGCGCTGGGTCCACTTCGCCAATATCGGCCTCGGCCTTTGGCTGGCATCGACTCCATTCATCTTCGGCATCGTCGATTCCGCTTCGGTGCCCCAAGCTGTGCGCGCCGTCACGGTCGATCGCGGCCTTCCTTCGATCGAATGGCGCAGCGCGGCGCTCGCCTGGAACGACATCGCCATAGGCCTGCTCATCGCCGTGTTCGGCCTGCTGTCGCTGCCCAAGCGAACGGCGTGGTTTGGCCAATGGGCGAATTGCTTTGCCGGGCTCTGGCTCCTCTTCGCGCCGCTCATCTTCTGGGCGCCGAGCGCGGCGGTCTATTCGAACGAGATGCTCGTCGGCGCCCTCGTTATCGCCTTTTCGGTGCTGGTGCCGATGATGCCGGGGATGAGCATGGCGGGGATGATGGACCCGAAATCCATTCCGCCCGGCTGGACCTATTCGCCTTCGACCGCGGCGCAGCGCTTTCCGATCGTGCTGATGGGCGTAATCGGCCTCATCATTTCGCGTCATCTGACAGCCTATCAGTTGGGCCACATCAGCTCGGCCTGGGAGCCGTTCTTCGCCGGTTCGCCGAGCGATCCGCGCAACGGCACCGAGGAGATCATCACATCCTACGTGTCCAAGGCCTGGCCGATCCCCGATGCAGGCCTGGGTGCAGTCAGCTATCTGATCGAGATATTGATGGCGGTGATGGGTACGCGCGATCGCTGGCGGACGATGCCGTGGATGGTGACCTTTTTCGGCATCCTGGTTGTGCCGCTCGGGGTCACCAGCATCTATTTCATCATCATCCAGCCGATCATGCTCGGCACCTGGAGCACGCCCGCGCTGATCGCGGCGCTCGCCATGCTGATCATGATTCCCTTTGCGCTGGACGAAATCATAGCGATGGGCCAGTTCCTTTATTGGTCCAAGTGCCGCGGCAAGCCGCTGATCCGCACCTTCTTCAAGGGCGACGCAATCGATCGGGGCGAGGAATATAGCGAAGATGCGATGATCTCTACCCAGGCGGCTTGGTCGGAAGCGAAGCGCGGGGTGACGCTGCCCTGGACGCTTCTTGTGAGCATCGCGATTGGCCTATTCCTGATGCTGACACGGCTGACGCTCGGCACCGAAGGCGCCATGGCGAACAGTGATCATCTGATGGGCGCGCTCACGATCACCGTCGCGGTGATCGCAACGGCCGAAGTTGCGCGCCTCCTGCGGTTCATCAATGCAGCGTTCGGAGCCTGGCTCATTGCCGCGCCCTTCCTGCTGGCGGGTGGGAACAGTGTCGCGACGGTGATCAGCATCCTTCTCGGACTTGCGCTTATCGCGCTGAGCGTCCCGCGGGGGCCCCGTAGCAAGGAGCATTATGCAGGCTGGGATAGGTTCGTGATCTGACCTCTGCAAAAATGTCGCGAAAGCCGATGAGGCGAAATCTCGCTCGGTCTCTTTGGCTGGCAAATCGTCAATGTCGAGGACAAGGGTTGCTCCTGCTGCGGCGGCGCGCTCCGCCAGAGCGGCGAGGACGTTTCTGAGCGGCTCGAGGTCGCGCGGTCGCTTCGCCTCGTCAAGGTCGCGCTTGGAGCGTGGCTGGCCGCAGCACAGTTCGTGCTGGACGGTGCCGACACCCCCGCCGCCGCGGCAAGCATCGCGATAAGCCTCACCCTCGTTGCGCTGAGCCTGCTGCGGAGCAAGCGCCCGGAGCATTGTGCCGGCCGGGACCGTTTCGTTTTCTCAAGGCCGTCTGGACGGGATTGCTGGAAAGGGTGCAACCATACGACGGAGCCATGCATCCTGCCTCACACGCTGATAAATCAGGACTTGACTCCGTACCATGGTACGGAGGGTAGTATCACCGGCATGATAGCCTTACCGATCAGCAAGGCCGCACGCGCGGCCGGTGTCAGCGTCGAGACGATCCGCTTCTATGAGCGCGAGAAGATGATCGAGCAGCCGCCACGGCCGACGGGCGGCATGCGCCGCTACCCGCCGGACATCATCGAGCGCGTGCACTTCATCCGCGAAGCGCAGCAACTCGGCTTCACCTTGCGCGAGGTCCGCGACCTACTTACCCTTAAGACTGACCCGGCCTCGGATTGCGCTGAAGTTCGTAAACGGGCGGCCGCCAAGCTCGACGAGGTCAGGCGCAAGATCGAGCAGCTCCAGCGCATCGGCGACGCCTTGCAGTCGCTCATCGCTGCCTGCCCGGCCCACGGCCGCCTCGAGGTCTGCACCGTCATGAGCGCTCTGGCCGGGCCGCAGGTGCCCTGCGACGGCACCTGCGACACCAGCTCCAACCTCAGAGGAGATGCCTGATGTCGGCCTCGATAGTTTCCGGCGTCGATCAGCGCGAGCGCCTGCTTCGGGTACTTGCCATCGCCACCTTCATCATCTTCTTCCAGGCCTTCATGGTCGCGCCGATCATTCCGCGGTTGGCGGCGACCTTTGCGGTCTCGCCGCAGGAGGCCGGCCTGGTCGTCCCGGCCTATCTCATTCCCTATGGGGCGGCGACGCTCGTCTATGGTCTGCTCGGCGATCGGTTCGGACTTTGGCGCATCATGGCCGGATCGCTCGCTGCCTTCTCGGTGCTGACCCTGCTTACCGCCACGGCTTTCTCGGTGGAGACGCTCGCTTTGTGGCGGGTCCTGACCGGGCTGGGGGCCAGCGGCGTAGTGCCGCTCGCGTTGGTGCTCGTCGGTCGCCTGTTTCCGTACGAGAGCCGCGGGCGTCCGCTCGGCTGGCTGTTCGGCGCCATGGCCGGCGGCATGGCGTTCGGCTCGACCTTCGGCGCATTACTCGAACCCAATATCGGCTGGCAGGGGATCTTCATCGCTGTAGGGGTGGTCGGCGCGGCGGTGCTGCTAGCGCTTCTCCCCTGTCGTGAGATTATCGCTGGCGCCGCGCAACCGGTCGCTGGCGGCCTCGCTGTTCTGTTTCGTGGGTATCGCGAGCTGCTGGGCAGCGAGCGTGGACGCCGCACCTATGCATATGTCTTCTTGAATTCGATCTTCCACTCGGGCGTGTTTACCTGGCTCGGGCTCTACTTCGAACACCGTTACAGCCTCGGGCCGGTGGGTATCGGCCTGGCGCTGCTCGGCTATGGGATTCCGGGCTTCCTGTTCGGACCGATCATTGGCCGGCTCGCCGATCGCCGCGGCCGCGGCCGGCTTCTTCCGATCGGCCTCGCGATCAGCGCCATCTTAAGCGCGGTGATGATCCTCAATATGCCGCTTGTTCTTGCCGCGCTGGCTGTGACGCTGCTGTCGCTCGGCTATGACATGACGCAGCCACTGTTCGCCGGCATCGTGACGACGCTCAGCGCGCAGCGCCCCGGGCAGGCGATGGGCCTGAACGTGTTCATGCTCTTTACAGGCTTTGGGCTGGGCAGCCTTCTCTTTGGCGAGCTTCTGCGTCTCGGCTTCGGTGCGGCGCTGGGGCTGTTCGGGGCAGTCGAGTTGGCGCTGGCCCTCATTGCCATTAAACTCTTCCGCGCCGAAGCACCTGTTACGCCCCGATCAACGGGAGCACGCGTATGAGGCATCGACGGCATTGGACGCGGTTTCACCGCGACCAGCAGGCTGGGCGCTCGCTGGGATGGGCGGCCTCGCCGCGGCCGTCGGCGTGGCGTCTTGCTGTGCACTGCCAATCCTGCTCACGGCGGCGGTCTCAGCTCCGCATGGCTTAGCGGGATCGCAATGGCGACGGCGCCATACCGCGATCTCCTGTTGTGGCTGAGTGCGCTCAGCCTCGCCGGCGGTGCGCTGTTACTCTGGCGGATGCAGCGTTCGGCCACTGCCTGTGGCTCAGGCCGTGTCTGCACACCCGGATGGCTGCGTCTTGCCCTGCTGATCGGGCTGATCTCAGGCGCGATCCTGCTGTGGCTGGGTTATTCACAGTCAATAATAGTCGGTGAGCCTGATTCGTCGGACCGAACCGTCCGCCAAGGTCAGCGAAACGACGGCACCCGCTGGCCGGTAGCGCCATCGCCAAAGCCGCGAGCGCGTATAGCTGGGACCGACAGGCTCGCCGTCGATCGCTACGATCTGCTCGCCTGCCTTCCAATCGTCCCGCTCCGCCGGACTGCCACTTGCGACATGCACGACTGTCAAACCGCTCGATCGCGAAGCGACACCAAGGCCCGTGCGATCCTTAAGAAGCAGATTGTGGCGGCTCCGCTTGGGTTTGCGCAACCATAGCCGCGAAGCGGTGATATCGATCACGACGTCGAACTGTGCGATCAGCGGGAGACCGATATTCGCGACCGCGCTGGTCGATAGCCAGTTCTCAACCACGGCAGAAGGAACGGCAGCGACAGGTAACCCTACCAGGGCGACGGTATCCATCATCGCCGCCTTCGCAACGTGCATTCCCTCCATTCCGCCGATGGCGACTGTGGATACCTTGCGGTGGTCCAGCAGATGGTGATCGCCGACGAACGCGCTCGAAATCATGAGCGCGATTCCGCTCCCCATATCCAGAATCATCGGCGCGGGAGGAAGACCATCCAGGGATGCCGAAACCAGCAACTCGTGAGCTGTGCCGAGCTTGAGCGGTAGCACGCTCCATCCATTGCCGCCTGCGAACGAACCAGTCGGCACCAAGGCAAGACGGGCCTCCGCGAAATCGAGCGCGAGGGCACGATCAGCAAGCATATCTAATCCCAGCAACAGATCGATCGGCCGGCCGAACGCGGCAGATGTGGTCGAGAGATCGGATATGACGACCATGGGCAACGAGCGAGGTTGGCCATCCAGAGTCAACTGAACGTCATGTGCGATCTTCACGACCGTGCGGCCGCTAGTCGCGCGCACCCGAGCGTCCGTTCCGCTAATGGCCAATCGCGAGGCAAGCGTGCTGCTGAGCACCGACACCGCACTCCCGCTGTCGAGCACCGCATCGACATCCAACGAGCCCGCTTGTGCCCGCACAATGATCGTGTCGTCGGTTGCAAGTTCGAAGGGTGTCCAGCGCGGCGCGCTCGCAAATCCGCTCCAGATCGTCTCGGAAAAGGTCTTGCCCCTTATGCTCTTGATGCTGCCTGCCGAAAGGGAAGACGCGATGCAGCCTATGCCGGCGAGAACGAGCCGACGTGAAATAGCTGGTGCCGTCGTCAGTTCCGCCATCGTTTCGTTTCACCCATGCTAGCGCCGGCGTCCGACGGACTCACCGAAGTTCCGCGCCCCGCCCCCGAGGCCAATTCGATCTAGCTATGCTTTGGTCGTAACCTGCCCCCGATCCAGGAAGCGCGCCCCGCAGGCCCACCTCATCATCCGAGCACTTCCAGAAGACGGGTATCTTTTTGCCAGTCATAATTCGTTCTCCTTCGCGGCGCTCGTCGACAGAGGCATGGTAGGGCGACCGCCAAAGAGTCCAATGCGGAGCAGGTGACCAAACGCCTTCGCGTTCGACGCCACGATTGCGGCCGCGAGCGCGAGATACCCCCAAGCCATCCATGTCAGACTGGCAATCGTCCGCGCTTCATCACCCGTAAAGCGGAGCGCCAATGCAATCTGGATGACGAACAGCCCTGCGAGGGCGAGTGCTCCCCAGAGGCTTAGCTTAAGCCTGAGCAGCAGGGCGATACCGAGAAGCGACTGTGCTGCTGTCAGGAAGAATTCTTCGTGCTGGCGGGCATCGAGCGGCAGGGCTACGAATTCGCCGGCGCCAAGGCTCATCGCCAACGGCAGCATGCCGACCAGTAAGGTCCATTGGTTGATCTTGTCGGATATCATTGTCGTGAGCCCGTTCGCCGCACGTCCGGACAGAACAAACAGCACCGCGATTGTCACCGCCGGCGCTTCGCTGGCAAGCGGCGCCAGCCATTGAATGAGCAAAAACTCATCAAACCCAAGCCGTCGGCCGGAATCGATCATCGCTTCGGCGAACGGCTCTGCCGATACGAGGATGATTACGGCGGCGATGATCGTCAGTCCCCCCATGGAGAGCCACTGCTGCGCTGACGAAAGCGTGGTCAGCACAGCTGCCGGGCCGGGTTCATCCTCTTCGTCCTCTTCCGCCTTGGGAAGATGGCTGACCCGCCAGACATAAGCCGCGAACACCCCGATCAGCACGACAGTGTCAAGGATCCCAATCTGGTCGCGGAGCAGGATCATAAAGGACCAAATGCTACCGATCAGAAGGAAGATGATTTCCACGGCATTTAATGGCGCCAGGTCGATTCGGCGTGTGCGCGTTCGAAGCCAATGGAGCAACACCAGCAAAGGCCACGCAAGTCCAACCAGCAGGCGGTTGGCTCCAGTCATATTGGCGGCGGCGTAGTGAACGTAATTAGACGCGGGGTCCTTTCCCGCAGCGAAAGCATAGTAAAAATCAACCGCATATTCGGGAAGCACCGTCACAAGGGCTATTGCAGCGATGATGAGTCCCTGGCCCACCCGTTTCTCGGCTGCCTCGGCGCCCCATGACAGCATGAAGCCTCCTGCCAGGATTGCGAAGCCAAAGATGGCGGCATCGAGCAGCGGATCGGGTCGCCAGCCCGCTGTACGCAATGCGACGGCCGGAATGGCTGTGATTAGCGCCGCGCCGAAATACGCGAAAAACCGACCAAAAGTAGCCTCCGCCCGGTCTGTCGTTTGCATCGTAAAGCTCCTCAATTGGCGCTAAGGTCAAATTTATGGGACTTAAAAACGAGCACCGCATCAGAGTCTTACGTTCGGCGCGTTATTCGTATCCAACTGAATATTGACTTCTTGCTATTGCCGTTGGCGTTTATGCAAAATTCCAAATATTCGCCGATCAGGCGAGTCGACCCAGTGCGACAACCGAGATGAGAAAAACGCCGAGCGCGCCTCGATAGATCACGAATGGCCAAGCCGAAAAGCGCTCGAGCACGCGCATCAGACCCCAGATTGCGAAGAATGCCGAGACGGAGGCCACAACGAGCCCGACCAGAAGAATGGACCAGCCATCAAAAGACAGATGAGCTTTGTGAAGCTCCCACAGTTCCTTGAAGCCGGCCAGAGCGATAGCCGGCAGGCCAAGCAGGAACGAAAACCGCGCTGCCTCTTCCCGTTCAAAGCCGAGCGCAAGCGCAGCGGTCAAGGTAGAGCCCGAGCGCGACACTCCTGGGATCAGTGCGCCGATCTGCGCGATGCCCACAATCATTGCATCGACGAGGGACACATCGTCGAGTTTTCGTCGGTGACGGGCGTAGATCTCCGCAAGCGCGAGAAGGATGGCCATAATGATGCAAGCCCAGCCGATAACTGAGAGGGTCCGTAGCGGAGAACCGCATACGTTCAGCGTCGCCGACAAGGAGAGGCCCGCCATGCCGATCGGGATAGTTGCAAGGCCAATCCAAACAGCGAAGCGAAAATGCCGGTCCCGGAAATCCCGATGTGCAACAGCGCGAAGGGAGTTCGTGGCCAATTGGCTGACGTCACCCCAAAAATAGCTGATGACGGCCACCAGCGCTGCGAGCTGCATGGCGGCCGAGAAAGCCGAGCCCGGATCTTGCCAACCTAGCAGCGCAGGCACGATCCGCATGTGCGCCGTCGAGGAGATCGGCAGTAGTTCGGTAATCCCCTGGACGACTCCGAGCACCGCCACCTTAGTATAGCCTAGCGCCACGAATCCGGTGTCGACGCCCTGCGTACAAGCTGCGGTCATGCAAGGCTCCTCTGATGTGCGATCGGCGGCTCAAAGGGGTTGGGGAAGCGTTCGCAGCCCGCACATCGGGGCAGACGCTCAAGCCGACTGTTGCGCGAGCAAAGCAATCCGTTCAACGCTGTGCCCCGAACCATGTTAGACGCATGGATGAGCGCCATCGTCAGCGCCTGGCACGGCTCGACCGCTTCTGAGTGAGGATCAACGACTCCGTCGGCCAAAATGAGCTTGCGATGAGCAGGACTACGCCGCTCACTATCATCGCATCTGCCATGTTGAAGGCGGGCCAATGCCAGCCGCCAACGTGGAAATCGAGGAAATCGGTTACGGCACCTTGACGCATCCGGTCCAACACATTGCCGGTGGCACCGCCAGCAATCAGACCGAGACTGATCGTCTCGGATGACCTTGTCGTTCTCAGGGCCCAGACGATAAGACCGACCACGATCACCAGCTTGATACCGGCAAGCACCATTGGGCGATCAAGGAAGAGCTCACGGAACATCCCAAAGCTGACACCCGGGTTGAAACCAAGTGTCAGATTGAAAAAGGGCGCGATTTCGATCGTGTGCGGCGGCACCATCACCAGATTGATGATCAGCCATTTCGTGACGACATCGACCGTAAGGGCAGCAGCGAGGGCACCACCGGCCAATGTAGCTCGTCTTGTCCATCTCGGGTCCGCCACAATCAATCAGTCCTCATTGCTTAGCCGCTCTCCGCGGTCACTATCCACGCTGGCTCGAATTCGCACCGAAGGGGACTCTGGGCTACGCCCGCGGGGTTTCGGCGATCGCACGGGCTTGATGCCGGTGCGCCGCAATTCCGAGACCCTCGGAAGGGCCACCTCGCTGAGTGCTGGCCTGATCCCGGTTGAGCAGACGCAGGCCGTTGAGAACAACCAGCAGCGATGCGCCGACATCGGCCGCGATGGCGCCCCACAGGGATGCAAGACCAATCACCGTCAGAGCTGTGAACAGCAGCTTCACGGCAATTGAGAAGCCAACGTTCTGCCGGATCACCGCGAGCGTCGCGCGCGAATGGCGCACCAGCCAGGGCAGCTTCGAGAGGTCGTCCGACATAAGGGCCACATCAGCCGTTTCGATAGCGGCATCGCTGCCCATGGCCCCCATTGCGATACCGAGATTTGCACGTCCCATCGCGGGCGCGTCGTTGACACCATCTCCGACCATAGCGACCGACCCATAGCGCCGCACCAGAGCTTCGACCGCAGCGACCTTGTCGCCTGGCAGAAGTTCCGCCTGGACCTCATCAATGCCGGTCTGCTGCGCAATCGCCTCCGCCGTTGGCCGATTGTCTCCCGTAAGCATCACGACGTGTTTGACGCCGGCGCGGTGAAGCGCGGCAACGATGTCCTTTGCTTCCGGTCTCACGGCATCAGCGACGGCTATGAGCCCCCAGACATCCTCTTCATCGCCGATTGCTACGATGGTGCGACCGGCACTCGAAAGGGCATCGGCCCGCTCCAGAACCATATCCGAGCTGACACCCCGCTCCTCGATATAGCGGCGCGAGCCAAGCCAGACCTGGCGACCGGCCACACGACCGGTAACGCCTCGGCCCATTATCGCCTGGACACTCTCGGCAGGTTCCGTGGCTATCTTGAGTTCGATCGCCTTCGCAAGGATGGCGTGCGCAATCGGATGCTGGCTACGTGCCTCCAGAGCTGCGGCCAAGCGGAGAAGCTCCGTTTCGCTGCGGCCATCGAGGGGCACGATCTCGACCACCTGTGGTCGTCCCTCGGTGAGCGTGCCCGTCTTGTCCATAGCGACGGCTTTGAGGTGAGCAGGTGTTTCAAGATGGGTGCCGCCCTTTACGAGGACGCCCTGCTTCGCCGCTCCGGCGAGCGCCGCGACGATGGTTACGGGCGTCGAGATCACCAGAGCACACGGGCAAGCGATCACGAGAAGCACGAGCGACCGGTAGAACCAGACATCCCAGGCGCCGCCCAGCAGCAGAGGTGGAGCAAGAAAGACCACAATGGCGAGCGCCATCACGACGGGCGTGTAGATGCGGGCGAACTTCTCAACCCATTGCTCACTCGGCGCGCGCCGGCTCTGAGCCGAGCCAACCATTCGGATAATCTGCGCCAGCGTCGTATCGTTCGCCGCCTTGGTGGTTACGACATCAAGTGCGCCTTCGCCGTTGATGGTACCTGCGAAGACCTCGTCGCCCTGTGCTTTGAACAGAGGGACGCTCTCGCCGGTGATCGGGGCCTGATTGACCTCGCTCTCGCCGGCGGCAATTCGGCCATCCAATGGCACCTTGTCGCCCGGCCGGACGATTATGTGCGTTCCGACCCGAATCTCGGCCGCCGGGACATCACGCTCAGAGCCGTCTTCGAGCCTGACGCGGGCGGTCGGCGGAGCGAGTTCCATGAGGGCCGCAACCGCTCGGCGCGCGCGGCCGAGGCTCCAAGCCTCCAGCGCCAGAGCCAGGGCGAAAAAGAATGAAACCGTGGCCGCCTCGAACCAAGCTCCAATACCGATGGCGCCCGCAACGGCGACCGTCATCAGCAGATTCATGTCGGGACGCAGCCGCTTGGCGGCGAGCCAGGCCTTGGGCGCGACATAGCGCGCCGCGAGCAGCACTGCGAGCGTGTAGAGGATGACGCTTGGCAGAGGGGTGGAACCCAAAGCGTGTTCGCCGGCCTCGAATGCCGCAATGACACCTCCTCCGAGCCACGCATGAACTGCAAAGCCTAGTGCGGTGAATACACCGCTTGCTGTCGTCAGCCACGATTGCACGCGCCTACGCTGCTCTTCGGCATGTGCGGCTGCGCTGGAGTCCCCTTCGGTCCACGGCTCAGCTTTCAGGCCCGCGTGAGCGACTGCCTTCTCAATACGTGCCTCGAGCGCCGGATCGGGTGTCATGTCGATCGACATGCGCCCATTGAGAAGATCGAACGCGAGCTTGTTCTCTCCGACGAGTGGACCAACTTCTCGCTTCAGTGCCGCGATCTCGTCGGCACAATCCATTCCATGAATCCGGAATACGACTTGATCGGACAGGTGGGTCGGGATCGGCGGGCTGACGGCCTCCTGCACCTCTGACGAACAGCCGCACGCGGCTCCGTCCTGAGCTGCTGCCGGCTCGGTCGCGCCAGGCGGAATCGCTGGCGGCGACCATCGCTCGGCACGCATGCCGGTTCGCGCCACAGCATTTTCGATCATGTCGGGATCGGACGGGTTCTGCGGGCTCACGGTCATCAAGCCTCGCGCGGTGTCGAAGGCGAGCCTGTCCTCGCCGACAAGCGGCCCGAGTTCCCTGGAGAGCGTTGCCACCTCGTTTTTGCAGTCGAGTCCATGAATGCGGAAGAGCATTGCTTCCGCTTCGTTGGCAGCAACTAGCGAGGCGCGCATCCCAGCCTCTGCGATGCACCTGATTATCTCGTCAGCCGTCGCTTGCCGCTGTGGCGCGACCGTCATCATTCCTTTGCTGGTGTCGAATGCCAGCCAGGCATCTCCTCCCACGAGTGGCGCGATTTCCCTCTTGAGGGCCGCGACTTCGTTCTGGCAGTCCAGTCCGACAACCTTGAACAGCAATGCCGATTCGAGACGTGGCCTCGGCTCCGCCAAAAGATGCGCGCCCATACCGGTGGCAGCAACGGCTGCCGGAATAAGGTCAATCTTTGCGGCATCGTCATGTCGCACCGACATGACGCCCGCTCTGGTATCAAATGACAGCCTGTCCTCTCCGACGATTGGCCCCAAGGCAGCGCGCAGTGCACGAACTTCGTTCTGGCAATCCAGACCATCGATCTTGAAGCGCCATATACGCGTTCCGGCCGTGTCCAATTCGTCAGCTTTCATGGTATCCTCGGGTTTGCGCCGGTCAGCTCGGCTCTGAGCTTCGTCCATGCCGGAGGAGGCTTCTACACCCTGTAGTCGCTACAGAATCAAGGGCTTTCAGAAAAAGGCCGCAAGCGCCGAAACCATGTGCTCAGCTGGCTATGCCGTTTCTCCAAACGCGCGAAATGATGACGGCCAGTGAGATGACGAAGGCGATCAGGCCGGGGATCCCCGTGACCACAAATCCGAATGCGCGTCCGCCGGCACCCTTTGGGTAGCCGCGTAGGAAGCTGATGCGGCCGATAGCGAACAGGACGACCGTGGCGACGATGAACGGCATCGCCGGCGCGCCGACCAGCAGGATGAACGCGAGCAATATGAAAGTGGTCAGCACGAACTGCTCGAGTGTGTTCTGGAGGAAAGCAAGGGGGACAGCGATCTTGGGACTTGGCGGGGAATAGGCCGATCCCTGGATGTCCTGGGCCGAATAGCGCCGGAGGGTCGATACCATGCCGAGCCCGGCCATGACCCAGACGAGCAGGAACAGCACGGCCACGGCCCAGAAAGTCAACCGCGACTCCAGGTCTGCCTCGGGGAATTGGATGAGCCGCGGGAGAAAGACCTGCGCGGCCCCAAGTACAGCTGCGCAAAACACAACGCCAACGGTCGCGTTGCGATAGACCTTGCGCTGTTCCTGCCTGAGCTCGGTTTCGGTTGCAGGGATCTCCGCCATGTCAATTCTCCCGGACATTTCGGATTACGAATCTCGAGCGCGGCAGCGCCGGAAGCCAGCCCCAGTCGGTGTCGAGGCCCTGCTCCGGTACGTCGTAGCGGATGCGGCGGGTCAGTATCTCCACGGCCTGCCTCATCAGTGCAAGCACGATCCACTCGCCCGGGCAGCGGTGGTTGGCATGGTCGCCACCGCCCTGCGGAAACCTTTCCAATCTCGCAGGGCTTGCAGGCGCAAGATGCAGGCCCACGCTCGTCATCTTCTACCCCATGCAAAGTAGATGAGCAGAAGTAGAATGATCGCCCAGACAACAGCGGCGATCGTGTTCAGTCGTTGGCTGTAGGCGATGCCAAAGAGAGTGAACTGAATGCCCGCCGCGGCTAAACCCCCATGGGTGAGCGCCTGGTTGGCTGCAAACCCAGCGAAGAATTTTGCGACCTCTTTCTTGCCGCCTGCCATTGCCGTTCCTCCTACCCGATTAACCCACGTCAAGCCCTTTCCAACGGAATGACCTCCCGGAACTTGCCGCCCGCTGTCTGCTCGGGCGGCTCGTCGGCGCGCTGTACGGCAACGTGACCCAGTTCGTGATCTGCGAGGACACGCTTCAATTCCGCCTGTGCCTTTTCCCAAATGGCGTCACGATCGGCGCCAGGCTGGGGCATGAAACGGACGCGCAGGCAATCGGGCGCCATCTGCACGATCTGCGACAGCGCGACGCCCGCTATGCCGTCGATCTCGAACGCCAGCGGCGGGATCGCGACCTGCTCCCCGCCTTGCGTCGCAAAGCTGAGGACTTCGGCGGAACGGCCTTCCACCCGGATTGCCGGCAGGGGATTTCCGCACGGACAAGGGTCGGGTCGCTGAACGACGCTGTCGCCAAGGTCGTAGCGCAGGATCGGCTGCACGCGGTTGGCGAGATTGGTGAGCAGAACCGTGTGCGAATGCTCCCCCGGAGCCACCCGGCGGTAGCCGGCGTCGACTGGTTCAAGAATGGCCCAGTCGGCATCGACGTGCAGCCACTCGTACTCGCAGCTGTAGCTCAGGAAGGGGCACTCGCTGGCGGCATAAGTGTTGCCGACCTTGGCCCCGAACGCGTTCGCGATCTCGTCTTGGTCGTCCGGCGAAAGTCCTTCCGCAAAGGACACGACCAGAACCGGCTTGATCTTGAGGCGCCCTGCCTTTTGCTCGTTGGCGAGGAGCCGGGCGGTGCTGGCGTAGGCCGCCAGAATGGCTGGCCGAAAAGCGTTCAGTCGGGGAACGAGCTCCGTCACGGGCATGTGCACGGGCATCGGCAGGAATCGCTTGCGCCCCCTGGCGGACCGTTGGGAGCGCGCGGCAGGAATGCCCGTTGGGGTATGCCCGGGCGCGACGCTGAAGGCCGCTCGACTGCCACCACGCACGATTCTCACAAAATCGCCAAACCCGAGCCAGGCGGTCATCGTGCGCAGGGCCATTGCCGAGACCACGGACATCGTCCGCTCGTCCGTGAGGAACAGGCCGGGTCTTCCCGTTGTCCCCGAGGTGCCACCCACCGTGTAGCGTCCGAGGAAGCGTTCGCCGACGCGGTCCGGATCGGCGACCAAGGCACGGACCTTCTCGAGCGTCACCTCCCGGTCCGCGACCCAGTCGTCGAAGCGCCCCATCAGCCTCTTCTTGTCGGTGACGGGAAGCTGCTCGGCACTTTCTACCCGCTCGGGCAGATCGCGATACAGCTCACGATAGTAGGGGGAGCGAGCACGGGCGTGGGCCACGATTTCAACGAGGCGCGCGCGCTGCCGCTGCGCGATTGCGTCGGCGCCCTTCTTTTGTGTGCGCCAGGCGTCCCAGATCAGGCTTACGACATCCTCGGTCATCGTCGTTCTCGGTTCACAGGCCTCGGGTCAATTGCTACACCTACCTCCTGTAGCCACTACAGAATCAACCCCGATGATCATTATCGAAGACATGATTGATCTGTGCCCCCGCGGGCGGCCGATGCCGCTTAGCTTTGCCAGCATCCAGGCATCGACAAGCTATGAAGATGAGATCGGCTTATGAGCTTCTATTCCATCTATCAGCAGGGCTTCGTCCGCGTTGCGGCCTGCACGCCAAAATGCGAGGTCGGCGATCCCACCTACAATGTCGCCGAGACACTGACGTTGGCCCGAGATGGCGCAGGTCAAGGCGTGGCGCTCATGGTCTTCCCAGAACTCGGCCTTTCGGCTTATGCCATTGATGATCTTCTTGGGCAGTCGGCCCTGCTGCAGCGCGTGGAACAGGCCATCGGAGAGGTTGTCCTTGCAAGCCGCGAACTGTCGCCCGTCCTGCTCGTCGGTGCGCCGCTGGAGCGGGAGGGACGGCTCTACAACTGCGCTGTCGCGGTGCATCGTGGGCGCATTTTGGGCGTGGTTCCGAAGGGTCACCTGCCGAACTACCGCGAGTTCTACGAAAAGCGCTGGTTCGCATCCGGCCGGGATCTGAAGGACGCGACAATCGAGATTGCGGGGCAGACGGCACCGTTCGGCATGGACATGATCTTTGCGGCCGAGGACCTGCCAGGCTTCGTGTTCCACATCGAATTGTGCGAGGATGTGTGGGGGCCGGGGCCACCCAGCGACTTCGCCGCCCTGGCTGGCGCATTGATCCTGGCGAACCTCTCGGCCAGCAACATCACCGTTGGAAAGGCCGAAACACGCCGACTGCTCTGCGCGACCCAATCGGCAAGGTGCTGGGCCGCCTACATCTATTCCGCTGCCGGTCCGGGCGAGTCGACGACTGACCTTGCTTGGGACGGCCAGGCCTGCATCTATGAGCTCGGCGCGCTCCTCGCCGAGACCGACCGCTTTCCGCAGGAATCGCAGATGGCAATCGCAGACGTTGATGTCGAGCGGCTCAAGCTTGAACGCCTGCGCACCGGTACGTTCAACGAGGCGGCGATTGCCCAGAATATGCCGCAAAATCGGTTCCGGCGGATCGGCTTCCGATTCGACCCGCCGATGGCCGATCTTGGGCTGCGCAGGGCCGTCGCACGTTTCCCCTACGCTCCGGCCGATCCCTCGCGCCTCGATCAGGACTGCTATGAGGCCTACAGCATCCAGGTGCAGGGGCTTATGAAGCGGCTGCAGGCCACGGGCATTTCGCGTCTCTGCATCGGCGTATCAGGCGGCCTGGACTCTACTCACGCGCTCATCGTGGCCGCCAAGGCATTCGACCGGCTTGGCTGGCCCCGGTCCGACATTCTCGGCTTCACCATGCCTGGCTTCGCGACAGGCGACGCCACCAAAGCAAATGCCTGGGCACTGATGCGCAATCTCGGAGTCACCGCCGAGGAGATCGACATCAAGCCGCTAGCGCAGACCATGCTGGCGGCTCTGAAGCACCCGTTTGCACTGGGCGAGCCGGTCTACGATGTGACGTTCGAGAATGTGCAGGCGGGCTTGCGCACCGACATCTTGTTCCGCGCAGCCAACCAGCGAGCGGCAATGGTGCTCGGCACCGGCGATCTCTCGGAGATCGCGCTGGGTTGGTCGACCTACGGCGTCGGCGACCAGATGAGCCACTACAACGTCAACGCTTCGGTGCCCAAGACACTCATCCAGCATCTCATCCGTTGGGTGGCGCAATCGGACGCCTTCGACAAGAAGACCAGCCGCACCTTGCTCTCGGTCCTCGACACCGTGATCTCGCCGGAGCTGGTGCCGGCAGAAGCTGACGGTGCCGTGCAAAGCACCGAAGAGAAAATCGGGCCATACGAGCTGCAGGATTTCACTTTGTTCTATTTGACGCGCTACGGCCTGAAACCGTCAAAAATCGCATTTCTGGCCTTCCACGCTTGGCGCGATGCCGCCACCGGCGCCTGGCCGCCGCAATATCCGCACGAGCGCCGCCGCGCCTATGATTTAGCGACAATCAAGTCCTGGATGGAAGTGTTTCTCTACCGCTTCTTCACGATCAGCCAGTTCAAGCGCTCGGCGTCGCCCAATGGACCAAAGGTGACTGCAGGCGGCTCGCTCTCGCCACGCGGCGACTGGCGCGCGCCATCCGACGGCAACGCCCGACTTTGGCTGGAAGAGCTCCGCGCCAACACGCCGTCGGACTGAACCAGTGCCCGCTCCTGGACTCGCTGCAGGTACGCCCACTTCCTGTCACGCTTGCTTCCGATCATTCGGGCTTCAAATGCCAGTGGCTGCTTGCTATACCCGCTCCTGTAGCTGCTACAGAATTGATTGCGATGATCACGATCGGGGTCTTGTCCAAGCGCACGGGCGTCAACATCGAGACGATCCGCTACTATGAGCGGATCAGGCTCATACCCCCTCCTCCCCGGACCGACAGTGGACGACGTCTCTACGGCGCAGAAGACGTTCGACGCCTTACATTCATCCGCCATGCCAGGGATCTCGGTTTCGACATCGCGGCTATCAAAACGATGCTCGCTCTGCAGGAGGAGCCCGACGCATCCTGCCAGCAGGTGACCCAGATCGCCGCCGATCAGCTCGAAGCCGTCGAAAGCCGGATCCGTCGCCTACTCGGGCTTAGGACTGAGCTCACTCGGATGATCAAGGAGTGCGACAACGGCAAAGTCGCGACTTGCCGGATTATCGAAGTTCTCGCTGATCCTCCCGGTCATTCGAACGGCCCATAACGTCTCGAGCACCAAGATCGCGACGCCGCAGACAATTGCCGCATCAGCGAAATTGAACGCTGGCCACTCGTGGTCCCATGCGTGAATATCCAGATAGTCGCCAACAGCACCAATCCGAAGACGGTCAAAGACGTTGCTCAGGGCCGTCCCCGAGTATGGCTCCGAGGGCCAGCGCTGGCGGCCGCCTGCTTGTCCGCCACTCGGCACGCAGCACGATGATACCCGTCACGATAGCCGCCGAGATCAGGGGACGACCGGAGAACCACCCGCGAAGCTCCCTAACGAGATGCGTTCATTGAAGCGTAAGCGCTGTTCTGCCCCCACCTTGCGCGTGTGAAGCGTAGCGCCGAGTTTCCGCGCCCTGATTGGGCTGGAGTGCGCTGCGACTATGATAATCTCGGGTGATGATCCTGTGAGCAAGGGCGCGCAGCGGTTCGAGGTGTTTACGGGCGCGGGCAAGCGGCGAGAGTGGCCGCCCGAAGTGAAGGCCTCGATTGTTGCAGAGTGCTATTCGGGCCGGGACGGGGTCAGTGCCGTGGCTCGCCGGCATGGGCTCGATCCCTCTCAGGTTTACGCCTGGCGGCGGGATTTGCGGAAGCAGCTTGAGGCTAAGGGGGGGATCCTGCCTTCGGAAGAGCCGGAAGCGGTCGCGTTCGTGCCTGCCGTAATCGAGCCCAGCGCGGTGTCCGATCCTGCTCCCACGCGGCGTCCCCGCCGTCGACGTCGCACCGCAGCTGCAGCTGTCGAGCTGGAGATCGACGGTGTGGCAGTGAAGATCGGCCGCAGTGCCGACGTCGGTGTGATTGCCGCGGTGATCGAAGCGCTCAAGGCGACGCGATGATAGGACCTGGGGCTGGCGCGCGCGTGATGGTCGCGACGCGCCCGGTGGATTTCCGCAAGGGACCTGACGCCCTGGCCGCGCTGGTCGGAGCCGAGTACGGCGGCGATCCCTATTCGGGCGTGATCTACGTGTTCCGGGCGAAGCGTTCGGACCGGATCAAGCTGGTCTGGTGGGACGGCACGGGCCTGTGTCTGATGGCCAAGAAGCTCGAGACCGGTGGCTTCAAGTGGCCGGGCATTCAGGACGGCGTGATGCGCCTGACCTCGGCACAACTCGGTGCCCTTCTGGAGGGTCTGGACTGGCGCAGAGTGCATGGTGGACGCCGTCCCATTGTCCCGCAGATTGCCGGTTGACGGGGCCTTCGCCTACTGATTCACTGCCTTCCATGCTCATGGAAGCGGACCTCCCCGACGACGTTGAAGCGCTGCGTGCGCTCGTCCTCGAACAGGCCCGCGAGCTCGATACGCTCAAGGTTTTCCAGGCTGAGGTGGAACGCCTGAAGGCGATCATCGAGGCTCTGCAGCGCCACCGTTTTGGACGCCGGTCAGAGCAGCTCGATCCTGATCAGTTCGAGCTTGCCCTGGAAGAAGTCGAGACGGCGTTGGCCGAAGCCGAGCATGCCAGGGACAAGGCAAGCCGGACTCCCGCCGAGCGCCCCCGCAAGAGCAACCGCGGTTCGCTCCCAGCCCATCTCGAACGGATCGAGCAGATCGTCGATGTCGAGGACAAGGCCTGTCCGTGCTGCGGCGGCGCGCTCCACCAGATCGGCGAGGATGTAGCCGAACGCCTCGACGTCGTGCCCACGACCTTCCGTGTCCTCGTCACCCGCCGTCCGCGCTACGGTTGCCGCTCGTGCGAGAGCGCCATTGTGCAGGCCCCGGCACCGGCGCGGATCGTCGAGGGGGGCATTCCCACCGAAGCGCTGATCGCCCAGGTGCTGGTCGCCAAGTACGCCGATCATCTACCCCTGTACCGCCAGGCGCAGATCTACGCTCGGCAGGGTGTTCAGCTTGATCGATCCACCCTGGCAGACTGGGGCGGACGGGCAGCTTGGTATCTGCGCCCCTTGCGCGATCACATCCTTGAGCGATTGCGACGATCAGAACGACTATTTGCGGACGAGACTACGGCGCCGGTGCTCGATCCGGGGCGTGGGCGAACCAAGACCGGCCAGCTATGGGCCTATGCCCGCGATGACCGACCTTGGGGCGGCGATGATCCGCCGATGGTCGCCTATGTCTATGCAGCCGATCGCAAGGGCGAACGGGCAGAAGCGCATCTCGGTGATTTTGCAGGTATCCTGCAGGTCGATGGCTATGGCGGCTATGCCGCGCTCGCCAGGCGCCGCCAGCAGATCAGCCTCGCTTTTTGCTGGGCACACGTCCGGCGCAAGCTCTACGAGCTGGCCGACAGCTCGCCGGTGGCAACGGAAGTGCTGCGCCGTGTCGCTTTGCTCTATGCCATCGAGGATGAGGTGCGAGGATTTTCGGCGGAGCAACGCCGGGCTGTTCGCCATGACCGCAGCCGCATTATCATCGATGATCTTCGCCAGTATCTCGAAGCCCGCAATCGCCAGGTCAGCGCCAAAAGCAAGCTTGGCGAAGCGATCCGCTACGCGCTCACCCGCTGGGATGGGCTGTCACGCTTCCTCGACGATGGCCGCATCGACCTCGACAGCAACACCGTCGAACGCTCTATCCGGCCCCTCGCGCTGAACCGCAAGAATGCCCTGTTCGCCGGTTCCGACGAAGGCGGCGACAACTGGGCGGTGATCGCCACGCTCATCGAAAACTGCAAGCTCTCCGGCATCAACCCGCATATCTGGCTGACCGATACGCTGACCAGCCTGGCCAACGGTCATCCGGCAAACGGCGTCGCCGAACTCATGCCTTGGACCGCCGTGGGCTGAGAACACCGCTTACATTGAAGCCGAGCCGCACAGTGAAAAACGGGGCGATGGACGCGCCCACGCCAGGCGCGAGATTGCTCAAGGCGATCTGCTTGGCGACTTGGGTCCAATCGAAGGGCGAAAGCCGCTGTCGCCAGGCCGATGACTTGCGGAACGCCTCGCGTCTCGCGTCACGCTGCGCGGATCGCGCGGTAGAGCGAGATTGAGCCGCTCAGCGTTGGAATGACGAGCGTTTCCTCCACGTCGCAGAATCCGGCTGTTTGCATCAGCTCCGGTAAAATCCCATCGGCGTTCGGTTGAGTATTCCCGTGACCGTCGAGGTTCTGAATGATTGCTCTGAAGAAGCCCCGCATGAGCGGCGTGCGCTGGTGACCATAGTCCGCAATATGCACCTCGCCGCCGGCTCCGAGCGCGGCGTACATCGCGTTGAGCGCGGCCACCTTCTCTTCCATCGGCACCTGATGAAAAACCAGGCTCGACACAATCTTTGTCGGCCGGCGTCCCTCCAGCAACTCAGCCGCTTGCCGCGCGAAGCCGATGCGCAGCTCAGCCGAGAGTCCCGCGGCGTCGATTTTCTTTCGCGCACGCGCCAATACCGCGGAGTCAGGATCAATCCCTATGAGCCGGGCGGACGGCACAGCGTTCCCCAGGCGCATGAGAAACGATCCTGTGCCGCAGCCAACATCGACGATTACATCATCCGCTCTCGGACACACCTGCTCGACGAGAGCGCGCCTCCATCGACCCTCGCGTGTGAGCACGGCTACCCCAACGTCGTAGAACGGGGTGAGCCAGTGGTGCCCGGCGGCAGGCGTGTAAGTCAGGTCAGACGGCACGGAGTTTCCCTCGGCTTTCCGTACTATTAAATCCTGTAGTCCCTACAGATTCAAGCGTGAATCGCCGCGGAGACATCCGAGTGTCGCAACCCATCAGTTTGATTAGCCCCGCCGTGCAAAAGATGCCGGCGATTCTACCCGGCCCGATTCTCAAGCCTCGCGAGCCGCGAAATCGGTTTTGCAAACTGCGAAGCGTTGCACAGCTATGCGTTGGCGCAATGCTAGCGCTGCAGGCGATGTCGTCAGGTCTCCCGCACCGCGCCTCTGCCATTGAACCAGAAGCCCACCATTAGAATTGCCAAGACGACGAACTGGGCCAGTATTGTCTCGGTTGTAGGGAACAGTCCGAGCATCTGGATGCGCGGTACACCCGTTAGCGGTATAACTCCTAGAATTCCTGCCTCCTGCAGACCCGCAATTCCCTTTCCGGCAAGGACGACGGCAAGGATCGCGATGAGAATGGCGCTCCATGAAAAGAACTGGGTGATCGGCAAGCGCGTACTGTAGCGGAGCATGATCCAAGCCAGCACGGCGAGCAGCGCCGCAGCCGCGCCCGCACCGCTCAGCATCGCCAAGCCATTTCCCTGGGCCCAGAGGGCGGCATAGAAAAGGATGGTCTCGAACACTTCCCGATAGACGACGACGAAAGCCAGCAGGAAGAGGAACCAGCCTGAGCGCCGGGACAAAGCGTGCGTCATCTTGTCCTTGATGTAACGCTGCCATGCCTCCGCGTTGCTCTTCCCGTGCATCCAGATCCCCACCGTCAGCAGGATGATTGCAGCGAACAGCGAGCCGAAGCCTTCGGTAAGCTCCCGCGAAGCCCCGCTGACACTGATGAAATAAGTGGCGATGAACCAGCTGGCTACGCCGGCAGCAAGGGCCGCCATCCATCCGCCGTGAACGAAGCCGAGCACTTCGGTCCGCTCCGTCTTCCGGAGGAAGGCGATCATTGCGACTACGATCAGCAATGCCTCAAGTCCCTCACGCAGCAGGACGCCGAATGCGCCAAGAAAGCTTGATGTGCTGCTTGCGTTTTCTGGCGCGAGCGCGGCCTCGGCATCGCCGAAGAGGCCCGCGAGCTCCTGATTGGCGGCTTGCACCTCAGCGAGCGGGCGCGCCTTGCCGATGGCCGCCCGAAGTGCCCCCATCGCTTGTTCGATCTTCGCCATCAACGCCGGATCGCGAGCGGCGAGCATCGGTTCCACTGGCTCGAATCCGTCGAGATAGGCGGATAAGGCAAGATCGGCGGCTGCCTGCCGATTCCCGGCCGCATAGGCTTTGAGGCTCGCGTCGAGACGTTCGCGGGTGAGCGCGAGCGAACCGGTAGCGCGCGCCGTGACCGAGTCTGGATGACGGCGCAGATAGGCAGTCACGGCCTCAGCCTTGCCAGGACCGACTTCGGCGGCCAGCGACGCTGGTGTTGCGCCAACGAACGCCGCCATGTTGGGATATCTCTGACGGAGCGAAGCGTCATCGCGCCACAGCCTCTGGCCCTGTTCTACCCCCGACTTCGGGTAAGCGAAACTGCCGACATAGAATGCCAGCGCCCAGCGATCTTGGTCGGGAAGCGAATCGAAGCTGGCCATCGCCGTGCCGTCGAGGCCTTGGGTGATGACCTGATAAAGGCCAAACAAGCTGCGTTGATCGGCGCGAACCTTATCGCTGAACGCGATCGGCGGTGGATCAAGCCGCACCGAACCCGGTCCATGTCCATCGCCCGTTACGCCATGACAGGATGCGCAATTCTGGGCGTAGAGCGCAGCCCCGCGCGCGAGGTCGGGCGGCGCCGTCGGGGCGAGCGGCACGGGATAGGCAGCAAGCAAGGCGGACGCGAGCGCCCTTGATTGCGCGGACACTGCAGCGGGCGCCGCCTTGGCTGCGATCGCCGCGCGCAATGCCCTCGTCTGACGCAACAGGTCGGATTTGCCGCCCTTGTCGGGCAAAGATCCGAGCCTGGTTTCTACCTGGCCCGCGAACTCCACCATCTCCGCATATTCGGCCTCGCTTTTCACGCGCCCCCCAGAGACCGCACCGGCATAATCTACTGCGACATAGTCGAGCAGCCGCCACACGGTCTGGACGTCCATGTCGCTCGCAATCGCCTGACTCGGCACGATTTGCGATAGAATGGCGGAAAGCAGCAGTAGGAGCGTATGACGCCACGGATTTTTAGTGCCTCTCATACGGGGCGAACAGGACGATGGGAAAGGCGCATCTACAAGCCTCTAGTTGAGAATCATTCGCATAATATTCCTGTAGTCCCCACAGGATCAAGCGCCAATGCGCACCATTGTTGGATTAAGTGGCTAAACGGAGATTCTTCCTCTCACTGACTCGAAGCTGCGGGCTCGAAAATTCGGATCAAGCGCGTCGCGCCTCGCGCCGAGACGGCGCCATGCTGCTCGCGTAATTGCCTGCGCGACGCTGCGCTACAGGTGTTCGCCGCCGATCGGAAATTTCCCGCCTACATCTCGAGGCTTCGTTGCTCTCGCGCTGGTGTTTGCCCGGAAAGGAAGGCAGGGCTTCAGGTCGCCGGGCTCATCGACAGGACGCGGTAGCGCATATGTGAAGGCTGTCGATGCGCGGCACCTTACCGTCGCTACAAACCCTGCTGGTCCAATTTCTTGCGCTAGCGGTTCTCTGGATCCAGTTCCGTTACAATGGAAGGAAACATGCAGTGCACTCGGCCGCCGAGTAAGAACGGGTCTCGACCACGCTGGCCGAGCGCGTTCAACCTGCATCTGAAAGCGTATCGATCAACGGGCACCCGGCGCTATCGCCCCCGTCACATGCCCGCACGGTTTCGTCGAGAACGCGCTCCATGCGTTGCAGATCGGCGAGGCGCGCACGGACGCTGTGCAGATGCGAAGCGGCGATCTCGCGGGCTTCCGCACATGCCACCTCGCCTTCGGCCGCAATCCCGAGCAGCGCGCGGATTTCGTCGAGCGTGAAGCCGAGCTCACGAGCACGACGGACGAAGCGAAGACGGCGGACATCTGTCGCGCCGTAACAGCGATAGCGGCCGCGACGGGTCGCCTTGGGCGTAAGGCCGATCCGCTCATAATAGCGGACCGTCTCGATGTTGCAGCTTGTTTGTCGCGACAGTTCGCCGATCGTGATCACCCCGCTGGCCGTCATGCGTCACTCCCGGAAAAAAGAGCTTGAGTCTGTAGTTGCTACAGACGGTACGACCCAGACATGACCGGTTCAAGGAGTCGTTGATGTCGATCAACCCAGGCGATGCTACGCGCCTCGTACGCGCGCGGGGCGCTGTTGCATTGACGCTGGGTGGTATCGTCGCCGCCTTCGGCGTGGCGTCTTGCTGTGCGCTGCCAATCCTGCTCACGGCGGCGGGCCTCAGCGCTGCGTGGCTCAGCGGGATCGCAGTGGTGACCGCGCCATACCGGGATCTTCTCTTGTGGCTGGGTACGCTCAGCCTCGCTGGCGGCGCGCTATTGCTCTGGCGGATGCAGCGTTCGGCCATTGCCGGCTGCTCAGGCCGTGTCTGCACACCCGGATGGCTGCGTCTCGTCTTGCTGATCGGGCTGATCTCAGGCGCGATCCTGCTATGGCTGGGTTATTCCTATGTCTGAGCGCCTGCCCCGGCTCCAATCGACGCTCACTTGCCCGCATTGCGGGTTCGTGAAAACCGAAACCATGCCGACCGACGCGTGCCAATATTTCTACGACTGCACTGGCTGCGGCGCGATCCTGCGACCCAGGCGCGGTGATTGCTGCGTCTTCTGTTCCTATGGTAGCTTGCCATGCCCGCCAATTCAGCTCGAAGGCAAAGATGCGGGTTGCTGCGGCGACGGCTAGGCCAGCGTGCTTGTCAAACGTCCCTGGCGATCCCCGGGCGCTGGGGTGATGCCGACTGATGCCACACTGGCCAGGCGCTGCGCAGGACCTTGACGGCCGAGCGTAGGAAAATGGCGGCAATAGCCGCGCCCACGATGATGTCCGGCCAGGGCGACGCGAATAGGCCGACCAGCGCGGCGGCGACCAGTACTCCGACATTCGACGCGACGTCGTTGCGCGAGCATTCGAAAGTACTGCTCATGTTCACATTGGCTGTGCGGAAACGCCATAGAAGCGCCAGACAGCTGAGGTTCGCGACGAGTGCGACCGATCCCACCGCCAGCATCAGACTGCTCGAAGGCGGCACGCCATGGATGATCTTTATCGCCAACTCGGCCAACACGGCGATCCCAAACCCGAGGATGATGAAGCCCTTCGCCAAGGCTGCTCCAGCCTCCCACCGCGGTCCCCGCGAAAGCGCGAACAGGCTCAGCGCATAGACGAAGGCATCGCCAAGCATATCGACCGAATCCGCCATCAGCGCCGACGAACCGGCAACGAGCCCGCCCCCGAACTCAAAAAGGAACATCACGGCGTTGATGATGAGAACGATGATGAGCACGCGCCGCTGATCACGCTTGGCCGCGAGCCTTGCGAGTTCACTTCCCTTCTTTGAGCAACAATCGTCCACCTGAATACATCCTCGACTCGAGCAATGGGCAGGATTATCCACCCTGCACCAACTAGAGGGTCAAGCAATCGTTGCGCCTGGCAAGCTCGCCCATAAGCCGGGCCATCTCGAGGGCCACAGGTAAGGCGGTTCAAACATGCTGCTGATCGGTGAACTTGCCCGGCGGACGGGAACGAAGGTGGAGACGGTTCGCTTTTATGAGCGCGAGGGGTTGCTCCCAGCGCCCAAGCGTACTGCTGGAAACTATCGGGCTTATTCCTATCGACACCTCAACCGGCTTTCCTTCATTCGCCGTGCGCGCGATCTCGGCTTTACATTGGACCAGGTGCGCGAGCTTCTCGACCTCGCCGATGACACGAACCGGTCCTGCGCGGCCGTGGATGCGATCGCGAGCACGCATGTGGCGGAAATCGACCACAAGATTGCGGATCTGAACGCGCTTCGCGAGGAACTGGTACGCCTGCTTGACCAATGCGAGCAGGGCACGATCGCCCACTGCCTTATCCTCGATGCGCTCGCGCCGGCTGGTCTTGAAGGACAGAACACCGACGCGACGTTTCAGCGCCGGACCCCGGACGAGAGCAAATGACAATTTCAAGTGGTCGAGGCTGGATCGGCTGGCCCGGGGTTCCAATGGCGCTGCTCTCGGCGACGCTTTTCGGCGCGAGCACACCGCTTGCCAAGCTGCTGCTAGGCGAAGGCATCACTCCCTGGACCCTGGCTGGCCTGCTGTATCTTGGATCCGGTATTGGTCTTTCAGCCATCCATCTGTACCGGTGCTTCTTGCCTAGCAAATCGAAGGAAGCGCCGCTCCGTCGCGGCGACTTGCCCTGGCTCATGCTCGTGGCCCTGTTCGGCGGTATGCTTGGTCCGTTTCTGCTCATGCTTGGACTTGCATCGACTGCCGGTTCCACCGCTGCGCTTCTCCTCAATCTCGAGGGGCTTGCGACAATGGCGATTGCCTGGCTGGTATTTAAAGAGAATGTCGACCGGCGGCTGCTGCTCGGTGCCGCTACGATTCTGGCAGGGGCGATTGTTCTCTCCTGGACCAGTGGTCCGGGCGGCTTCAGCCTGGGGGCGCTCGCGATCGCCGCCGCCTGCCTTTGCTGGGGGATCGACAACAATCTGACGCGCAAGCTTTCCTCGGCCGATCCAGTCCAGATCACGGCCATCAAGGGCATCGTTGCTGGTAGCGTGAATCTTCTGCTCGCGATTTTCGCAGGCGCCTATCTCCCGACCGTTCCAACGATGCTCACCGCCAGCCTTCTCGGATTTTTTGGCTATGGCGTGAGCCTCGTCCTGTTCGTGCTGGCGCTACGGCATCTCGGGACAGCCCGGACAGGCGCCTATTTTTCAGTTGCACCGTTCATGGGCGCTACATTGGCGATCGCGCTTCTGCATGAACCGATAACCCTGCAACTCGTGGCGGCTGCCGGATTGATGGGACTGGGGGTCTGGCTGCACCTGACTGAGCGCCACGATCACGTTCACAGCCATGAGGCGATCGAGCACGAGCATAGCCATATCCACGACGCACATCATCAGCATGCGCATGGGCCGGAATGCCCAGTGGGTGAACCGCACAGCCACCGGCATCGTCATGAGCCGCTGATCCATGGTCATCCCCACTATCCGGACTTGCACCATCGACACGCTCACGCACGAGCATCGGATCCGGAAGACAAGCTCAACGAGCATATTGCTCATTTGCCGCACCGGTATCAGGCTTAGTGATAAGAAGTTTCTATTTGGAACCCTTGCCTCTACTCAATGTTCAACATTGTGTGATTGCAGTCATCGTTAAGTACGAAGTCATACGCGATCAACGATTGCAAAGATTCAAAGTCAATTCCGACATACATACACGTTTATTTGGACGTTTTTCGAGTGTTTTCGTAAAAATGCTCGATGTGATACCATAACATCTGCAAATCGGAAGATATACATGGTGCGGATTGGCGAAGGTTACAATTATCTCTTTCCTTCCGAGAGCAATGGCGATAGGGCCTCCATATATGAAAGGGCTGCTCGCGCTCATTGTCAGTCTTTTTGTCGCCGCCGGCCTGGTGGCGTGCTCGATGGCGCATGCGGCGGAAATGGGCGGTGGCCGGAGTGCTGTTGCTTCGTTGAACGGCTGCCTCGACGTGCCCAGCGAAGCCAAGGACGGTCTTGACCAGGGTAAAAGCTCCTCAACGGAAGATGGCAAATCGCAGGTGAAGTTCCACGCTTGCCATTGTCACCATATCGGCGTGCCGGTTGAGCCTGCGGTCGATAAA